>JAOPZB010000194.1 GCA_025964355.1 Solirubrobacterales bacterium | reverse complement strand
TACGCGCCGAGCGACAGGATCCTCAACGGCTTCATCCAGTCGCTCGTCGGCCTCTACGACTATGCGTCGATCACCAAGGACCCGCTCGGGCTCGCGCTGTTCGAAGCCGGAGACGCAGAGGCGCGCGCCGAGGTCCCGCACTACGACACTGGCGCCTGGTCGATGTATGACCAGTACGGAGAATCGAGCCTCAACTACCACGAACTGCTGGCCGAATTCCTCCAGCACCTCTGTGACCGCACACGCAAGGGGCCACCGATCGCTCCCACTCCCACTCCCCCACCCCCGAGCACACCGGCTCCGACCACCCCGGCGCCCGCGCCAGGCGGATCCGCGACGGGCGCGGGCGGCGGCAGCGTCGGCAGCACCGGGGGCGCCACCGGCAGCGCGGCGGCCCGCACGGCCGCCTCTGCGCCACCGCCCACGACTGGGATCGCCGCGGACCAGGTCTACTGCACGACGGCGCAGCGCTTTGACGCCGACCTGCGCACGCCGCCTGCCGTCTCCCTCCTGTCCCGAACGCTTCGCGGCGGCACACGAGCCGGCGTGAAGATCTCGCTGTCGAAGATCTCGACGGTCCATCTGACCGTGCGACAGGGCGGCCGGGTGGTGTGGACCAACGGCGCGACCGTGGAACGCGGCAAGCCGAAGCTGCTCTGGCTGACGCCAGCCAAGGGCGGAACCTTCACGGTCACGCTGACGGCGACCGATCTCGCCGGGAACTTCGCCACGGCGAACGGCACGATCGTCGTCAGCCACCATTAGCCTCGGGCCCCGCGCCTAGACTAGTCGCAGGTGAGCTCTCACAGCCCGAGGCGAAGCAGGGCACAGCAGCCATGACGCGGTTGACAGCAGCCATGACGCGACTCACACACGCCTGGCGTGCCCTGCAGGCCGAGCAACGACTCGCGGCGGTCGCGGCGCTGGCGCTGCTGGTGACGATGTTCTTCCCGTGGTACGGGCTGCAGAGCCTGAACCCCAAATCGCACCAGATCTATTCCCACAGCATCAACGCGTTCGGCGACGTGTCGTTCGTGGAGGCCGCCATCTTCCTGGTCGCCGCGGGCGTCATCACGATGCTGTTCGCGCGGGGCGAGGGTCGGGAGTTCCACCTCCCCGGCGGCGACGGCACGATCGTGATGGTCGCCGGCGGCTGGGCGGCGCTGCTGATCTTCTTCCGCGTCTTCAGCCGTCCGGCCGGCAACGGCTACCCGGTGGGCATCGAGTGGGGATTCTTCCTCGCGTTCGTGGCGGCCGGCGCTCTCGGCTACGCCGGCTGGCGCATGCGGGCCGCCGAACGACCGGAACCACCGGCGGCCCGCTCCCGGCGCGGGCCGCCCCAGCGCGATCGCAGCACGGAGGTCGCGCCTCGCCGGCCCCCTCCCGAGTCGGGGGTCACCGCCGTTGTCCCGGCGCCTGTGCGCCCAGGCCGCTCCGCTCCGGTGCCCGCGGATCGCGGGCCGGCCGGCCGGCCGCGCCATCCACCGCCGCCGGGTGAGCAGATGTCCTTCGAGGATCGACCCGCGGAGGGGGAGTAACGCGCGGGACGGTTGTGCGGGGCGCTACTTGCCGGTCGTGCGATGCATCGCGGTTCGCGAGTGGCCGGGGTTTCCGCGGCCGGCCGCCGTCCCGGCGCCCGCCGCGCCGCGCACGGGTGAGGGCGTGCGGCGGATGAGGAGACGCAGCGCCCTGTCGTCGGGACCCTCCTCGGCGCGCTCGGTCAACTCCCTCGGGTGAACGGTGCGAAGCACAGGACCCCGACGTGGGTCCATCACCGCCACGACGACCTTGGACCTGCTGGGGGTGTCGAACACGATCGCGTCGAGCTCGGGGCCCGCGCCCGCGACCCTCACCAGCTCGCCGGTGGCTGTCCGCTCCATGGGCACAACGTACCTATCATTGCTCTGACGATGTCCGCCCCACCCTCCCCGGCGCCCTCCTCGGTCGCAGAAGTCGCCGAGGGGCTGCGCGCGGTGGGCTACCTGCCGGGCGAGTCGACGGCGCTCGTCTCCTACCTGGCGACGAAGCTCGGCAAGCCGGTGCTCGTCGAGGGCCCCGCCGGAGTCGGCAAGACCGAGCTGGCCAAGGCGCTCGCGAAGTACCTCGGCCGCGAGCTCGTGCGCCTGCAGTGCTATGAGGGGCTCGACGAGGCGAAGGCGCTCTATGAGTGGAACTACCGCAAGCAGCTGCTTCGGATCCAGGCCGAGGCCTCGGGCACGGGCTGGGACGCCGTCCAGGAGGACATCTTCGGCGAGGAGTTCCTGCTCGCGAGGCCGCTCATGACGGCGATCGCCTCACCCGAGCCGGTCGTCCTGCTGATCGACGAGATCGACAAGACCGACCAGGAGTTCGAGGCGATGCTGCTCGAGGTCCTCTCCGACTTTCAGATCTCGATCCCCGAGCTCGGGCGGGTGGAGTCTCGAACGCACCCGGTGGTGCTGCTCACCTCCAACAACTCGCGCGAGCTCACCGAGGCGCTCAAGCGCCGCTGCCTGTACCTCTGGCTCGACTATCCGGCGCTCGAGCACGAGCTCGAGATCGTGCGGCTGCACGCGCCGGCCCTGTCGGAGACCGTCGCGCGCAGGCTGGTCGAGGTGGTGGGCATGGTTCGAGCGCTCGATCTCAAGAAGCCCCCCTCGATCGCCGAGTCGATCGACTGGGCGCGGGCATTGCTGTTGCTCGGGGTCGAGGACATCGACGCCGACACGTTCACCGAAACGATGTCGGTGATCGTCAAGCACCGGACCGACATGGACGTGGTGGCGGACCGGGTTGGGCTGAAGCTCCGGTCGTCCGCCGATGTCGCCTGAGCCGGCCCCGGCCGGGCTGCCCGCGCGCATCCTCGAACTGGGCGAGGAGCTTCGACGTGAAGGCGTCGCGGTCGGAACCTCCGAGATGCTCGACGCGTTCGAAGTCCTGCGCGAGGTCAGCTGGACCTCTGAGGAGGACTTCCGCGAGGCGCTCGCCGCGACACTCGCCAAGAGCCAGGAGGACAGGCGTGTCTTCGAGCTGGTCTTCGACCGCTTCTTCTTCCGGGCGGTCGAGCTGGCGGCGTCTCGCGAGGGCGTGCAGGAGGAGCAGCAGGGTGCGCTCGGCGAGCTCTCCGACGAGGACCTCGACGCGCTGCGCGCGCAGATCGCCGACGCGCTGCGGGAGGGATCGGAGGGAGCGATGCGCGATCTGGCCCGGATGGCGATCGCGGCGTTCGCGCGCCGGCAGGAGGGATCGGGCGTGATCGGCGTCGACGTGCAGCGCATCCGTCGTGCGCTCGGCCTGCGGGCCGAGCCACAGCCGGATCTGCCGGCCGGCGATCCTCGCCGCGAGGGGCTGCCGCGCGAGGCGCTGCGGCGCTTTGAGGCGCTGCTGCGCCGCGAGCTCGAGCGATCGCAGATCGAGCGAACCGGCAACCTGCCCCCGGCCAGGCCCCTCGGCGACCTGGACCGTGCGCTTCCCTCGGGCCCGCTGGCCGACCTCGCGGCCGTCCACCGCGTCGTCGCGCAGCTGCGCCGGCGTCTGGCCACCCAGGGACTGCAGGCACGCGGCCATCGCCGCCATGCGCACGTCGACGTGCGCCGCACGATGCGGGCATCGCTGCAGACAGGCGGCGTGCCGGTGGTGCTCAAGTTCCGCCCGCGGCGTCCGCGCCGGCCCGAGATATACGTCCTGTGCGACGTGTCGACGAGCGTCACCTCGGCATCGGTGTTCTTCCTGTCGGTGCTGCACGCGTTGCACGACACGTTTCGCAAGATGCGCTCGTTCGTGTTCATCGAGCGCATCTCCGAGGTCACCGACATCTTCGAACACGAGCGCAACTTCAAGACCGTGAGCGAACGCATCGCGGGGGACGCGGGGGTCGCGGACATCTCCGGCTACACCGACTACGGCCGCGTGTGGTCGGAGTTCCTGACCCAGGTGGAGGACGACCTGCACCCCCGGGCCACCGTGATCGTGCTCGGCGACGCACGAACCAACGGACGGGACCCGCGGGCGGACGTGTTCGCGCAGATCGCCGCCCGCGCCGGGCGCACGTTCTGGCTGAACCCGGAGCCGCGGCTGTACTGGAACTACGGCGACTCGGTGATCGCGTCCTACGAGGAGTACTGCACCGCCTTCGAGTGCTGGACCACCGCTCAGCTCGAGGACTTCGTGCGGGCGCTTACGCGGCCGGTGATAGCCGCCCCGCGCTAGCATCCCAACGACACAGCAGACACCAGGGGGGCTGGCGGGAAGGCCGGCTGAGATGGCGCACGGGAAGCGATTCCACCGGCGCCGACCCTTAGAACCTGTGGGGTAATGCCCTCGGAGGGAGCGAAGTGCCTACCGAACTGCAGTCCCGCACACAGCCGTCGCCTCGCAGGACGGCCGGGGACGGCGGGCTGGTCATGCGGGACGTCAGCCGCGCCTATGTCAGCCGCGACGGCCATGTCGTGCCGGCGCTCGCCGGCGTGTCGCTGCGCGCCGAGGCAGGCGAGGTGCTCGCCGTCGTCGGCCCGAGCGGCTGCGGCAAGACGACGCTGCTCGAGCTGATCTGCCGGCTGCAGTCGCCCGACAGCGGCACGATCGCCGGCGCGCCGGCCGCGCTGATGCCACAGCGCGACCTGCTGCTGCCCTGGATGAGCGCGCTCGACAACGCGGCGATCGCGCTGCGGATCGCCGGAGTCGATCGCGCGCAGGCCCGTGGCCGCGCCGCTGGGATGTTCGCCGAGGTCGGCCTCGACGGCTTCGAGCACGTCGCGCCGAGCGAGCTTTCCGGGGGAATGCGCCAGCGTGTCGCCTTCCTGCGCACGCTGCTCTCGGGCAAGCCGGTCCTATGCCTGGACGAGCCCTTCGGCGCACTCGACGCGCTCACGCGCGCCGAGATGCAGGAGTGGCTCGCCGCAACGCTCGCGCGCCGGTCGCGCACGATCGTGCTGGTGACGCACGACGTCGAGGAGGCGATCGTGCTCGGCGATCGCGTGGCGGTCCTCTCGCCGCGGCCCGGAACGGTGGCCGCCGAGATCGACGTGGACGTGAGGCGCCCGCGTTCGCGCACCGACGCAGCCGTCGTCGCCCTGCGCGAGCGGGCGCTGCGCGCACTTGGGATGGGCCGCGACCGATGAGTAGACGGCTCGCCCGCGTGCTGCCGGCGATCGTGCTGGCAGCTGCCCTGCTCGGCGCCTGGGAGCTGTATGTCGACATCGCCGGCGTAGAAGCCGACCTGCTCCCGGCTCCCCATGCCGTGGCGAGCGCCCTGTGGGACAACGGCGGCCTGGTCTGGAGGAACTTCGCCGTGACCGCCGAGGAGGTCGTGCTGGGCCTCGCGCTTGCTCTGGCGGTCGGCTTCCTGCTGGCGGTCGCGATCCACATGTCGCCGCTGCTGCGGCGTGCGGTATATCCCCTGGCGGTCGGGTCCCAGGCCGTGCCGATCCCCGTCATCGGCGTGCTGCTGGTGTTCTGGTGGGGCTTTGGACTGTTTCCGAAGCTGGTCGTGATCGCGCTGATCTGCTTCTTCCCGGTCGTGGTCACGACCGTCGACGGGCTCGCTGCCGTCGACCCCGACCAGCCCAAGCTGCTGCGCACGCTGGACGCGACGAGGTGGCAGGCGTTCCGCTTCGCGGAGTTGCCGGCCGCGCTGCCGGCGGCGCTGAGCGGCGCGCGTATCGCGCTCGCCGTCGGTGTCATCGGGGCGTTCATCGCCGAGACGACGACGCCCACCTCGGGGGCCTATCCGGGGCTGGGACGCGAGATCATCACCGACGTCAACTTCCAGACCCCGCGCGCCTATGCCGGGACCGCCGTCCTTTTCGTGTTCGCCATCGCCTGCTTCTACGCGCTTGCGCTCGCCGAGCGCCGGCTCGCACCGTGGAGCGCCCGACCCCAAGGAGATCCGCATTGATGAAGTCAAAGCCGTCACGCCTCTTCAGCGCCGCGGCGACGGCCGCCGCCTGCGCCGTGGCGCTCGCCGCGTGCGGCACCAAGCGCGACACGCTGTCCGCGCCGGCCACCAAGCGCTTCGACGTGATGCTCGATTTCTTCCCTAACGCCGATCACGCCGCGCTGTACTCGGCGATCGCGCGCGGCGACTTCCGCACCGCCGGGTTGGACGTCCGTCCCGAGGCGCCGGCCGATCCGGCCGAACCGCTGAAGCTGCTCGCCGCGGGGCGTGTCGACATGGCGATCTCCTATGAGCCCGAGCTGCTCCTGGCTCGCGATCAGGGCCTGAAGCTGGTGTCGATCGGCGCGCTCGTCCAGCGCCCACTCACGTCGATCATCGCGCTGCCCGGCAAGCATGTCGCGCGGGTCTCCGACCTCGCGGGCAAGCGCGTGGGCACAGCCGGCATCCCCTACCAGGCGGCAGAGCTTCGCAGCGCCCTGCAGATCGCGGGGGTCAACCCGCGCAGCGTGCGCGAAACGAACGTCGGCTTCAACCTCGTCCCGGCGATGCTCGCGGGCCGCGTCGACGCGACGCTCGGCGGTTTCTGGAACTACGAGGCGATCCAGCTGCGCCTGCTGCACAAGCGTCCGACGGTGATTCCGGTCGATCGTGCCGGCGTGCCGACCTACGATGAGCTCGTGCTGGTCGTACGCCAGGACGAGGCTCGCACCCGCGGGCAGGACCTGCGGGCGTTCATGCAGGCGCTCACGCGCGGCGAGCGCGAGGTGCGCGCCAACCCGGCCGCCGCGTCGGCGCTGCTCACCCATGCCAACCCGTCGCTGGAACCGAAGCTCCAGCTCGAGTCGATCTCACAGACGCTGCCCGCCGCGGCGCCTGCCGACGCGAGCAAGCCGTTCGGCTGGCAGGACCCCACGGCCTGGGCGGCGTTCGGCAGATGGATGCTTTCGCAGAAGCTGCTGTCACACGACCCGAACGGCGGATTGCCTCCGTTCAGCAACGAGTTCCTCCCGGGGCAGGGCATCTGACGATGACGCCCGCCGCCGCGCCCCTCCCAGACGCGCCCGGAGGGCCGCTCGCGCGGATCGGCCTGTTGACGGGAGGCGGGGACTGCCCGGGCCTCAACGCGGTGATCCGCGCGGTCGTCCGGCGCGGCCTCGCCGACGGCGGGTACAGCTTCGTCGGCTTCCTCCACGGCTGGGCCGGCGTGCTCGAGAACCAGGCAATCGAGCTGACGCGCCAGAGCACGGCCGGCATCCTTCCGCGCGGCGGGACGTTTCTCGGCACCTCGCGCACGAATCCCTACGCGGGCGCAAGCGACGGGACCGCGGCGGTGCGGCGCACCCTTTCCGACCGCGGCGTGGACGCGTTGATCCCGATCGGAGGCGAGGACACGCTCGG
>JAOPZB010000143.1 GCA_025964355.1 Solirubrobacterales bacterium | reverse complement strand
AACGTTGGCTCTTCGAGCCTCGAAGAAACGGTGTATCGGAACAATCTTGAAGCAGCAGAAGAAATCGCTCGCCAACTGCGGCTACGCGACATCGGCGGGATCATCGTCATCGACTTCATCGACATGGCGCGTGCGCGCAATCGCGACGCCGTAATGAAGACGCTGCGCAAGACGCTCGACGAGGATCGCACGAAGACCTTCACAGCCGAGATCTCCAAGCTCGGCCTCGTCGAGATGACGCGACAGAACGTGACCGAGGGCGTCCGCGAGATCATGAGCCGCCCCTGTCCGACATGTGACGGCGAGGGCGTGATCCGCTCGGAGGAGACGATCGCGATCGAGTTCGAGCGCCGCCTGCGCGACGTCGCCGCCGAGCACCCGGAGGCTGAGGCGTTCCTCGTGCAGGTCAATCCCCGCGTCAGCACGCAGTTCACCGGCCACGGCTCACGGGTGCTGCATGCGCTCGAGGCACAGACCGGCAAGTCGTTCCTGTTCGAGGGCTCCGAAGGCCTTACGCTCGATCATTTCGCCATCACCTTCATGGGCGCGCGCGAGGAAGTCGAGGAGCGCGCCCTGCCGTTCCGCCAGGGCGACGAGGTGCTTGTGGAGATAGTCGAGCCACACATGTACGACGTGGACGATGCCGTCGCGAAAATCGACGGATACATCATCTCGATCGCCGGGGCGGCGCCGCATGTGGGCGAGAAGCGGATGGTGCGAATCGACCAGGTCGGCCGCACCGCTGCTAGCGCGCTGCTGCTCGACGAGTCCGGCGAGATCGTTCGCCCGGCGGCGCGACCCGCCGGGTCGCGCGGCGAGGGACGCTCCGAGCGGCGCCCCTCTGACTCCGCCGAGTCGGGCAGGGCGGCCGAACGCGCGAGCAAGCGCTCGCGAGGGCGCCGCGCGCCCGCCGACAGCGAGGATGGTGAGGTCCGCCTCGAAGCGGGGCTGAGCGAGTCCCCGACCGGTGTCGACTCCGAGCCCGAGGACGAGCTGCCTCCCGCCGGCGGGCCGGAGGCGGCCCCCGAGGACGAGGGCGAGGACGATGGCCTACAATCCAAGCCTCGGCGTCGTGGCCGCAGACGCGGGCGGCGCCGTTCCGCTGCCAAGGCCAAGGCGACACCCGAGTAGCCACGGCACGTCGCAAGGCGGCCGAAAATGCTCGCGCAAGACAGAGAATCGAGACTGATACAGACATGTACGCGATCGTGAAGACCGGCGGCAAGCAGTACCGCGTCGAGCGCGGACAGCGGCTGCTGATCGAGCGCCTCCCGGCCGAGGAGGGGTCAGATGTCGCGCTCGAGCCGATTCTCTACCGCTCCGAGGAGGCCGTGTTCGACAAGGCCGGGCTCGCCGACGTGACGGTCACCGCCAAGGTCCTCGCCCACGTTCGCGGCGAGAAGCTGCGCGTGTTCAAGTTCAAGCCCAAGCGCGGCTACAAGCGGCGTACGGGGCATCGCCAGGACTTGACCCAGATCGAGGTCACCGAGATCACGGCCGGGGGCGCCAAACGCGCCAAAGCGGCTCCCGCCAAAGCGACCCGCGCGAAACGGACGGACACGGCGCCCGAGCCGAAACGGAGCGCCCGGGCGCCCAAAGAGGGCAAAGCGACGGTGAAAGATGGCTCATAAGAAGGGGCTTGGCTCCAGCCGCAACGGACGCGACTCCAACGCGCAGCGCCTCGGCGTGAAGACGTTCGCCGGCCAGACGGTCACCGGAGGCGAGATCATCGTGCGTCAGCGCGGCACGCGCTTCAAACCCGGCGACGGTGTCGGGATCGGCAAGGACGACACGCTCTACGCTCGCTCCGCGGGCACAGTGCAGTTCACCAGCGGGCGGCGCGGACGCGTGGTCAGCGTGCTGCCAGACGGCGACGCAGCCTAGCTATCCGGCCTGGGCCGTCGGCCGGATCAGGATCTCGTTGACGTCGACGTGCGGCGGCTGCGAGAGCGCATAGATCACCGCGCGCGCTATGTCCTCGGGCTCGAGCGCGTTCTCGGGGCGCTTGTCGAAGAAGGGGGTGTCGGTCATGCCGGGCTCGATGACGGTCACCCGAATTCCGCTGCCATGCAGATCCTGCCTGGCCGCCTCGCCCATCGCGGTGACGGCGTGCTTGGTGGCGGAGTACAGCGAGCCGGGCAACACCCGCCTGCCGGCGACGCTCGAGGTGAGCAGCAGATGCCCGCGCGAGTCTCGTAGCGAAGGGATGGTTGCGCGGATCGTCAGCGCTGCGCCGTAGACGTTGGTCAGGACCATCTCGCGCCAGTGCTCGGGCGTGTCGTTGAGAAAGCCGCGCGGGGCGCCGAAGCCGGCGTTCGCAAACGCGCCATCGATGCGGCCGAACGCCGCCAGCGCGGAGTTGACCATCTGCTGCTGCTCATTCCAGTCGGTGACGTCGCAACTCACCGCCAGGGCATGCTCGGGCCCGCCGAGCTCCTCGGCCAGCGCGGCCAGCCGGTCGCCGGAGCGAGACGCGAGCACGACGCGCCAGCCGGCCGTCGCTGCATGCCGTGCCGTGGCGGCCCCAATGCCCGACGAGGCGCCCGTTATGAGGAGGACCTGCCCGGCCGATTCGACGTTGCTTGCATTCATGGTCTTCTGGCTCCTTTGGGCTGAATGGACGTCCCGTCATCTATCCACATCTCTGTGTGCGCCGGCCGTTGCCGGTCGCTGCTGTCACGATGGAACGCATGCTTCACGACCGCGCGAGGATCCATGTGCAGGCCGGCGCAGGCGGCGATGGCTGCATGAGCTTCCGCCGTGAAGCGCACGTGCCGCGCGGAGGCCCCGACGGCGGCGACGGCGGACGCGGCGGGGCGGTGCTCGTCGTGTGCGACGACTCGCTGCGCGACCTGCAGAGCTTCAGGCGCAAGACGCACTATGCGGCCGGCCGCGGCGGGCACGGAGAGGGCGCACAGCGCCATGGCGCCGAAGGGCACACGCTCCAGATCCGTGTGCCACCGGGCACGCAGATCTCAAGTCCGCAAGACGGCGGCGATCTGGCCGGACGACGATGGGAGCTGCTTGCCGCCGGGCAGCGGGCGACCGTCGCACGCGGCGGCAGCGGCGGGAAGGGCAACAAGCGCTTCGCCACGCCTACGCGCCAGGCGCCGCGCTTTGCCGAGCGGGGCCTTCCCGGTGAGGAAGGCTGGCTGGAGCTCAGGCTTCGATTGCTGGCCGACGTCGGCCTGGTGGGTCTGCCCAACGCCGGCAAGTCCTCGCTGCTCGCGCGCCTGACACGGGCCCTGCCGAAGATCGCCAGCTATCCGTTCACCACCCTTTCGCCCGTGCTCGGTGTGATCGAGGGCGACGAGCGCCAGCTGATCGTCGCCGACATCCCGGGACTGATCGAGGGGGCCAGCGAGGGGGCGGGGCTCGGCCATGACTTCCTCGCGCACGTCGAGCGCACGAGCCTGCTCGTGCACGTGCTCGACGTGGCTCCAGAGCTGCTGGCTGGCGACGGAGCGGACATCGCCGGCAACCACGCGACGATCGAGCGCGAGCTCGCCGCGCACGACGAGCGACTCGCACGCCTGCCGCGCATGCTCGTCCTGTCCAAGGCCGACCTCGTGACCGCCGAGCGCGCACGCGAGCTGCGTGAGCAGTGGCAGCGCCGTCTGGGCCCGGCGGTGCCCGTCATCGCGACCTCGAGCGCCACCGGCGAGGGCGTCGGCGAGCTCGCGACCGAGCTGCTGCGCAGGGTTGAGACCCTGCAGGGAGACGCGGGTGGCGGCGAGCCCGGCGAGCAGCCGCGGACCCCGGCCGCGAGCTCCGCCGCTGCAGGCGAGCTGTCGAGCGGGGCTCGATCGCGCCCGGCGGGGCGGCGAGCCGCCGGCGACCGCGGGGAGGAGGGGCTCGTCGAGCACATGGTGTTCCGCCCGGCCGCGGGCTCCGGCTTTCAGGTGCAACGCATCGGGCCGCGGTCCTTCGCCGTTCGCGGGAGGGGGATCGAGCGCCTGCTCCAGCGCTATGACGTGGAGAACGCCGACGCGATGGCCTACCTCGAGGGACGGCTGCGCAGGCTGGGCGTCCTGCGTGCGTTGGAGGGCGAGGGCTTCCAGCCGGGCGACGAGATCGAGATCGCCGGGGTGGCGTTCGAGCTCGATCCACGCTAAGGCGCGGCGTTCACCCCGCCAAATAAGCTCCAGCTATGAGACGCGTAGTCGTGAAGCTCGGCTCGAGCGTCGTCGCCGACGGCGAGGGCACGCCGCGTCTGGACGTGCTCGCACGAGTGTGCGATGTGCTCGCAGCGATGCGCGAGCAAGGCGATGAGGCGATCATCGTCACCAGCGGCGCGATCGCACGCGGCATGCGCGTCATGAACCTGCCCCAGCGCCCGAGCTCGATCGGCGAGCTGCAGGCAGCGAGCGCCGTAGGTCAGGGCAAGCTCTACCGCATCTATGACGAGCTGTTGCGCGAGCGGCAGGTGACGAGCGCGCAGGTGCTGCTGACGTTCTTCGACATGAGCGCACGGACGCACTACCTCAACGCGCGCCAGACGCTGACGATGCTGTTGCAGTGGCGGGTGCTGCCGGTGATAAACGAGAACGACACGACGGCGACCGACGAGATCTCCTTCGGCGACAACGATTTCCTCGCCGCCCAGGTGGCGATCCTGGTCGCGGCCGACGAGCTGATCCTGATGACGGACACCGATGGCCTGTACACGGCCGACCCCCGTCTGCACGCGGATGCCAGGATCGTCAGCGAGGTGAGCGACTTCGCCGCCCTGGAGGAGATCGAGATCGGTCATACGACGTCGCCGCTGGGATCGGGCGGCATGCGCTCCAAGGTCGTCGCGGCAGAGATGGCCACAGCAGCGGGCATCCAGACGGTGATCTGCAATGGCCTGCGGGCCGACGCGCTCCCGGCCGTCCTCGCCGGCGAGCCGCAGGGCACGCGCTTTGCCGCACGCGAAGCTCGCTACAGCTCGTTCAAGCTGTGGCTGAAGTACGCCAAGCCATCGCGCGGCAGGCTGCTGATCGACGCCGGCGCCGTTCGTGCGGTGCGCGACGGCAGCGCAAGCCTGCTGCCGGTGGGTGTCGTCGACGTGATCGGAGAGTTCGACGCCGGCGACGCGGTCGACATCGCCGGCGGGGCCGACGGCGAGGCGGTCACGGTCCGCACGCTTGCCAAGGGCATCTGCAACTACTCGGCAGCCGAGCTGCGCCGGGTCAAGGGGCTCAAGTCGGCGGCCGTGCGCGAGATCCTGCCGCGAGCTACCGACGAGGCCGTGCACCGCGACTACCTCGTGATGGACTGAGGGTCGTACCCTTAGGCGATGGCCACCGCCACCTCATCCGTCGCCGACGTCTGCCGTGCCGCCAAGCGCGCCGCGCGCGCTCTCGCCCAGCTGGACACGGCCGTCAAGGACGCCGCCCTGGAGGCGATCGCCGACGCGCTCGACGCGCGCATGGAGGAGGTCCTCGACGCAAACGAGCGCGACATGCGGCTCGCAAGAGACGCCGGGATCGGAGATGCGCTGCTCGACCGCCTGCGTCTGGACGAACCGCGCGTCCGCGCCATCGCGACGGCCGTTCGCCAGATCGTTGCGCTCGCCGATCCGGTGGGCGAGGTGCTCGACGGCCACCGCCTGCCCAACGGCCTCGACATCCGGCGCGTGCGTGTGCCGCTGGGAGTGGTGGCAGTCGTCTACGAGGCTCGCCCGAACGTGACGATTGATGCAGCGGCGCTGTGCCTGAAGTCGGGTAACGCGATCCTGCTGCGCGGGTCCTCCTTGGCGATGCACTCCAACGCGACGCTCGCCCAGATTGCCTCCGAGGCAGCCGTCGCGAGCGGCCTGCCCGATGGCTGCGTGAGCCTCGTGGCGGGTGGCGGGCACGAGGAGCTCGCCGAGCTCGCCACGCAGACCGACAGCGTCGACCTGATCATCCCGCGAGGCGGCGAGAGCCTGAAGGCGGCGCTGCAGAAGGTCGCGACCGTCCCGGTCATCTATGCCGCGTCCGGCAACTGCCACGTCTATGTCGACGCGAGCGCCGATCTCGACCAGGCGGAGGCGATCGTGATCAACGCCAAGACCCAGCGGCCGGGCGTGTGCAACGCGGCCGAGACGCTCCTCGTCCATCGCGACTGCGCGGCGGAGTTCATGCCCCGCATCCTGCGGGCACTCGGCGCAGAAGGCGTGCTGGTTCGAGCGGACGAGCGAACGCGTGCCCTCGGCGGCGACGGCGAAGGCGGATCGCCCGGCGCGGTGGTAGAGGTGGCCGGGGAGGAGGACTGGGCGACGGAGTACCTGGCGCCGACGCTCGCGATTGCCGTCGTCCACTCCGTCGAGGAGGCGATCGAGCACATCGCACGTTACGGCAGCGGCCACTCCGAGGCGATCGTGACGAGCGACACCGGCGCTGCGCGAGCCTTCCAGCTGTCCGTCGATGCCGCTTGCGTCTACGTCAACGCGTCGACACGGTTCACAGACGGTGGCGAGTTCGGTATGGGAGCCGAGATCGGCAACTCGACACAGAAGCTCCATGCGCGGGGCCCGATCGGGATGCGGGAGCTGTGCACGTTCAAGTACCTCGTCGAAGGCGACGGACACGTCCGCGTCTGAGCAGCCGCAGGCTTCGGGCTCTCGGTCGCTGGGCATCCTCGGTGGGACGTTCAATCCGCCGCACCTCGGCCATCTTGCGCTCGCCCGACGCGCCCTCGACGAGCTCGGCCTCGACCGTGTCGTGCTGATGCCGGCGCACACGCCTCCACACAAGCAGGCCGACGCGGACCCGGGGCCCGGGCATCGCCTGCGCATGTCCGAGCTGCTGCTCGACGACGAGCCCGGCCTCGCCGCCTGCGCACTGGAGGTCAAGCGGGGCGGACCGTCATACACGGTCGATACCCTGGATGCCATACATGCCAGCTATCCCGATGCTGAGCTGACGTTCATCGTGGGAGCGGACGCCGCGAGGACGCTGGCCGACTGGCGCGACCCCGAGAAGCTACTCGAGCTGGCCGAGGTCGCGGTGGCGGCTCGCTCCGGCTCATCGGAGGAGGAGCTGCTGCAGACGGTTGCGCGGCTCGCCGCAGGCGCCCGGGCCGCAAGCCCTGCCACGGCAAAGCTGAGGTTCCTGGACATGCCCATCGTCGAGATCTCCTCCTCGGAGGCGAGACGGCGGGCCGCCCGGGGCGAGCCACTAGAGGACCTCGTCGGGCCGGCCGTCGCGGACTACATCGCCGACCACCGGCTGTACCGCCAGGCGGCGGAGACGAGGAGCTGATGCAGCCGGAAGAGCTGCTCGCAGAGATCACGCGCCTCGTCGCGGACAAGAAGGCCATCGACGTCGTCGCGCTCGACCTGCGCGGCGTGCTCGGCTACACCGACTACTTCCTCGTCTGCTCCGGCAACACGGCCCGGCAGGCCAAGGCGATCCATGACGGCGTGATCGAAGGGCTCAAGGGAGACCACTCGACGCTCCCCAGACGAGTCGAGGGATCGGCCGACGGCGGCTGGATCCTGATGGACTACCTGGACGTGGTCGTCCACATCTTCACGCCGGAGACGCGCGAGTTCTACCGGCTCGAGCAGCTGTGGGGAGAGGCGCCCGCCCGCTTGGCCGGCGGGGGGACTAGCTGACGCGCGACGGCGTCCCCAGCTGACGACGCCCGCCCCACGCGAGCAGCACCAGGGCGCCGGCTTGTGTGAGCAGGGCGAGCGCAGTCGCGAGCGCAAACGCCGAGGCCGTGTCCATGCGCCGGAGCGAGATCGCGAGCGTGAAGCAGAACAGCGCGAACGCGCCGAAGCCGCTGACGAGCCCGCGCAGCAGCGCATGCAGCTCGTCCGTCCCGCGCTGTGCATGCGTGAACGTCGCCAGCACGGTCGCGATGATCGGAAACGGCGCCAGCAGCCCACTCAGCTGGGGACCCAGCCAGCCTGCGACGGCGGTCAGCGACAGCACGAGCGCGAGCGCACACCCGGCGCGGACCGGCAGATCCCATCGGGGTGGCTCCGGGTGCGCCTCCGCGCCCACGCCCGGCCTGGGCAGCGAGGCGAGTCCGAGCAGCAGTCCGCCGCCTGCCACCGCGAGCGCCGCGCCGGCCGGTATCGAGATCGCGCTGAAGGCTGCGGTCGCCGCCGCGAACGCGAGCCAGCCGGCCAGCATGCTCGCGCCCCAGAACAGTCGGCCGGCGAGGCGCGCGTAGACGACGACGAAGGCGATCAGCGAGACGAGGCCGAGCAGCGTGCCTGCTGCCGCGCCGGCGGCGAACGCGCGTCCGTGGGCCAGGGCGTACACGAGCAGTATCGGCCCGGCTACAACCGGCAGGCCGGCGACCAGGCCGCCGACCCGCGGCCCGAAGCGACGGGCCACGAGCGAGGCGCCTACGACAAAGGCGGGCGCCAGCAGGAGCTTGGTCGCGAGCAGCGCCATGCCCAGATCATTGCGTACCGTCGCCTCGCGGGATCGCGACGGGTCTCGCTCCCGGGCCCGCCTCCTCCGAGCGGCGGCCGCCCCGCCCGCAGCCGGCGAGCGACCGGCACGGGCGAAGCTTGGCAGGCAGGCTGTCTAACGCGCCGCTTTGGAGGAGCGGCTTTTGGCGGGGCCCGTGCGCCGTGTTTTCGCGGTGCCGGTGCTGCGCGCTTTTTTGGTCGTGCCGCCTGCACGCGTTTTGCGGGCGGCGGCGCTGCTGCTGCGCGAGCTCCTGCTCGTGGCGGCCGTACGCGATTTGCGCGTGCTGGTCGCGCTGCGCGATCCTTTGGCGCCGCCGCGACCGGCGTTGCTCTTCGCCGCCGCGACCACGTCCTTCTGCAGACGTTCGAGGTCTTTGCGTGTGGCGTTGCCGAGCTTGGTCGCGTCGCGGCGAGCGTCGCGCAGCATCTTGGCGAGGTCCCGGCGAATGTCGCTGCCGCTGCGGCTGGCGCCGGCCTTGGTCAGGTCGGCGAGGGCGTCGTCCAACGACTTGCTGACGCGGCGTACCGCGCGTTCGGTGTCCTCGAAGTGCTTGCGCGCACTATCGAGGGTGCGCGAGGCCGTGCCTGATTTCGCCGCCGAGGCTTTTCTGGCCGAGGCTTTTTTGGTCGATGTTTTTTTAGTCGAGGCTTTTCTGGTCGAGGCTTTCCTAGTCGAGGCTTTCGTGGTGGGTGCCATCGATACTCCCTTTCGGTTTCGTTACGAGAGGGCCGGAGAGCTCACGGCGTTTCATGAGCCTATACCCGCGCTTCCCTCGCCGCGCGGTTGACGGAGTGCGAGATTGCGCATCACCTGTGCGAGTTGTCGCTCCTCGGTTCTGAACGCTCACCTGCAGAAACGGCCAACATGAACTCAATGGAGCTAGTCGGGCTCGAACCGACGACCTCTACCGTGCCACGGTAGCGCTCTCCCAGCTGAGCTATAGCCCCGGGGACGAGCCCAAAGTGTAGCCTCCTGCCGCGCGCTGGCTCTCAGTGATCGAACGCATACGGGTGATCACCGGCTCGAACTCGTAGTCGCGTGCCCACTTGATCCGCTGAGCCTGATTGTTCCTGGCCCGATCGACGCGAAGGTGCACGCTCTTCCGGCCCGACGCCTCGGAGATTGGAATGAGGAACGAGCGATGCATCGCTGTCGAGTAGACGCCGATGGCATCGACCTCGGAAGGTGTGTAGTTCGTACGCACGTATCCCCGCGGGGTGCAGCGGCTCGTGGAGAGGTTGATGGCGAGGACGCCTTGGAGGTGCCGAGCAAGCTTGCATTGAACCCGCAGCAGCTCTGGCTCGAGGTCGATGACGAGGTCGTAGCGCCGGCCCTCACACAGGGGTCGCAGAACTGTAAAGCCGAGCTCGATCGCCGCGGCGGTGATCGCGGCCTCGGCGATGGCGCCCTTCTGGCTCGGAGTCAGGTCGCGCATCGCGCGACACGCTATGCCGCGGTTGTGACGTTTTGAGTCGTCGCCGTCGCGGAGACCAGGCCGACGCGCGGCAGGAACTCATTCCGGCGGAATGAACTCGGGCACGTCGAGGTCGTCGGGGCCGTCCTCGCCGCCTTCGCGCCGTGACCTGGGTGGGGCGGTGTCGGCCGGACCGGTTCCCGGTGCGGCCTGGTCGAGCCGAGCGGTCATGCCTCCGTGTGCCAGGCGCACGTCGCGCAGCAGGCGCTCGGCGTTGTTGCGCATCGATACCGACAGCTCGCGCAGGTTTCGCGACAGCTCGGTCCCCTCACCGAGCACCTCGCGCGCCGCGGCGTGCGCGTCGCTCGTGATCTCTCGCGCTTCCGCTCGGGCATGCGAGCGGACGTGCTTCGCCTGCTCGTCGGCGTCCTTGCGCAGCCGTATGAGCTCCTCGCGTCGACCGAGCAGGATCTGCTCGGTCTGCTCGCGCGCCTCCTCGGCGATACGGGCCGCCTCCTCGCGCGACTGATCCAACAGCCGCTGCGACTCCTCGGCCGCGATCGTGGACCGTTGCTCGTAGTCTGCCGCCGCTTCGGCGCGCACCCGCTCGGCCTCCTGCGCGGCCTCGGCGCGCCCCCGTTCGGACTCCTCGCGAGCCTCGGCCAGCAAACGGCTAGCCTCGTCTCGCCCCTCGGCGAGGACGCGGGCGGCCTCCTCACGCACGCGCTCCGCCTCGGCGTGGAGCGTCCCGACGGCAGCCAGCGCCTCGTTGCGAGCAGCCTCGGCCTGGGTGCGGGCCGCGTGGAGGATCTCCTGCGCCTCCTCCTCCGCCGCGCGCACGCGGTTCTCGGCGGCCCGATCCGCCTCGGCGATGCGCTCGCGGCCCCGCGCCTCGGCCTGCTCGCGCAGCTCCGCCGCGGTGCGTTCGGCGGCGGCGACGATGTTCGCGACGCGACCGGGGGCATCGCCGAGCGCGTCCGGATCGCGGCCTGAGGGTCCCGTCGACTGAGGCTGCTCATCCACGTGGCAATCGTAAAGCGCAGCGGGACGAGCCGCTCGAACCGGGCGCGACCTTGCGGAATCAAAACTACGACGGCCAGGCACATCAGACATGCTGGGCGGCCGAGCCGGCCGCTAGGCGGAGCATGGCAGGAAACGTGGGAGATCCGTCCTTGCGGACAGACGACGCTTACGCGATGATCGCGGCATGAATCGCCGCCGGCCAGTCGCCAGATCGTGATCGTCGCCGGCGGAGCCGGATGCATGGCGACGATGCGCCGCAGCTTTCTGCGCGCCCTCGGCGTCGCGCCCGAGTATCGCCGCCGCTTCCAGGACGGCTCGGCGCGCGCCCGAGCAGCCGCCTAAGCGCCCGCCCGCCCGGCGCGGCGACGCCCGGGCGGGTCATCCAAGTGCACAGAAGGAGACAACAACATGGACATCGCGATCCTCCTCTACCCAAGGCTCACCGCGCTCGACGCGATCGGCCCCTATGAGGTGCTGAGCCGCATACCCGGCGCCGAGGTCAAGTTCCTCGCGCGCGAGACCGGGCCCGTTCGCACGGACAACGGAATGCTGACGCTCATGGCGGAGCACGCGCTCGAGGACATGGCGCACCCCGACATCGTGCTCGTCCCCGGGGGGCCGGGGGAGGTGGCGGCCCGCGCAGGCAAGCCGGTGCTCGAATGGCTCCGCGCCGCCGACCGGACGAGCACCTGGACGACCTCCGTGTGCACCGGCTCGCTGATCCTCGCCGCCGCGGGCCTGCTCGACGGCAGGCGCGCCACAAGCCACTGGCTCGCGCTCGAGGAGCTCGGCCGGCTCGGGGCGGTCCCCGTCTCGGAGCGCGTCGTCTTCGACGGCAAGATCGTCACCGCAGCCGGTGTCTCCGCCGGCATCGACATGGCCCTCGCGCTTGCCGCCAAGGTCGCCGGTGAGACCGTCGCCCAGGCCATCCAGCTCGGCATCGAGTACGACCCGCAGCCGCCCTTCGACGCCGGCTCGCCGGCAAAGGCGCCGGCGGAGATCGTCGACCTGCTGCGCGCCAGGAGTCGCTTCACCGACGCCGGCGATCCACTTCCCGCGCGCAGCTGACCCGGCTCGGGAGCGCGCGGCCACGGCCGTGATCTCGGGGCCGCCCGCTAACCTGCGATTCCCGATGGCAGAGCACCGTTACAACCCCCAGGAGATCGAGGCGCGCTGGCAGGGGGTGTGGGCGAGGGAGCAGACATGGGAGGTCTCCAACGAGAGCGCCGCCGGCGCTCGGGCCGATGCCCGTGACGGCCCGGTCGCTGCCCAGCCGCCGAAGTCCTACGTCCTGGAGATGCTCCCCTACCCGAGCGGCGAGCCACACATCGGACATCTGAAGACCTACGCCGTGGGCGATGCGATCGCCCACTTCCATCGTCGACTCGGCCGGCGCGTGCTGCATCCGATGGGCTATGACTCGTTCGGCCTGCCGGCCGAGAACCATGCGATCAAGACCGGCGTGCATCCCCGCGTGTCGATCGCCGAGTCGATCGCGTCGTTTCAGCGCGAGTTCCACTCCTGGGGCATATCGATCGACTGGTCGCGTGAGTTCGCGACCAGCGAACCGAGCTACTACCGCTGGACGCAGTGGATCTTTCTGGAGCTGTTCCGCGCCGGCCTGGCCTACCGCAGGGAGGCGGCCGTCAAGTGGTGCCCGAAAGACCAGACAGTGCTCGCCAACGAGCAGGTCGACGCCGAAGGCCGCTGCGAGCGCTGCGGCGCGATCGTCGAGGTCCGCCAGCTGGAGCAGTGGTTCCTGCGCATAACCGACTACGCCGAGCGGCTGCTCGGCGATCTGGACCTGATCGAGTGGCCCGAGCATGTCAAGACGATGCAGCGCAACTGGATCGGGCGCAGCGAGGGCGCCGAGGTCATATTCCGCTGCGACGAACTCGCGATCGACTATCCCGTCTTCACGACGCGTCCCGACACGCTGTTCGGCGCGACCTTCTTCGTGATGGCGCCCGAGCATCCCGACGTGCTGCGCCTCGCGCACGGCACGCCCAACGAGGAGGCCGTGCGCGACTACGTCAATCGCGCGCTGAACGAGACCAACGAGGAACGCGGCAACGCCGACAAGCCCAAGACCGGCGTGCCGCTCGGGCGTACCGTCACCAACCCCGTCAACGGCGAGCGGCTGCCGATGTACGTCGCCGACTACGTGCTGATGGAGTACGGGACCGGCGCGATCATGGCGGTGCCCGCCCACGACGAGCGCGACTACTCCTTCGCGCAGGCCTTCGGCCTGCCGATCAGGCGCGTCATCGAGCCGCGCCGCGGTGGCGGTGGCGGTGGCGGCGACGGCGGTGTTGGTGGCGGCGACGTCGGCGGCCGCAGCGGTGACGGCGGCTCCGACGATGAGCTGCCGTACACGGGCGACGGCGTGCTCGTGAACTCGCACCCCAACTTCGACGGCATGGACAACCGCGAGGCGATCGCGGCGATCGTCGCCTGGCTCGACAGCGAAGGCAAGGGTCACGCGTCCGTCAACTACCGCCTGCGCGACTGGCTCGTGTCCAGACAGCGCTACTGGGGATGCCCGATCCCGATCGTCTACTGCGAGCGCTGCGGGACCGTACCGCTGCCCGACGACCAGCTTCCGGTCGTGCTGCCGGACATCGACGACTACACGCCGAAGGGACGCTCGCCGCTGGCCGCCGCCGAGGACTGGGTGAACGTGACCTGCCCCGCCTGCGGCGGGCCAGCCAAACGGGAGACGGACACGATGGACACGTTCGTCGACTCGTCCTGGTACTTCCTGCGCTACTGCGACGCGCACAACGAACGGGCGGCCTGGGACCGCGCGGCGGTTCGCGAGTGGATGCCCGTCGACCAGTACATCGGCGGCGTCGAGCACGCGATCCTGCACCTCATGTACGCGCGCTTCTTCACCAAGGCGCTCGCCGACCTCGGGCACGTCGACTTCCAGGAGCCCTTCCAGGCGCTGTTCACACAGGGCATGGTCACCAAGGACGGCGCCAAGATGAGCAAGTCCAGGGGCAACGTCATATCGCCGGCAGCGATCGTCGAGCGACTCGGCGCGGACACCGCGCGCAGCTACGTCCTGTTCATGGGGCCGCCCGACCAGGACGCCGACTGGTCCGACGAGGGCGTCGAGGGCGTGCACCGCTTCCTCTCACGGCTCTGGCGCCTCGCAGCGGAGACGGCCGAGCGGGCCGGGCCGTCCGTCGGCGAGCCGGCGGCAGGGGACAGGGCCGAGGGCGACGACCTCGCGCTGCTGCGCAAGACGCACTGGGCGATCGACAAGGTGAGCACGGACCTGCGCAGGTTCGCCTTCAACACCGCGATCGCCGCCGTGATGGAGTTGCTCAACGAAGGCTCGCGGCTGCGCGATTCGGTCGGCGCCGAGACGCTGCGGTTCGCCCTCGCGACCTCCGCTTCGCTGCTGTTCCCGTTCGCGCCGCATGTCAGCTGCGACATCTACGAGCGCCTGACGGGCGAGCGCGTCTGGGAGCAGCCCTGGCCGCAGGCCGACGAGGCACTGCTGGAGAGCGACTCCTACGAGCTGGTCTGCCAGGTCAACGGCAAGGTGCGAGACCGCGTCCAGGTCAGCGCCGATGCGGGCCCGCAGGCGTTGAAGGACCTCTGCCGCGCCGCTCCGAACGTCAGGGCGCACGTCGACGGCAGGGAGATAGTCAAGGAAGTCGTCGTACCCGGCAAGCTCGTCAACCTCGTCGTGCGCTAGCGCGATGGCCGCCCTCAAGCCGGCCTACCTCATCCATGGCGACGACCATGGCGCCGTGGGCGAGCGCCGCGCCGGGCTGCGCGCCCTGGCCGAAGCCGGGCAGGGAGCGTCGAGCATCGAGCTGCTCGACGGCGACGCCGCGACTCCGGCCGGCGTCGCGCAGGCGCTGGCGACGATGACGCTGGCGGTCGGCGGCTCGCAGTCCGGAGGGGTCGGTCGGGTGATCATCGTCGAAGGGGTCGAGCGCTGGCGTCAGGGAGACGTCGAGACGCAGCTTGCGCCGGCGATGAGCGACATGCCGCCTGACACGACACTCGCGCTGTTCGCGCGCGAGGAGGCTCGCGCCAAGGCGCCGGCCTCCGTCCACGAGGCGGTCAAGCGTGCCGGCGGCCAGATCGTCGCGCAGATGACCGTCAAGCCGTGGGAGCTCGTCAAATGGACTCGCGAGCAGGCCGCGCAGATCGGCCTCTCACTCGACGCCGCCGCCGCGAAGGCGCTCGTCGACCAGGTGGGCGAGCGCCAGCAGCGCCTGCTGCGCGAGCTGGAGAAGCTCGCGCTCGAGGGCGACCCCGCCGAGCCCAGCTCCTCGGCCAGCGCACCGGCGGCAGGGCCCGAGCCTCCAACCCCGGCTGCCGCGGTCGGGTCACGGCCGGTGAGCGTGCAGGACATCGAACGCCGGGCAGCCCATTCGGCGGAGCTGCGTGCCTACGGTCTGGCCGATGCGCTCGTGGCGGCCGACGCGCTTGCGTCCTTGCGCATCTACCTGCGCCTGCGCCAGCAGGGTGAGCGGCTGTCGGGGCTCACCTATCTGATGGCCCAGCGCCTGCGCGACGCGCTCGCGGTCGCGCTGCGCCTGAGCGCCGGCGAGTCCGTCGCCGAGATCAAGCGCGGGTTGCCCATGCCGGCCCGCGCGGCCGAGCGCTTCGTGGCCGACGTCGCCGCCAACGATCCGGACCGGCTGCGCGCGGCGCTCTGCGCGCTCGCAGATCTGGAAGTCGACTCGCGTGGCGGCTCGCCGCTTCCGGCAAGCCGCATGCCGGCCGATCGACAGTCGCTCTCCGGCCTGCAAGAGGACACGCTCGCGCTGCGCGCGATCGAAGCGATTACTCGCTAGTCGGCTGGGCGCCGCCGGCCGAGCCGGCGACGAGGTGGGCGGCGCGTGACTTCTTGCGCGCGCCCGTGTTGCGATGCATCGCCCCGCGCTTGACGGCCTTGTCGATCGTGCTCGTGAGCTCGCGGTGGGCGCCTGCGACCGTCTCTGCGTCGCCGCCGTCGACGAGCGACTCCAGACGCCGGAAGTACGTCTTGATCGTCGATGTGTAGCGGCGGTTCTCGAGGCGCTCGCGCTCGGAGCGAAGGATCCGCTTCTTCTGGGAGTGGATGTTGGCCATGGGACGCTGCCGCGGGCCCCGTCAAAGGCCGGAGCGCGCCGCGGAGCGCCGTACTATAGCGGCCTTGGCCTCCACCGCAGAAGCACCCGCCGGGGAGCCGACTCCCCCCGTCCCGCCCGGCGGCGGGGGCGTTGCACGCAACACGGCGATCTTCTCGATCGCCACCGGCCTGTCGCGAATCGTCGGCCTCGGCAGGGAAGTGGTCGCCGCGAGCTTCTTCGGAACCGGCGGTCCCGCGTCGGCCTTCACGATCGCCTTCCAGATCCCGAACCTGGTCAGCAACCTGTTCGCGAACGCCGCCCTCTCCGCGGCGTTCGTGCCGGTGTTCACCGACCTGATTGCCCAGGGCCGGCGCCGCGAGGCCTTCCGTCTCGCCTCGAACCTGTTCTGGATCCTGCTGATCGTGCTCGGCGCGGTCACCGCGTTCTTCATCCTCGCCGCCGGCGTGATCATGCCCGTGTTCACCGGCAGCACGTTCAACTCCCAGCTCGACGCTCTCACGGTCGGGCTGTCGCAGATCCTGTTCCCGGTCGTGCTGATCCTCGGCCTCACCGGCCTCCTCGTCGGCGTCCTGCAGTCCTATGACCACTTCACCATCCCCGCGATCTCACCGGCGGTGTGGAACGTCGTGATCGTCGTCCTGCTCGTGGTCCTGCGCCCGCACTTCCACGGCGGGCCCGAACACGACGGGCACGAGCTCTACGCCTATGCGATCGCGATCCTGATCGCCACCTTCGTGCAGCTGCTGATGGCCCTCGGCGCGCTGGGGCGCATCGACTTCCGCCTGCAGTTCTCGATCGACTGGCACGACCCGCGCGTGAGGCAGGTCCTCATCCTGATGCTCCCCGTGACCATCGGCCTCGGCATCGTCAACCTCGACCAGCTCATCAACTCGGTCTTCGGCACGCTTGTCTCCAAGCAGGCGCCGCGCGCGATCGACAACGCGTTTCGCATCTACATGCTGCCTCAGGGTCTCTTCAGCGTCGCCGTCGCCACCGTCCTGTTCCCGACGCTCAGCCGCATGGCCTCGCATCGCGATACCGCCGGGATGAGGCGCGCGGTCGGCATCGGAATGCGCCAGATAAACCTGCTGCTGATACCGGCCGCCGCCTTCATGATCGCGCTCCCGAAACCGATCGTGCGGCTCGTATTCGAACGCGGGCAGTTCGGCCCCGAGTCCACGCATCTCGTCTCGATCGCCCTGTTCTGGTTCGCCTTCAGCCTGCCCTTCGGCGGGCTGAACCTGCTGCTGACACGCACTTTCTTCGCCGTGCAGCGCCCATGGATCCCCACACGGCTGGCCGCGCTGAACATCGTCGTGGACGTGATCGTCAGCATCGCCCTCTACAAGCCGTTCGGGATCGCCGGGCTGATCATCGGCACGGTTGTCGCCAACGCGCTGATGACCGCGCTTCAGCTGCAGCGCCTGCGGATCGGCTTCAACGGAAGGCTGGAAGGCTCGCAGACGACGATGATCACGGCGCGGATCGCGCTCGCGTCTGTGCTCATGGCCGGCGTCGCCTATGGGGTCTGGAGGCTGCTCGACGCGCTGCTCGGGACGACCCTTCCGGCTCAGATCGTGAGCGTCGGCGGCGCCGCCGCCGCCGGACTGTTCGTCTACGTGCGCGCCGTGCTCGCGATGCGCGTTCCCGAGGCGCACCAGGTGAGCCGGCTGATCAGGGCCCAGCTGGGCAGGGCCTAGCACCGGCTCGAGCAGGCCCTGTTCGCGATAGAGGGTGGATCGGGTCAAGGGCGGGCCTAATGACCGTGTTGATGGCCCGCGATCCCGGAGCGATGGCTGAGCTCGTCTACCAGTACAGCGACGAGTGGCGCTATGAGCGCTTCATCGCGGCGATCGAGCAGCTCACAGGGCTGCCGTGGACGCGGGCCGAGCGTGCGGCGCAGGCCACCATGGAGACGCTCGGCGAGCGGATCACGGGCGATCAGGCGCGAATGCTGGCCGAGGATCTCCCGGTGGAGCTGAGAATGTGGCTCCTCTCTGACGGCGCCGAGGCGCAGCGCTTCGACGTGGGGGAGTTCCTCAGGCGCGTCGCCGAGCGCGAGGAGGTCGACAGCGAGACGGCCGAGCAGCACGTGACAGCGGTGTTCGTCGCGCTCGCAAGGCTCGTTCGCAGCGACGAGATGGCCAACCTCGAGGGGCAGCTGCCCCAGGAATACCGCCGGCTGATCGGCGAGGCCAGGAAGCACATGCGCGATCCCCGCGCTCCCGCCCTCGTGCTCGGCGACCTGTTCGTCGAGCGCGTCGCGCGACGCGCGGCGCTCGAACCCCCTGAAGCGCGCCGCGCGAGCGAGGCGGTGGTGGAGACGCTCGCGGAGCGCATCGCCGGCGGGGAGGTGGACGACCTTGCCGAACAGCTTCCCGAAGATCTGCATCCGGCACTCGAGCGCGCCAAGGCCAGCACGGGCGGCAAGGCGCAGAAGATGTCGCTCGACGAGTTCATCGAGCGCATCGCCGACCGCGAGGGAATCTCCTATGAGCAGGCGCTCGAACATGCGCGCGCGGTGTTCGCCGCATTGCGTGACACGGTCACGGAGAAGGAGCTCTCCGACATCCTCTCCGAGCTACCGCGCGGCTACCGGGAGGCGCTGCTTTAAGAGGGCATGCGGCCGGACGAGCTTTCGCCCGCCCGGTGCACCCGATCAGAGATCGCCGCTTACTACTTACGTCCCAGGACTGTGTGTCTTGCCTGGGCGGCGTGACACTCCCGACACCTGGACTGGCCGCCGGGCTTGCGCCCAGCGCGTTGCCGCGGTTGGATCTCAGGGACCCGTAGTCGAGTTGGCGATCCGCCGGACCATCAAGGCTATCGGGTCCGGCCGGCAGGCAATGCCTTAGATCGCCCCGGGGCCCTGGATGCCGGCGCCGGACACCATCTATCGTGACGCGCAACCCATGGACCAGTCGCACATCCGCAACTTCTCGATCATCGCCCATATCGATCACGGCAAGTCGACGCTCGCCGACCGCATCCTCGAGCTGACCCATACCGTGTCGGCGCGCGAGATGCGCGCACAGGTGCTCGACTCGATGGACCTCGAGCGCGAGCGCGGCATCACGATCAAGGCGCAGGCCGTGCGCGTGTTCTTCAACGCGCCCGACGGGCAGACCTACCAGCTGCACCTGATCGACACGCCCGGGCACGTCGACTTCACATACGAGGTCTCGCGGTCGCTCGCCGCCTGCGAGGGCGCGCTGCTCGTCGTCGACGCCGCGCAGGGCGTCGAGGCACAGACGGTCGCCAACACCTACCTCGCCGTCGAGTCCGGACTCGAGCTGATTCCATGCCTGAACAAGATCGATCTTCCCGGCGCAGAACCGGAGCGCGTGGCGGCGGAAGTGAGCGACCTGATCGGCGGGTCGCCGGAGTCGATCCTGCGGATCAGCGGCAAGACCGGCGAGGGCGTCCCGGCCGTGCTCGAAGAGTTGATCGCGCGCGTGCCGCCGCCGTCCGGTGACCCCGACGGTCCCCCACGCGCGCTGATCTTCGACTCGGAGTTCGACCAGTACAGGGGCGTGATCGCATACATCCGAGTCGTCGACGGCGTCTTTCGTAAGGGCGAGGCGATCCGCGCGATGGCCACCGGGACGGAGGCCGACATCGACGACATCGGCTTCTTCAGCCCGCAGATGATGCCGACCGACCAGCTGGCCGCGGGCGAGGTCGGCTACCTGATCACCGGCCTGAAGGACGTCACGCTGCTGCGTGTCGGCGACACGCTGACGACCCGCACAAGGGCCAGCGGCCCGTCGAGCGGGGGGGTGCGCCGGGAGGCCACCGAGGCGCTCCCCGGCTATCGCGAGGTCAAGCCGATGGTGTTCTGCGGCCTGTTCCCAATCGAGTCCGACGACTACCCCGACCTGCGCGACGCGCTCGAGAAGCTGGTCCTCAACGACGCCGCGCTGTCCTGGGAGCCCGAGACATCCGACGCGCTCGGCTTCGGCTTCCGCTGCGGCTTTCTCGGCCTGCTGCACATGGACATCGTGCGCGAGCGCCTCGAGCGCGAGTACGACCTGGAGCTGCTCGCGACAATGCCCTCCGTCGAGTTCGACGTCACGCTCACCAGCGGCGACGAGCTCGAGGTCCACAACCCGTCGGACATGCCCGACCCGGGCACGATCGCCGAGATCCGCGAGCCGTTCATCCGCGCGTCGGTGATCGCCCCCAAAGAGTTCGTCGGCGCCGTCATGGAGCTCTGCCAGGAACGCCGCGGCGAGCACGTCGGCATGCACTACCTGTCGCCCGAGCGCGTGCAGATGACCTACGACCTGCCGCTCGCCGAAATCGTGCTCGACTTCTTCGACCAGCTGAAGTCGCGCACGCGCGGCTACGCCTCGCTCGACTACGAGCTCAGCGGCATGAAGGCCTCGGACCTTGTCAAGCTCGACGTGCTCCTCGCCGGGGACGCGGTCGACGCCCTGTCGATGGTCGTTCACCGCGAGAAGGCTTACGAGATGGGGCGCACGCTGACCGAGAAGCTGCGCAAGCGGATTCCGCGCCAGCAGTACGACGTGCCGATCCAGGCGGCCATCGGCTCGCATGTGATCGCCCGTGAGACCGTCAAGGCGTTTCGCAAGGATGTCATCTCGGGCTGTTACGGCGGAGACATCACGCGCAAGAAAAAGCTCTTGGCGAAACAGAAGGAGGGCAAGAAGCGGATGAAGCAGGTCGGCCGCGTCGAGGTGCC
>JAOPZB010000138.1 GCA_025964355.1 Solirubrobacterales bacterium | reverse complement strand
GAGAGGATCGACAGGCCGATCACGTGGACCCCCTCCTGCAGCGCCGAGGCGGCGATCTGTGCGGGCGTGAGGCGAATGCCTTCATAGACCACGTCCATCCCCGAGTCACGCGCTCGCACGGCGATCTGCTCGGCGCCGTTTGAGTGCCCGTCGAGGCCGGGCTTCCCGACGAGGATCTTCGGTCGCCTGCCGAGCTTCTCCTGCAGGCGCGACACCTCGCCGCGCAGCTCGCCCAGCTCGCCGTCAAGCGGCGCGGCCGCCGCCTCGCCGACGCCGGTGGGGGCGCGGTAGCTGCCGAACACCTCGCGCAGGGCCCTCGACCACTCGCCGGTCGTCGCCCCCGCCCGCGCCGCCGCGATCGTCGGGACCATGAGGTTCACGGCTCGGTCCTCGTCACGCGCGGTGTCTGCGAGCGCCGCGAGGGCCTCCTCGACGGCCGCCTGATCGCGCTCCGAGCGCCAGCGACGCACCTCCTCGACCTGCTCTGCTTCCAGCTCGGGATCGACGACGAGGATCCCCCCCTCGGCGTCGGCCGTCAGCGGAGAGACCTCCGACTCGGCGAAGCGGTTCTGACCGACGACGACCTGCTCGCCCGACTCGATGCGGCGCAGCCGCTCGCGATGGGAGTCGACCAGGGCTCCCTTCATGTACGACACCGCTTCGACAGCGCCGCCATGCTCCGCGACCACGGCCATCTCCGCGCGCGATCCCTCGAGCAGATCGGCGACCAGGCCCTCCATGACCTTCGAGCCCTCGAAGATGTCCGGGTACTCGAGAAGGTCGGTCTCATAGGCGAGCACCTGCTGGATGCGCAGCGACCACTGCTGGTCCCACGGTCGCGGTAGCCCGAGCGCCTCGTTCCAGGCGGGAAGCTGGATCGCCCGTGCGCGGGCGTCGCGGCCGAGCGTGACGGCGAGCGCCTCGAGCACGATCCGCTGCACGTTGTTCTCCGGCTGTGCCTCGGTCAGCCCGAGCGAGTTCACCTGTACGCCGTAGCGAAAGCGCAGGTGGCGCGGGTCCTGCACGCCGTAGCGTTCGCGACCTAGCTCTTCCCACAGGATCGACATCGCTCGCAGCTTCGCGTGCTCCTCGACGAAGCGCACCCCGGCGTTCACGAAGAACGAGATGCGCCCGAACACC
Organism: Solirubrobacterales bacterium; assembly: GCA_025964355.1. GTDB lineage: Bacteria > Actinomycetota > Thermoleophilia > Solirubrobacterales > Solirubrobacteraceae > Palsa-744. The sequence goes on along the minus strand of JAOPZB010000138.1, from coordinate 2,786 downwards.
TGGTCCATCCGCGACTCCGGCACGCGCTCGCGCGCGGCGTCGAGCACCGCGATCGCGTTGCTCATCGCGTAGGCGATCTCCTGGACGGGCGTCGCGCCGGCCTCCTGCAGGTGGTAGGAGCAGATGTTGATCGGGTTCCAGCGCGGCACGTGCTCGACCGTGTAGGCGATCATGTCCGCGATCAGGCGCATCGACGGCGCCGGGGGAAACGCGTATGTCCCCCGCGCGAGAAACTCCTTGATGATGTCGTTCTGCGTCGTTCCCTGAAGCTGCTCCTGGGGCACGCCCTGCTCCTCGGCGGCGACGATGTAGAGGGCGAGCAGCCACGCCGCCGTGGCGTTGATCGTCATCGACGTGTTCATCTCGGCGAGCGGAATGCCGTGCATCAGCGCCGCCATGTCGCCACGGTGGGAGATCGGCACTCCCACCTTGCCCACCTCGCCTCGCGCGAGCTCGTCGTCGGGGTCATATCCCGTCTGCGTGGGCAGGTCGAACGCGACCGACAGCCCCGTCTGGCCCTTTTCGAGGTTGCCGCGATACAGCTCGTTGGAGGCCTTGGCCGTCGAGTGGCCGGCGTAGGTGCGCATCATCCACGGCCGGTCGCGCTCGGGCAGTCGCGGGGACTGATCGCCACTCATGTGGCAATTGTACGGTTGGACGGCGGCCTCTATCCTGCCGGGCGATGAGTCAAACAGTCGAGGCTCCTCGAGTCGGCGGCCCCGGCAGTGGCTTGGGGGGCTCCTGGCGCGTGATCGTCCGCAACGACAGTCACAACACCTTCGACCACGTCGCCCGCACGCTCGCACGATTCATACCGGGGGTGACGGTCGAGAGGGGACTGGAGATCGCGAACGTGATCCACAACGCCGGCAAGGCGATCGTCTTCACCGGCCAGCAGGAGCCAGCCGAGCTCTACTGGGAGCAGCTCAAGGGCGCCGGTCTGACGATGGCCCCCCTGGAGCAGGGATAGGCCCTCAGGCGCTCTCGCCCGTCGCCATCCCGTTGCCGAGGCCGTTGCCGGCCGTGACGGGCTCGGGCGCGACGGCCCCGTGGGTCGTGAGATCCCACCAGCCGTAGAGCACCGGCACCTGATACCAGCTCGAATACTTGGCCCTGAAGTAGGCCATCTCGTCGCCTTCCCAATAGCGTTCCCAGTCGAGGTACTCGACGAAGGAAGCGAGCTGCTGGAACTTGTAGCGGTCGTCGCGGGCCCTGTAGACGCCGTAGGAGCTCGCGCCGTAGCGGAGCGCCGTCGCGGCGAGATCGTTGAGGGCCTCCTCGAAGGCGTCCGCGCGAAAGCCGGTCGCGTACCACGGAACTATCACCGTCCCGGCCATCAGGCGCCGACCTCCGCGTGGATCGCGCCGGGACCTTCGGCCGTCTTGCCCTGGCCCTCGGAATCCGCGCCGACGAGGATCGAGATCTTGCCGAGGTGCTTGTTTTCGAGCATCAGCTGGTGGGCTTCGGCGACGCCCTCGAAGCCGAGCGTGCGCCACAGCACCGGGCGGATCTGTCCGCTCTCGATCAGCTCGTTGGCCTTGGTGCACTCATACGCGTTGGCGAAATGCGAGCCGAGGATCTCCTTCTGGCGCATCCACAGATAGGCGACGTTGAAGTCGAGGTCGATGCCGGTGGTGCCGGCGCAGATGACGATTTTGCCGAACGTCTTTGCCGTGAAGACGGACGTCGGGAAGGTCGCTTTGCCAACGTGCTCGAAGACGATGTCGGGCGCGTCGCCGAGGATGTCCTTCACGCGCTTGGCGAAGTCGCGTGAAACTCCGAAACGGGCCTTCTCCTCCTCGGGGGTCTCGCCGCCCTTGCGCATCATGCCCGCGAACTCGCCTCTGTCGATGTAGTCCACGGCGCCGAGGCGCTTGACGAGCTCGCCCTTCTCGGCGGAAGACACGACGCCGACGCAGTGCGCCCCGGCGAGGGAGCAGATCTGGGTAGCGAAAACGCCGAGGCCACCTGCCGCGCCCCAGATCAGCACGTTGGCCCCGGGCTGCAGGTTGCAGCGGGTGATCAGCATCCGATAGGCGGTGAAGTAGACGAGGCCGTAGGAAGCGGCCTCCTCCCAGGTCAACGCGTGTGGCTTGGGCAGCAGCTGCTGCGCCTGGACCTTCGTGAACTGCGCAAACGAGCCCCACGTCGTCTCATAGCCCCATATCTTCTGGGAGGGGGCGGCCATCGGGTCGAGCCCGTGGACCTCCGGGTCCTCATATGAGGCCTGGTTGCAGTGCACGACGACCTCGTCGCCGGGCTTCCAGCGGGTCACTCCCGGGCCGACCTTCCAGACGATCCCGGAGGCGTCCGAGCCGCCGATGTGGTGGCCGAACTCCGGGTGGTCGCCGTAGCGCATGACCGACACCGGCTTGCCGAGGGCGGCCCAGACGTTGTTGTAGTTGACGCCGGCCGCCATGACGCGCACGATCACCTCGAAGGCGCCCGGCTCGGGCACCTCGATCTCCTCGATCTGGAAGGCGTCCTTCGGCTCGCCGAAGCGCTCCTCGCGGATGACCCATGCGGCCATCGTCTTGGGCAGCTCGCCCGGCTCGACATCTACCGCGGAGACTTGTTGAAGATCGATTGCCACGTGCTTGGGACCTCGTCTGTCGGGATCAGGGAACGAGGTCAATCCTACCCGTGGGTGGCAGACCCCGGCAGGCAGGTGCGAAGGCGGGCGGGCTCGGGCCTAGCGCCGCGCGGTGGACTGGAGCGAGGCCGCCCGGCGGACCGGAGCGAGCGCCGCCCGGCCGACCGGGCCGAGCGCCGCCCGGCGGACTGGG
>JAOPZB010000092.1 GCA_025964355.1 Solirubrobacterales bacterium | reverse complement strand
ACCGGCGTGCGCCTGCTGCCGGTCGCCTCCTTCGTCGCGATCTCCTCGATCGTCGGCGCCAAGCTCGCCGTGCGGCTCGGCACGAAGCTGGTCGTCGCGTCCGGGCTGTTCTCGATGACCGCGTTCTACCTGTGGGTTTCGACGTCGTCGGCCACGACCAGTTACGGGACGATCGCCGGCCAGATGGTCGTTCTCGGGACAGGAATGGGCCTCACCAGCGCGCCCGCGACCGAGGCGATCATGGGAGTCGTGCCCAAGGCGAAGGCCGGCGTCGGGTCGGCGGTCAACGACGCCACGCGGCTGCTCGGCGGCACCCTCGGGGTCGCCGTGATCGGCAGCGTTTACGCCTCGCTGTACGCCAGCCGGCTCACGAGCGAGCTCCCCGCCCGGTTGCCTGCCACCGTCGATCGGACCGCGCACGGATCCGTCGGTGCCGCACTCACGGTCGCCGGCAAGCTGACCCACACCGGCCATCCGGCACTCGCGTCGGCAATCCACAACGCCGCCAACTCGGCCTTCTTCCACGGTTTCAGCACCGCCAACTACCTAGCCGCCGGCGTCGCCGCCGTGGGGGCGGTGATGGCGCTGGCCTTCCTGCCCTCCCAGCCGACGACAAGCGGCGAGGACATGCCAGAGGTGACAGCAGTGGGCTCGCCCGCCACAGCCGCTGCGCGCGGCTGATCCCAACCCCAAAGAGACGCCCAGTTCCAGGGACAGCTGGCTGGACTGCTGTGTCAAGCATCTGATTGAATAAGTTGCGATGCAGTCAGCCAGACCAGACCAACGTCGCGAGGTTGGCCTACGGACGCGCGCGCGACTGATGGATGCCGCGCTCGACCTGCTGTCCGAACGCGGCGAGGACGGAGTGACCCTCCGGGAGCTGACGGACGCCGCGGAGGCGAACGTGGCGGCGGTGAGCTACCACTTCGGCTCACTCAAGGCCCTTTGTGACGCTGCCATCGAGCATGCGCTCGAGCGCTACTTGGATGCTCAGCAGGACGCCGTGAGCACGCTAGGCCCCGAGTCGACGCTCGAGGAGTTGGCGGCAGCATTCGCGCGACCGATGATGCGCGCCCTCGCGGTGGGGGGTCGCGATCTCGCCGTGATGCGGATCGTGGCACGAGCAGGGATCGATCCTCCGCAGGGGTGGAAGCGCTTCGATGCGAGGTTCGACCGGATTCGGGCCGATTCCCTTCGGGTGCTGAAGGCACACGTTCGTGGTGTCAAGGACGGAGAGTTGATCCTCCGCACGCGCTGTGTGGCCGGGATGTTGAACTGGTTGGCCCTCGCACAAGTCGGCGCGGAGCTCCGGAACAAGACCGAGAAGCAGCTGGAGCGACTGCTGGTCCCGGTAATCGCCGGAGCCTTCCGCGGCACGAGCCCGGCCTGACAGGAGCCAATCGCTCGCCCTCCCGTCTCCGCGGCGGCCGCGACTCGCGTGGACTCGAAACAAACCGCGCTGCGTCGACAACAAATCAAATGACTGCTTGACAAACTCATGGGGCGGTCGGTAAGCTCAAGCAAGCGCTTGATCTAAAAACGAGGGACCAATGAACGTTGGTACGACAACTGAGGCTTTCGCCGGGACGCCCTTGAGTAGCGCTGAAGATGAGGGGATTGTGCTCACCGAGCGCCTGCTAGAACAATGAGTTCGGGCGGGACAGCGATCGTGGATCAGGCGCAGCGCAAGCCAAAGGACGTGGGCGCGCGGGGACGCAAGCGAGCCCCGCTCGCTGATGGCAAGGCGCGAGAGGTTCTTCGGACCGCGGATCCGGTGCTCGCGCGTCTGATCGACGCGCGGCCGGACTTCCGCCCCCGGGCGTGGATGGAGGAGCTGCCTACGCTCGACGCGTTCGGAACCCTGATCTTCCAAGTCGCGGGTCAGCAGCTTTCCGTCAGCGCGACGCGGACGATTGTGTCTCGTATAGAGCAGCACTTCGGAGGGCATCTGCCCTCACCCTCCGAGCTTCTCGCCGCGGACCCGCACGTGCTGCGCGCGAGCGGCATGTCGACTCGGAAGGGCGAAACGCTGCGCGCGCTTGCGGAGCGTTTCGTCGACGGGCGCCTGAGCGACGAGGCGCTCGCTCGAATGACGGACGCTGAGGTCGAGGCGGTCCTGACCGAGGTGCCGGGAATCGGGCCATGGACCGCGCGCGGCTTCCTGCTCGTGGGACTCGACCGGCCAGACGTGTTCCTCTCCGGCGATCTGGCGCTGCGGCGCGCCGTTCAACGCGCCTACGGATTCGACCAGCCGCCGACCGACGAGGAGATGGCCGAGCTCGCGGATCGCTGGCGGCCCTATCGGAGCCTTGCGGTGAGCTACCTCTTCGCCTCGGAGTACGAACTGTGAACGCGATGGACTCGGCCGAGCGCAAGCTCCTCGGAATCATCGGCGCCGGCCGCCTGGGCCAGGCGATGGCACGGACGGCCCTCCGCGCCGGCCGTCGGGTCGTGATCGCCAATAGCCGCGGCCCCGAATCGCTCGCGCCGGTCGTCTCTGCGCTCGGCGACGGAGTGTCTGCGGGAACCGTCGAGCAGGCGGCGGCAGCTCCCACCGTGGTCCTCGCCGTGCCTTGGGAGCAAGTCCCTGGGGCCGTCCAGGGACTCCAGTGGAACGGGCGGATCGTGATTGACGCGACGAACGATTTCGCCGGGACCGACTTCGAGGGCAGCGACCTCGACCGAAGGACATCGAGCGAGCTGGTCGCGGGGCTCGTTTCGGGCGCGCGCGTCGTAAAGGGCGCGAACACCCTCGTCGCCGCGGTGCTCGGCTCGGATCCGCACGAGGCTGCGGGCCAGCGTGTGATCTTTCTTTCGGGCGACGACGTCGACGCGAAGTCCGAGGCGAGGCGCCTGTTCGAGGACGCGGGCTTCTCCGTAATCGACCTCGGCGATCTGGTGACCGGCGGAAGGATGCAACAGATTCGCGCGCCCCTCGCCGGCGTCAACCTGATCCGGCTTCCCGACGCCGACTAGCGATGTAAGCGAACGAAGACAGGAGGCCGTCTGACTATGAAAGTGGCACTCACCGGCGCAACAGGGTTCATCGGATCTCACATTCTGACGGAGTTGCTAGAGCATGGTCACTCGGTGACGGCGCTCGTCCGCGATGCGTCCCACGCTGATACGGTCGCTAACCGCGGCGCGACAGCGACTGTGGTCGACCTCTACGACCGAGCGGCGGTCGTGGGCTCGCTGAGGGATGCGGACGCGGCGATCCACACAGCGAGTCCCGGTGACGCGACGAGCGCAGACCTGGATTCGGCGGTCGCCGACGCGGCGATAGAGGCGTTCGCCGGCTCCGGCAAGCCCTACCTGCAGATCAGCGGTTTGTGGATCTACGGCAACAACCCCTCGGTCGACGAGCAGTCACCAATCGACTCGCCTCCGCTCGTGGCGTGGAAGGAGCAGATCGAGCGGCGAGTTCTCGCCGCCCCAGACATGCGCGGAGTCCTGATCGCTCCAGGCGTTGCCTACGGCGACGGCGGAGGAGGGATTCCGGGACTGCTCCTCGGATCACCGCGAGACGACGCCGGGAATCTGATCATGCTCGGCACTGGACAGCAGCATTGGTCGACGGTCCACGTCGCAGATCTTGCGAATTTCTTCCGTCTCGTTCTGGAGCAGGACTCGGCCCGCAGCCGTTACGTGATCGGCAATGGACAAGACCCGACGGTCGCAGAGGTGACCCAGGCGGCCGCCGTTGCAGCGGGCGCTCCAGGAGCGGTGCCCGGGTCCGATGATGAGGCCAAGGCACGCTTGGGCGACTATTTCGCCGAAGTCCTGCTGCTCGATCAGGGAACCGTCGCGGCCAAGGCCCGAGCCGAGCTCGGTTGGGCCCCGTCGCACCCAGGGCTCGCAGAGGAACTTCGCGAGGGTAGCTACCGCACGGCCACGACCGGTTGAGCGACCCGCCGCAGGTCGGTCGGCTCCAGCAAATCCACACGCGTGCTAGCCGCTGCAGCCCAAGGCCACGAGCAGGAAAGGACATCATGGAGCACACAGCGATCTCGCCCGAGGAGGCCGCCGACCGCCTCGCGATTCGCGAGCTGGTGGACGCATATGCGCACTGTGCCGACCGACGCGACGCCGAAGGGCAGAAGGCCCTCTTCACCGAGGACACCCACTTCCTCGTCTACATGAACGGCGTGGGCACCGAGCCAACGGAAGACCTCCATCGCAGCGAGCAGCTGACCCCGGTTTTCGCGGCCCTCAAACGGTACGAGGTCACGATGCACTTCAACGGGCAGAGCACCGTGAGCCTCGATGGCGAGCGAGCCACCGGCGAGACCTACTGCATCGCCCACCACGTGTTCTCCGCGGATGGCGAGCGCAAGATCATGCTCGCCTATCTCCGCTACCGAGACTCGTTCGTGAAGCAGGGCGGCACGTGGCTTTTCTCCGAGCGCAACCTGTATCTCGAATTCAGTGACACGCGGGCGCTCGGCGTATAGCGGCGGGCCGTCGCGATCACCCACGGTGACGGTGTCGGGTGTGGGTCATCTTCGTTGCGCTAGTGCGCCGCCCTCTCTACGGCAATCCATCCCCGCTCATACCGTGCGCAGCGCCACGGTGGGCGGCAACCGGGAGGCTCGGATGGCTGGCATGAGGCCGGCGAATGCGCCGATCACGATGGCGGACGCGATGCCGCCCGACCAGGCTTCTACGGGGATGACGATGACCCAGTGCTTCGTGCCCGCGTAGATAGCCGTCGCGATGACTCCGACGACGACGCCGACGATGCCGCCGAGGACGGCGAGCAGGATCGACTCGGTGAGGAACTGGGTGCGGATTTGCTGCTTGGTCGCGCCGAGGGCCCGGCGTAGGCCGTTCTCCGAGCGGCGTTCGAGCACTGAGATGATCATGATGTTGGCGACGCCGACAGCACCGACGATCAAAGCGACAATGCCGAGCCCGAGGAAGAGGCTGTCGAACGCTCCGGCCGCGGCGGCGCGTGCGGTGAGCACGTCGGAGGGCTGGCTGACGTTGACCTGGTCGGGCGCTTCGGGGTTGGCGGTCGGCGCGAGCAGTGCCTGCACCGCGGCCTCGTGGCCGGTGGCGACGCGCACGTAAATCGTGCTGGGTGGGCCGGCCCTCTGCTCGCCGCGGGCGATGCTGACGTAGCCGAGGTACTTTTGGGCGGCGGGGTAGCCGACGAGGGCGCTGGTGTCGATGTCGGCAGCCAGCGGTGAGGGCTGCAGGATGCCCGCGACGTTGAACCACCGGCCTCCGAGCCAGATGCGCTGATCGGGGTAGACGCGGTCGATGCCCAGGCGTTCGGCAGCGACCGCACCGAGCACGGCTACTGGCTCGTGGACGGTGCCAGCGTTGAGCCACGCACCGCGGGCGATGCCGGTGCTGAGCACGGCCAGCAGGTTCAGGCTGCTCGCCCGTACCTGCATGCCACCGCTTTCGGCCGCGGGGATCATCGAGTTGCGGTAGACCTTCTCGTTCTTCATCAGGCCCGTGTGCGCCAGCACCTGGACGTCGCCCAGGAGGGTGATGCGCCCCGGCGCGTCGAGGGGCAGTTGCGTTTCCTGTCCGGTGAGACTTTGCCCGGCTTCGACGGTCAGCATGTTCGTGCCGAGACGGTCGATCTCCGCGAGCAGCCCGGCCTGCGAGGAGGCGGACAGCCCGAGAATCGCCACGATCGCCGCCGTTCCGATCGCGATCCCCAGCGCGGACAGCGCAGCGCGTAGCGGCCGGACACGCAGTCCTACGCTCGCCACCCGCAGCCCGTCCCGCGGCGACAACCGTCCGGCGATGACGCTCATGCCGTGGCTTTGGCGTCGGAAACCACCTGGCCGTCCACGATCCTGATCTGGCGCGGCAACTGCCCCGCAAGGCCGCCGTCGTGCGTGATCATCATGATCGTGGCCCCGGCGACGTTGAGCTCGCGGATGAGCTCCATGATCGACGCGCCGGTGGTCATGTCGAGGTTCCCCGTCGGCTCATCGGCGAGAACGATCGCCGGACGCCCGACGAGGGCCCGAGCGATAGCCACCCGCTGGCGCTCGCCGCCGGAGAGCTTGGTCGGCTTGAAGGTCGTGCGGTGCGAGAGGCCGACCCGCTCGAGCGCCTCGTCTGCGCGCTCGTAGCGCTCGGCGGCCGGGGCGCCGGCGTAGAGCAGGCCGTCGGCGACGTTCTCGCGCACGGTGGCGTGTTCGGCCAGGAAGAACTGCTGAAAGACGAAGCCGATCTGCCGGGCCCGCACCTGCGACAGCGCGCGGTCGTCCAGCTGCGCCGCATCGACCCCGTCGATCCGGACCACGCCACTGGAGGGCCGCTCGAGAGTCCCCATGACATGCAAGAGAGTGGACTTGCCCGACCCGGACGGTCCGACGACCGCCACCAGCTCGCCGCGCTGCACGGAGAAGGACACGCCGCGCAGCGCGGCCACCGGTGGCTGCTCGCCGTAGACCTTGGTCACAGCGTCGAGCTCCAGGACCGCGGTCATAGCGACGGCACAACCACGCGATCGCCCGCGCGAAGATCACCTTGCACCTGCACGCGCCCGCCGCCGGTGTCGAACAGGCCCACGGTCACCGCGACCAGCTCGCGGTGCCCGCCGGCCCGCACCACCTCGACCCCGAACCCGCCACCCGACTTCCCGACCAGCGCGGTGACCGGGACGCTCAGCGCGCTGTCCACCCCCGCGGTGGTGATTTCCACCTGGACCGGGGCTCGGTCGAGCCCACGAGCCTTTCGCGGGTCGTCGAGGCCGATGTAGGTGGGGATGGTCGCTTCCACGGCGCCACTGCCCTGGCCAGCGGAGGCTTCGGCGATGCGTCCGAAGCCGATGACCTTCCCGGTCACGATCGTGTTGCCCGGCAGCGTGATCTGCGCCCGGTCTCCCGCCTTGACCTGGCTCTGCTGTGACGGTTCGAAATTGACCTGCACGTCCAACGCGTCGGACGTCGCGCTGAGGACGGGTGCACCCGGCCGGGCGGGTGCACCAAGCTCGCCGCTGACCTTGGCGACCAGCACCGACTCAGGCAGGAACACCGCTTCACCGCTGCCCAGCGCTCCGGTCACGTGGAGGCCCTTGCTGCGCTGGAGCCCTTCGAGCGCCTTCTCTGTCTTCACGGTGAACTCGTTTTCGCTGGGCTCGACTCGGACATGAGCTTTGGCGTCGTAGCCGAGCTCGTGCAGGTTGCGGTTGAGCTGTCGCACGTCCTGGCCGGCATCGCCGGTTTGGAGTGCGCGATAAGCCGGGACTGCTCCGCACAGCAGCAGCACCGGATGCTCGTCGACCCGGTACAGGACGTCGCCGCAGTCAACCTTGTCCCCGATTTCGGGCAGCTCGGTGTAGACGCCCTGCGCCCCGTTGATGACGGAGTACGGCGAGCCGTCCGGCCGCGACTTATAGGTCAGAATCCCGTCCTGGGAGACGACGGCCGAGAGCTTTCCCTGTTCCACCTGCGCGGTGTTCGGCGCTGCCGACTGGGCGTCGCCGCTCGCGTGGTCAGCACCGTACAGCACGACCACGCCGCCGGCGACGAACACGGCGACCAGGACGGCCGCTCCGAACAGCAGCCGCGTCTTGCGCTTCACTGGCCCGCCGCTGCTTCTGCAAGGACATGGCCGCACTTGTGCATCGCGGCGTTGAGAATCGTCATACCAGCGCTCGTGTTCGAGGATGGGATCCGATACGTGTCCACGATCGGTTGGCCATTGGCAGGGTCCGGAAAGTCCTTCACGCCGTTCTCGCGTATGCATTGGGCGAACCTGAGGCTTGCCGTCTGCTGCTTGGGGGTCCGTTTTGCGCTCAAGCTGCCCGGTGGCTGCAGAGCCTTACACGCGTTGATGGCTCTCCCCCACACCGCACGGGTCACATCGATCCCAAACTCAAATTCGCCTTTCGCATTCGGGTCCGGGAAGTGGGGGACGCCGTGTGCCCGCACGCACTCGGCGAACTTCACCGCGTTGTCCTGACCGGTCGCGTTCTTGCCGGTGCCGGTGGTGCCCGTGCCGTTGGCAGTGCCGGTACCGGACGGCCCGCTCGAACCACAGCCCGCGCTGATCACGCTGATCAGGGCGACGATCGTGAGGACGGCCAGCGGCCGCAGTGTTCCACTCATGGTTGCTCCTTGGGTTGTGGAGTTGGGATGACCGCCCCGTCATCGGAGCGCGCGCATCGCTGCTGCATCCTTGGAAGCGACGTGGAGCCGAGCGCTGCGGCGAATCGCCACGATGGCCGAGGAGCACGCCGGTGGGCACGGCGTCCGCGAATCCGCCGGGTCGCTGCTCGTGTCTGTTGCAGGGTCACGCCGCGATTGAACGCAGCGCGGCGTTGCCACCACGTATGCAATTTTCTATATGTCGACGATATGCGCCGGCCGGGAGGACCGACCCTGCTCGCGCGCCGCCGAGCTTCCGGCCTGATTCAGGTCATCGAGGCGCGCGACGCGGCAGGGATTCGCACCGTGACGCGAAGCCCGCCGGCGGCTCGGGGGATAAGGGTGAGGGTGCCGTCGTGTACTTGAGTGATGCGCTTGACGATTGCCAGCCCGAGGCCGACGCCTGCGTGGTCGGCGCGGACGCGTTCGTCGCCGCGAAGAAATGGCTCGGCGAGCGCGGAGACCATCTGTGGCGCGAGCGTCTCGCCGGTGTTCTCGACCGTGAGCTCCACGACGTCTGGGCGAGCGCTGGTCGAGACCCAGACGGTGCCTTGGTCAGACAGGTTGTGGACGATCGCATTGTGCACGAGATTCGTGGTCAACTGCAGCAGGAGCGCGTGTGAGCCGAAGGCGGGGGTCATCTCGCCGGAGGTCTCGATCGTGACACCGCGCTCTTCCGCGAGCGGGAGGAGCGTTTCGGTGGCTTCTTCCGCCATGAGGGACAGGTCGACGTCCTCGCGGGTGAAGGAGCGCTGGTCGGCGCGGCTGAGCAGGAGCAATGCCTCCGAGAGGTCGATCGCCCGGGTGTTGACGGCGTGGAGGCGCTCGACGAGCGCGCCGTCGTCGCGGTTCGGATCGCTGCGGGCCACGTCGAGAAGCGACTGAGTGATCGCAAGCGGGGTGCGCAGCTCGTGGGAGGCGTTGGCGGCGAATCGCTGCTGCTCGGCAACGTGTGCCTGCAGCCGCGCGAGCAGGCCGTCGATGGTGTCGGCGAGATCCTTCAGCTCGTCGCGGGGCCCCGGGAGCGCGAGGCGCTGGTGTAGGTTGCGCTCGGAGATCTGCCGGGTGGTCGCCGTCATCGCCCGCAGCGGGCGCAGGACCCGGCCCGCGACCAGCCAGCCGAGCGCGAGCGAGACGACGGTCATTATCGCCAGCGCGATCCCGGACCGGACGAGCAGCTGATGGAGATCTTCGGTGTGAAGCTGGAGGGCCCGGGCGTATTGCTGTTCGGCGACATGGCGCACATAGCGGGCGACCTCCGGGTTCGCCAGAGCTTCCTTGAGAGCGCGTGGGCCGGCTGGTCCGTGCGCGCTCCCCCCCGGGACGATCAGGTCAGGGCGACTGGATCTGCGCACGAGGATGTAGGTAATCGCGAGCAGCACCGCCCCCGACACAAGAAACAGGCCGCTGTAAAGCAGGGTCAGGCGCAGACGGACGGTTCGCGAGGGCAGGTGCAGCATCCGACGTGGGACGAGCCTGGAGGGCGCGGCTCTATTCAAGATTTCGTTCCTCACCCCGGGTATCTGGTTGAGCGTCGATGCGGTAGCCGGCGCCGGGCGCGGTGGCGATGATCGCGGGTTCGCCGAGGCGTTTGCGCAGTGCCGAGACCGTGATGCGCACGGCGTTGGTGAACGGGTTGGCGTTCTCATCCCATGCTCGCTCCAACAGTTCCTCGGCGCTTACGACGCCGCCTTCAGCGACAACGAGAACTTCGAGGACCGCGAACTGCTTGCGGGTGAGCGCGATGTAGCGGCCGTCGCGGTAGACCTCGCGGCGGAAGGGGTCCAGTCGCAGGCCTGCGATCTCTCGCACGGGCGGTCTGGCGTGGGCGTGTCTGCGGTCGAGTGCTCTGAGGCGGAGCACGAGCTCTCGCAGCTCGAACGGCTTGGTGAGGTAATCGTCGGCGCCGAGCTCGAACCCGGAGGTCTTGTCGTCGAGACGATCGGCGGCGGTCAGCATGAGGATCGGCATGCCGCTGCCGGAGGCGACGATGCGTTCGGCGATCTCATCGCCGGAGGGCCCGGGTATGTCGCGGTCGAGGACGGCGACGTCGTAGGCGTTGACGCTCAGCAGCTCGAGAGCCGCGTCACCGTCACCGGCGATATCTGTCGCTATCGCCTCCAGGCGCAGGCCATCACGGATGGCGTCCGCCATGAGGGGCTCGTCCTCGACGACCAGCACGCGCACAGTTCGATGCTACGAGGTGCCGCATATCGTCGGCATATTGAAAACCGCTTACCTGCTGACAACACCGCACTGTCCAGATTGGAGGCGTGACCTACGGCGAACCAGCACGTAGAGCGCACCGTCGAAGCAGATCGAGCCCGTACAGCGTGCGCCGCCGCCGCGCGCTCCTCGGCACGGCAGCCGTCCTGCTTCTCGCCTACGTGGTGTTCTCGGGAGCCGCGCATCTCCGGAACGACAACGGTCGCATTCCCAGCGATCCGGGACGCGTGCCCAATAACAAGGGTCCCGTGCTCAACAAGGATCGCGCCGACCCAACGGCGGTCAACTGGCCGCAGAGCGGACAAGCGGCGTTCGTGCTCGGTGACAACCGCCCGTCCGCAAGCCCGTACCAGCAACCGGCCCCGATCGCAAGCCTGGCCAAGGTTATGACTGCATACCTGACGCTCGAGCGCTACCCGCTAAGCGGCGAACAGGAAGGGTTCACGATTACCGTCACTACGGCCGACGCGCAGGCCGCGGCCGAGGACGCCAGCCGGAACCAGTCGATAGTGGCGGTACGGGCCGGCGAGCAGCTGACCGAGCGCCAGCTGCTGCAGGCGCTGCTGATTCCCTCCGGCAACAACATCGCCTCCATGCTTGCCGCCACCATCGCGGGCAGCGAAGCCGGCTTCGTCGCCGAAATGAACGCCATGGCCCAGGCGCTCAGGATGAACCGCACGATCTACACCGATCCCAGCGGGTACGATCCAAGCACGATCTCCACCGCTGCCGACCAGCTGCGCGTCTTCCAACGCGCCATGCACTCCCCGGTCTTCCGGCAAATCGTCTCGATGGACAGGGTCACGCTGCCGGTCGCCGGCACGCTCACGAACTTCAACCCCCTGGTTGCCAAGGGCTACGCCGGCAAGACCGGATCGGACTCCGCAGCAGGAGGGTGCCTGGCCTTCTTCACCCACGTGAACGTCAGCGGGCACCGGCTGATCGCGGCCGGTGTGGTGATGGGGCAGGGGAAAGGCAGCGACACGTCGGCGATCCTCGCCGCCGCCGGCGAGGCCGCCAAGCAGCTGGTCGACCCCGTCGCCTCGGCGAGCCGTATGAGCACGGTGGCTGTGTCTGGTGCGCCTAGTGGCCCATGAGTACGACGCGCGACGAAGAAGGGGAACCACCACCATGACGATTCAGCGGATGGACAACGTCGGCATTGTCGTCAAAGACCTGGATGCCGCCATCGCGTTCTTCACCGAGCTTGGCATGGAGCTGGAAGGCAGAGCGCAGATCGAGGGCCTCTGGGCGGACCGCGCCGTCGGACTCGACGGCGTCCGCAGCGACATCGCGATGATGCGAACCCCGGACGGTCACGGCAAGCTGGAGCTGGCGAAGTACCACGCCCCCGCGGCGGTCAGCGCCGAGCCGGAGAACCCGCCGCCCAATACGCCAGGCCTGCATCGTGTCATGTTCACCGTCGACGACATCGACGACACCGTCGCGCGCCTGCGCGCCCACAGCGCCGAACTCCTCGGCGAGGTGGCGCAGTACGAGGACAGCTACCGGCTCTGCTACCTCCGCGGCCCCGAGGGAATCATCGTCGCCCTGGCCGAACAGATCAGCTGATAGCCCGTCGCGGCCGACCTGCGACCAACCAGAACGATCCGCTGGCCCCCACAATCCAGCGCGATCGCCAGCACTCGGTGAACCCGCGCGTACGTCGCCGCGGCACAGATCCCCGGCACGCTGGTTAAGAGGACGGCCTCCGCACCTGTTAGGGCGCGATTTTCAGCGCTCGTATGTGGTCGTTCTCGACGGTGAAGTCGAAGTTGAGATCGGCGGTACCGCCCGGAAAGTTTCCGACGAGCCGCGCGGTGACGCGGAACTGGCATTCGCCGCGGTCCTCGCCGCCCGTGATCGTCGTCGCGTACTCATACTCCGCGGCAGGGCCGGTCCGCCAAGCGCGGATGGCATCGATTCCACGGCGGGTCTCGCCTTCATCAGTCACCGTCGCGTCCTCGGTGAAGAGCGCGACGATTGCATCGACATCGTGATCGGCATCAAGCGCGAAGTAGCGCATGACGATCTGGGGGACGTTGTCGGGAATGGGGTTCGGCACGCTACTGCTGACCGCTGGCGGTCGAGCGGCGGAGATGGCGGCTCACGTTACCGACGAGGTCTGGACGACCGCGCCTCTCCACGAAGCACCACTGCCCGTCTTGGCGCTCGAACGGGTTCCCTCCTCCTGGAACGCGGTCAGCTAGGAAGCGACATGGGCCAAGCCCGCTGGCTTGAGCTCGCGCTCGAGATCGTCCAGACCGGAGGCGCCGGGTTCGCTGAACTGCGCGAGTCGAGCGCGCTGGCTCACCAAGTCTGTCTCCATAACATATGGCCGCCGCATCATGGTGCCTTGGCGAGGTAGCTGTGCCCAGCCTTCACCGTGGCGCGGCGGTGGTTGACGAGGTTCGTTACCGCGACCCGGTCGGTGGCGACATGGACCAGGGTCCCTTCGCAAAGGTCCTCCGTCAGCCAGCGCGTGCCAAGAACGCCCCCTACGGCGTACGCTCCCTTGGTCGAGAAATGACCGTGCCCTTCCGCCCAGAGTTTGCGGACCACGTGCTTACGGGAGGCGTGCTTCGAGGCGGATTGCGCGATGTGGCTGCGCTCGCGCGCGGTCGGGCATACGGAGAAGTTGCCGCCGCGGAGGGTCGCGATCACGCCGCCCGATACTCCCTGCGACAGCACGAATTGGCCTCCGGACAGGGTTAGCACCTGGGTGCCGCCGTGCGGGGTCGCCGTAATCACCGACACGCTCCCGTTGGTGGCGTCGATCAACGTCCCGAACGGAATCGAGGTCAGCGTGGTCAGCGAGACGAATCTATTGGTTCCCGGTGTTCGCACGAGTATCCGTCCCGACACCGGAGCCGCGTTGAAGGTGCGTGCCAGGATGGGCGGCGCTGTCTGTTTCGGTTCGGGTTTCGGTTCGGGTTTCGGTTCGGGTGATTTCGGCGGGGGAGGGCCGGGTTCGGGTTTGGTGCTCGTCACAACGGCGGTTTGCGGCGATAGAACCAGCGGGGATGTCCCGGCGACGTTGAAGAAACCTTCACGAAGACGGATCGAATGCCCCACATCGCCAGCCGCGATCGTGTACGTCGCTTCGAACGCTTCTTCGATTGGCGTGCAGCCGTTGCCGGCGGCGTCACAGTCTTCCCACTGCTGAAACGCGCCGCTGTAACCCCCCGGTTCCGCTTCGTCGATCCACATGCCGCCGTTTCCGGTCAGCGTCTGCCCGACCCAGGTGTTCCCTGCGATCGAGGGTGGCGAGACGTTTCGCGGCGGAGGGGTCACGCTCACGATCGTTGCCGTCACGGAGTGGGGTCCGTAGTTGATTCGCGCGGTAGCACACCTCGGTCGGACTTCTTCGAAACCCTCGACCCTCAGCGACGCGACGGGCACGAGTTGCCCGTCCGTGATGCCGGTGAACTGGCCCGAGAGCGTAGCGGTCGTCGTGATCAGCGTCTCCACGTCGCCCACCTGAAACGTGGGGCATACGCTTCCAAACTGGTGTAGCCCCTCAAGGTCGAGTTCGCCGGCAAGCGTGACGGGCCCGGTCGCGCTGAGCTGGGAATAGTCTGTTCCAGCGACCGTTCCCTGCTGGTTGAGTCCAATGGTTACTAAGCTCGCGGCGTCGAGCGTCACGCCGCCGGTCACAGTCACGATGCCCGGGAACAAGCCGGCGACGCCAATCGCACCGCCCACTGAGCTTAGGGGCCCGAACGTGGCGGAGCTGCCCTCACTCGAGACAGCCGCGCGGGTTACGTTGACGGCGTGGGCGCCGGATGCGTTCAGTTGACTCGCTTCGACGGTTCCGTTTTCGAACGCGTGGGCGCCACTCTTCGCGACATCGCCGCCGACGATGCTGAGCGCGCCGACTTCGATTTGTGGGACTGTCACCCTCGCACGGTGGTTGAGGCCTAGCTGAAGTGGCTGTGGGCCGGACACGTTTTGGAGGCTCAGATCCCCGAAGGCGCCGCCTCCGTCGAGAGACCAGGCCTGCGGCGCCGAGAGGGTGATCGGCAAGGACAGCGCCGCGAACCCTTCCGTCCCGTCAGAAGCCGTGGTTGTGATCCCACCCGCCCCGAGCGCTATTCCGTTGCCCTGCAGCCCGTAGTTTGCGTCCTCGTCGATCGCGATCGCTTCAACTGCGAGCCCGCTCAGATCGTTGGTCGATCGGGCGCACGCCTGGGTCGGCGGTTCCGCACTGCATGCCGCGCGTGTGAGTTTTGGAAACGTCAGCATGCCGACGCTGCCCCCCGGGGCGGTCCCGCCTTCCCAGTTGGCGGTGTTCGACCACGTGGGTTCGCCGGGGGCCGCGGCCCCAGTCCAGGTGAAGTTGGCAGCGAGCGATGCGCCGGCCGAGATCAAGCACGTGCAAAAGGCCAACGAGAGAGCGACCATGAATCGCCGGCGCGCTTCGCGCCCCGTAGACCCATGGTGGCGCACACCGACGCGCATCGCCGCCAAGCAGGTCAGGTGCTGCTTCTGCCGTTCCCCCCATCCAGCCATTCGATCCCCCCGGTTCGAGTGCTGAGTCGTCGCGACTGTACCACGCCGTGTGCCACGCGTGTTGGAGGAAGGCCAGCGGCTTCTTGGCGTGCCCGCCCGCTGTTCGCGCCGCGCGCCCGGCCCCGAACCCGAATTCGCGTGATGTCAACGTCCTCCACACCCATGGTCCGGCCGGTTGGCATGCCCGTCGTCGCCGATGCCAGGACGGAGGGCGATGCGCTCACGCGTAGACTGAGCCCCGTCTACAGAAAGAGTAGGCTGCACGAGCCGAGAGGGGGGAAGGTGACGCGTATCCGAGGGGGACCGGGACGGCTAACGGCATTGGTTGTGAGCGTTGCCGTGGCAGCACTTGTAGGTGTCTCGTCAGCGATTGCGGCTCCGCCGTTGGTTACGACGGGAAATGCAGCTGTAGGGGAAGCGGGTGCGAGCCTTCAGGGCATCGTGCGCCCGAGCGCGGCATCGGCAACCGATTGCCACTTCGAATACGGTCCTAGCCCAGCCCTCGGGGCGATCGCGCCGTGCATTCCGAGCAGCACCTTCCCGGTGGAAGTTTACGCCGAGGCTGGCGGTCTGCAGCTGGGCGTCACCTACTATTTCAGGCTGGTGGCGTCCAACGCCGACGGCACGAGTCAGGGTGAGGAGCACGTGTTCCAAACCGTGCGCCCGTTCAGGCGACCGTCTCGGGGAGGAGGGTCTGCGAGCCCCGACGACGCTGGCCTTTACGTCGCGTTCTGCCCGCCCCAATCGGGTTCCGCCTCGCTCCGAGCGCTCGCTGCCGGCACAAGCGAGGCGGGCTGGCCAGAAAAGGAATGCTTGAAGATGGACAAGGGCCCGGCGGGGAAGAAGCATAAGCTCATAGGTGATCGAGGAGTACACAATTGGCTGCTTGGCGGGTACGGAAACGACACGATTATCGGCGGTGACATCGGCGACGTCATCTGGGCGGACTACCACCCAAGCGGCCAGCCGCGCTGGCAGAGCGCAACGATTCACGCTGGCAACGGCCGCAACGTGATCTATGCCAACGACACGATCAACCATGTATGGACGGGGACCAACCCGCGGACAGTGGTGCACGCGCACGTGTCCGGCATATCGGGGGACATCCACTGCGAATCGCCAGGCATCGTCGTTTTCCTAAGCACCGTCAGCGAACGCCATTTCAAGCGATACGGCTGCCGCCACATCAGCCACTACAGCGTCGGATACTAGTTGGGCCGCGACTTCCGTGCTCGCCGTCGATCTGGAAGGTG
>JAOPZB010000070.1 GCA_025964355.1 Solirubrobacterales bacterium | reverse complement strand
CGTCTTGAATTCGATCGTTCCTCGCCACAGCGTGGCGATCCAGTTGAGCACCTTGACGCCGGTCGGCACCGCAATCAGGAATGAGCTGAGCATCACGAACACGAGGATCGCCTCGGGGACGGGCGCCGTGAACATATGATGTGCCCAGGTCAAAAAGCCGAGGAAGGCGATCGCCACCGTGGCCGCCGCGATCGCCTTGTACCCGAAGATCGGCTTGCGCGCGAACACCGGCAGGATCTCCGACACGACGCCGAAGCCGGGGAGGATCATGATGTAGACCTCCGGGTGGCCGAAGAACCAGAACAGGTGCTGCCACAGCAGTGGGGAGCCATTGCTCGACGGGTCGAAGAAATGGGTGCCGAAGTGCCGGTCGGTCAGCAGCATCGTCACGGCTCCCGCGATCACCGGCATGGCGAAGATGATCAGCACGGAGTACGTGAGGATCGCCCAGATGAACAGCGGCACGCGCCCCCAGCTCATGCCGCGGGCGCGCATGTTCGCGATCGTCGCATAGAAGTTGACCGCGCCGAGGATCGACGACAGCCCGGTGAGGTGGATCAGGTATATCCAGGCGTCCTGGCCGCCGCTCGGCGAGAAGGATGTGAGGGAGAGCGGCACGTAGCTCGTCCAGCCGGCTTCGGGAGGGTTCCAGAAGATCGAGGCATAGAACACGAGCCCGCCGGCGAGCAGCAGCCAATACGACAGGGCGTTCAGCCGGGGGAAGGCCATGTCGCGCGCCCCGATCATCAGCGGAACGAAGTAGTTTGCAAGCCCCGCGAACATCGGCACGACGAACAGGAAGATCATCGTCGTCCCATGCATCGTGAACAGCTGGTTGTAGACGAGCGGTGTGACGAGCGTGTTGTCCGGCGTTCCCAGCTGCAGGCGCATCATCAGCGCCTCGACGCCGCCGAGGCAGAAGAACAAAAACGTCGTGACCATGTACATGATCCCGATCCGCTTGTGATCGGTGGTGGTGATCCAGCTGGTCCAGCCGCTGGGCTCGCGTTCAGCGCGGTGAGCGCTCACCACTGGGATCGGAGCTGCGTAGGTGGCCATGTCGGGTGCTGGTCTCCTCGGTGTCCTAGGGGTTTTCGACCTGTCCGGCGCCGGTCTGACCGGCCAGCTTCTTGCGCGCCGCCTCGGCGGCGGCATTGGCCTGTGCGATCTGCTTCTTCTGATTCGCCAGCCAGGCTTCGAACTGCGGCGGCGGCACGGCCCTGACCGTGGCGATCATGCGCGCGTGGCCGCGACCGCAGATGAGCGCGCATTGGCCGCGGTAGATCCCGGGCTTGAGCGCCTTGAACCACGTGTAGCTGTGGTAGCCCGGCACGGCCTGGAACTTGCCGCCGAGCTGCGGAACCCACCAGGAGTGCACGACGTCCGAGGACTGGATGTCCAGCGTGACGGTCGTATTCGTCGGCACGACCATCTCCTCGTAGGAGTAGGGAGCGCCAAGGCCGTCGGGTTCGTTGGCCCCAGGGTAGAAGTATTGCCAGATGTACTGGCGCCCGATGACCTGGATGTTCAGCGATTTCCCGTTGGGCGGGAGCCTGCGCTGTGCGCTCGCATAGAGACGGCTGCCATCGCTCGCCACGGCCGCGCCACCGGGGCCTGAGTTGGCCGGATCCTGGATCGAGCCGAGCTTGGCGAACGTGAGCACGGCGAGCCCCACGAGGATCAGCGCCGCGCCGACGGTCCAGCTGACCTCCAGCCGCGTGTTGCCGCGGATCTGAGCGGGCACCGCGCCCTTACGAGCACGGAACCTGAACAGCGCGTACACGAGCGCGCCCTCGACGAGGATGAAGATCACCGCCGCGACGGCCAGCGTGATCTTGTAGAGGCTGTCGATTTCGTTCGCGTTGGGCGAGCCGCCGGACTGAGGCGTGAAGAAAGCGAGCGTTGAGGGGATCACGTGGCCCAAGGCGGCGGGGATTCTATTCAGGCCTGGACGGGAGACGCTTTGATGACGTTTGCCACGAGGCCTCAGCTGCCGGCGAAGCGCGCAGGGCGCTTCTGCACGAACGCCAGCGCCCCCTCCACGAAATCATCACTTCCCGCCATCTCGCGTTGGATCTGCGCCTCCAGCTCGAGCTGCTCGGGCATGCGCGAGTACAACCAGTTGTTCAGCTGGCGCTTGCTGCCCGCATAGGAGCGTGTCGGCCCCGCGGCGAGCCGAGCCCCGAGCGCGGCGGCCTCCTCTCGGAGCCGTTCGTCGTCCACCACGCGGTTGATCAGCCCCCACTCGAGCGCCTGCCTCGCCGGCAGGCGCTCGCCGAGCATGGCCAGCTCCATCGCGCGGGCCATGCCGATGCGTGTGGGCACGAACAACGAGGAGCCGCCATCGGGGACGAGGCCGATGTTCACGAAGGCCAGCAGGAAATAGGCGCTCTCGGCTGCGACGATCAGGTCGCAGCAGAGCGCCAGCGAGCATCCGATGCCGACAGCCGGCCCGTTCACCGCCGCGACGACCGGCTTTGGCATCTCGCGGATCAGCTGCATGATCGGGTGGTAGCGCTCGGTGAGGGTCTTGTAGACATCCGGTCGGCCGTTCGGAGTGGTCTCGCCGCCGCTGATGTCCTTCAGGTCGGCGCCAGAGGAGAAGCCCCGCCCGGCACCCGCGATCACCACCGCCCGTACGCCGTCCTCCTCGGCGACGCCCCGGAGCGCCGCGAGCAGGTCCGCGCCGAGCTGTGCGTTCCAAGCGTTCAGCGCCTGGGGACGGTTCAGCTCGACGGTCGCGGCGCCGTCGACGACGCGCACGTTGACCGTTTCCAGCTGCATGTCGGGCTCACTCATGGCTCTCCTCTCGTCTGACGCGCGACCTGCCACCGGGCCGGCGGCCCTGTGGAGCGCGACCGGCTGCGGTTGATCCTATGGTGTGAAGCATGAGATTTCCCGTGATCGGCATCTGCACTGCGCTGGAGCGTGCGGCCTGGAGCGTCTGGGACCAGCAGGCGGCGCTTCTGCCGCTGAGCTACGTCGAGGCCGTGCAGCGGGCGGGCGGCCTCGCGGTGATGCTCCCGCCTGACGAGCGGCTCGTCGCGAACCCAGCGCCGGCACTGGACCTGATCGATGGCCTCATGCTCGCCGGCGGGGCCGATATCGACCCGTCGTCCTACGAGCACGAGGCGCATCCCGAGACTGCCGATACGGTGCCGCAGCGCGACGCCTTCGAAATCGCGCTCGTGCGCGAGGCCATCGCGCGCGACATGCCTGTGCTCGGCATCTGCCGGGGGATGCAGCTCATCAACGTCGCAGGTGGCGGCACCCTCCTGCAGCATCTGCCCGAGCGCTACGGACACCACGAGCACAGGCGTGTGCTCGGCTCCTTCGACGGCGCCGACCACGACGTCCTGCTGAGCGAGGGTTCGGTGGCCGCCGAGGCAGCCGGCGAGTTGTCGCATGCGACGAAGTCCCACCACCATCAAGGCGTCGACCGCCTCGGCGACGGGCTGATCGTGAGCGGCGTGTCGACGCTGGACGACCTGCCAGAGGCGATCGAGCGCCCGGGGAGGAGCTTCGTGCTCGGCGTGCAGTGGCATCCCGAGGCCGATCCGCAGAGCACGGTGATCGACGCATTCGTGGACGCCACGAGGCGCTCGCTGGCGCCGGCCGGCACGCGGGTCGAAAAGTCACACGTGGCTGACCCCGGCGCTGACGGCGCGCCGGCGCCCGACGGGAGTCCCGAGCGCGTCTAGCTTCATGGGGGCTCTTGCCGCCCGGCCCCGCACCACGGCCGGCGCGCGACCGCCACATATACTCCCCGCCCAGTGCGGCTGTCGACGGTGATGAGAGCAACCGCATGGGGGATCGTGGCAGCCGGGGCGGCCGCGCCGCTCGTGCGCAAGAGGCTCGGCGCTCCTCCGCTTGTCCTGCAGACGGTCGCCTACGCCGCGCCGGCCGCTCTGTGCGTCGCGATGCGACGCACACGAACGCGCGACGTCGGCGCGTGTGCTCTGCAGATGTGGGCATATGTGGCCGCCTACAAGGCTCCGCACGACGACCCGGACGCTCAACGCCGGCGCGTGCACTTCGACTACCCGATAGTGGCCGACCGGCTGCTCGGCGCCGGGCAGCTGCCGACGACACGGCTGCAGCGGGCTCTGAGCCGGCACGGGCCCGACGGCGCTGAATGGACAGCGCTCGATGCGCTGCTCGTGTGGGCGCACTGGAGCTGGTTCATCGTTCCGCATGCCGCGCTCATCTACACCCTCGCCCGGGAGCCCGAGCGCTTCCCGCGCGCGGCCGTCATGACCTACGCCGTGTTCAACATCGGAGCGACTGTCTACTGGATGGCGCCCACCGCGCCACCGTGGTATGCGGCAGACACGGCAGCGGAGAGGGATGCCGAGGTGCTCGCCGCGCGGCGCATGATGGTCGAGTACGGCGAGATGTTCTGGCAAGACGGCTGGGGCTCGCTCTACAGTGTGTTCGGAGGTAACCCACTGGCTGCGATGCCCTCTCTGCACTTCGCCACATCACTGATGGCCGCTCTCCTGCTCGCCGAGGTGAGCCCGGTGGCGGGTGCGATCGGTTTCACCTACACGGCGACGCTCGGGTTCGCCCTGGTGTATCTGGGGGAGCACTATCTTGTGGATCTACTGGCGGGTGCCGCGCTCACCGGCGCGGTTCGCCGGCTGGGGCCGCGGGCTGGGCCGGCGCTCGCCCGCATAGGCCGCGCGGTCGCGGCACTGGAGGCAAGGGCACACGAGGCGATGTGAAAGCCGGGGGGTGAGCGAAGAGAAGATGGCGCGGGTTGATCGTCGCGGAGGAGAACAAGAGGGGGTCGAGGAGGACCGATCTGGCATCGGCCAGGCGGCCGATCCCGACAGTCGCGGATTGACGGCTGTCGAGGAGGAGATGCCGCGCGTTCTGCTCACGCGGAGGCAGATCGTCGCATCCTCGCTGTTCATCCTGTCCGGCATTGCCTTCCTCTACTTCGTGCTGCCGAAGCTTGCGGGGATCGGCACGACGGTCCACCGCATCGAGCGCGGCGACCCTTGGTGGATAGCGGTCGGCGTGCTGCTCGAGCTGCTGTCGTTCGCCGGCTACGTCGTGCTGTTCCGCTCGGTTTTCGTGCCCGGGCACAGGCGGATCGGATGGCCGGAGAGCTACCAGATCACGATGGCGGGCCTCGTCGCAACGCGCCTGTTCGCCGCCGCCGGAGCCGGCGGCGTGGCGCTGACGGCGTGGGCGCTGCGTCGCTCGGGGATGGAGCCGCGCCTGGTCGCGTGTCGCATGGTCGCCTTCCTCGTGCTCCTCTACTCCATATTTGCGGCCTCTCTGCTGATCGATGGAGTCGGGCTCGGCAGTGGTCTGTTTCCCGGAGGCGGCTCCTTTGCGATCACGGTCGTCCCCGCGATCGCCGGGGCAGCCATGGTGGCGGTCGCCGGGGCGGTCGCTCTCCTGCCGGGAGACATCGAGCGCCGGCTGACGGGATGGGCGTCGAGGTCGGGGCGCGTCGCTCACTGGGTGGCGCGCGCCTCGGCGGCCCCCGCGCTCGCCGCGAGCGGCATTCGCACCGCGATCGAGCTGATCCGCGAACGCAACCCCGGCCTGCTCGG
The DNA here is from genome assembly GCA_025964355.1 of Solirubrobacterales bacterium. GTDB lineage: Bacteria > Actinomycetota > Thermoleophilia > Solirubrobacterales > Solirubrobacteraceae > Palsa-744. The sequence continues at coordinate 4,114 of JAOPZB010000070.1, read as the reverse complement.
CGCGCTCGCCTGGTGGGGGTTTGACCTCAGCGTGCTATGGGCGATGTTCCACGCCTTCGGGTCTCCGCCGCCGTTCACGGTGATCTGGATGGCCTACTTCGTCGGCATGCTCGGCAACCTGCTGCCCCTGCCGGGGGGCCTGGGCGGAGTCGAGGGTGCGATGATCGGCGCGCTGGCCGCCTTCGACGTCAACTTCAACCTGTCGGTGTTGGCCGTCCTGTCCTACCGGGCGATCTCCTTCTGGCTGCCGACGGTCCCCGGCGCCGTGGCCTATTTCCAGCTGCGCCGCACTGTTGCGCGCTGGCGGGAGGAGCAGCCGGGGCTGCCGGGCGCCGTCGCGCGCACTCGCAAACAGCCCGCGAGCGCGGTCCACGGCTCCTAGCGCGTCGCAAAACCCCCATGCCGGTGCTACACTATACAAAGTGAAGTACCTCGCCAGCGAACGTCAAAATGCGCGAGAATGGAGTTGAGATGGGCGACATCGAGAACGTGATCATCATCGGCAGCGGGCCCGCCGGCTACACCGCGGCGCTGTACACGGCGCGCGCCAACCTCAACCCACTCGTCATCGAGGGCTTCGCCTGGGGCGGCCTGCTCCAGCAGACGACCGACGTCGAGAACTACCCCGGCTTCCCCGAGGGCATCATGGGCCCGGACATGATGAAGCGGTTCCGCGACCAGGCCGAGCGGTTCGGCGGTCGCCTCGTCACCGACCAGGCCGAGCGCGTCGAGCTCGCGAGCGAGCCGGGCGGCGTCCACCGCGTGTGGGTGTCCGGCACAGAGCACCAGGCACGCACGGTCATCCTCGCGATGGGCGCCGAGCACAAGAGGCTCGGAGTCGGCGGCGAGCAGGAGCTCGCCGGCCGCGGCATCAGCTACTGCGCCACATGTGACGCCGCCTTCTTCAAGGGCGCGCCGACGCTGATCGTCGGCGGCGGCGACTCCGCGATGGAGGAGGCCATCTTCCTGTCGAAGTTCGCCTCGAAGGTGATCGTCGTCAACCGCCGCGACGAGTTCCGTGCATCGAAGATCATGCTCGGCCGCGCCCGTGCGCAGGCGAACATCGAGTTCCTCACGCCGTACACGGTCAAGGAGTTCGTCGCCGGCGACGGAGGGCCCCTCGCCCACGCCGTGCTCGTCAACTCCGACACCGGCGAGGAGCTCGAGGTCGTAGCCGCCGGCACGTTCATCGCGATCGGCCACGAGCCTCAGTCGGAGCTCGTCCGCGGCCAGGTCGACCTCGACGACGGCGGATACGTGATCACAGAGGGCAAGTCCACCCGAACGAACCGCCCCGGCGTCTTCGCCGCCGGCGACCTCGTCGACCACACCTACCGCCAGGCGGTCACGGCCGCCGGCTCCGGCACCCAAGCGGCGCTCGACGCCGAGTGGTACCTGCGCGACACCCCCGGCATCCCGCCTGTGCAAGGCATGCCGGTCGGCGACCCCGCCGAGGCGCAGTGGGCGCCGGTGGCCGACGTCGCGCAGTAATCGCCGCCGGCTGTCGGGTCGCTCGGCCCGCAGGAGCCCGCGCGGCTTAATCTTGCGCGGCCGCTGCGCCCTTGAGGCCGCCCTCGAGCTGCAGCAGCCAGCGCTTGCGCTCCACGCCCCCGCCGTAGCCGCCGAGGGCGCCGCCGCGGCGCAGCACGCGATGGCAGGGGATAACTATCGGGATGGGATTGGCGCCCAGAGCGTTGCCGGCGGCGCGCGACCCCCGCGGGCTTCCGGCCTGCGCGGCGACGTCGGCGTAGGTGAGCACGCCTCCGTAGGGGATCGCCGAGGTGGCCCTGAGCACCCTGCGTCCGAACGGTCCGATCAGCGACCAATCGAGTGCCACGCCGAACTCCCGGCGCCGTCCGTCGAAGTACTCGTCGAGCTCGCGTCGCACCGGATCCAGAGGCGCGCTCGCTTCAACGATGCGCGGAGACAGCCGGAGCGCGATGCGCTCCAGCACCGAGTCGAGGTGCTCCTCCGGAAACGCGACACGCACGAGTCCCCGCCTGGTGGCGGCGACCAGCAGCGTTCCGAACGGCGAGTCGGCGACCGTGTAGCTGACGTCGGCTAGGCCTTCCGCGGAAGCCCGCTCCACCAGGCGTCGTGCGGCGTCGGCTGCCGCGAGCTCGTCCGCCGCCCGCATCTCCTCGACGCCCGCTTCCCCGCGCAGGGCCGCGGCGATTGACTCGGTGTCCTGCTCTGTTCGAATCGTCATACCGGCACCACCTTTCTCAGCTTCGCGAGTCCCTCGTGCAGTGAGCGGCGAGCCGCGTCCTCCGAGCAGCCGATCGCCGTCGCGATGTCACGGTGTGGCAGATCGGCGACATAACGGAGCACGACCGCCGAGCGCTGGCGTGCAGGCAGATCGCCGACCGCATCCCACAGCGCCTCGTCCCGCGGGACGGGCATCGGCGCGCTCGCGTCGACGACGGTCAGGTCCTCGACCGGCACGGCGCGTCTCGTGCGGCTGCGGTGGGCGTCCAGCGCCTTGCGGTGTGCGATCGTCAGCACCCACGCCCGCAGGTTGGAGTCCGCGCGCAGGCGCGGGTAGGCGCGCAGGGCGGCGATGAACGTGTCCTGGAAGCAATCCTCGGCCTCGGCGCGCCCCACGGAACGCACCAGAAACCGCCAGACGGCGTCTCGATGCGCATCGAGAAAGCGCTGAAAGGGGGGCAGGCCGTCGCTCACGATGGTTAAAACGCCGCGGCCGCCAAAATGTGAGGCCGTCTCACTGCTCGTATTCGAAGAATCCCGCTCCTGCTGTCCGTCCCAGCCGTCCAGCCTGCACCAGCCGCCGCAGTGCGGGCGCCGGGCGGTAGCGCTCCTCACGGTACTCCTCGCACAGCGCCTCGAGGACGGCGACGACGTGGTCGAGGCCGATCGTGTCCGCCCACTCGAACGGGCCGCGCGGGTGGCTGAGCCCCAGCACCATCCCCAGGTCGATGTCGCGCGCGCTGCCGACGCCCTCCCCGAGCGCGAAGGCGGACTCGTTGATCACCTGACATACGATCCGTCCGAGGACCAGCCCGGGGGCATCCCCGACCCATGCCACGTGCTTGCCGAGCGCTGCGAAGAAGCGTTCGGCGCGCGCCGCCGCGAGCGGCGACGAGCTCTGCCCGCGTGTCAGCTCGACCAGCGCGGCGCGATCGAGCGGCGGCAGCAGGTGAAAGCCCACCGAGCTGCCGTCCGGATCGAGCGCGCCCAGCGAACCCTGCGCGCAGAGCACGAGCCGGGCGCCGCCCTGGGGCGATGGGGGCGTCCCGCGGCGGTCTGGGTGGGCACCGTCGAGCAGCGGCCCCCGGATGCGCCCGTCCGGCCTGCGATCGCAGTCGAGGACGAGCGCCGGCAGCACGCCGCCGGTGGGGGCATGCGGAGCGCGGACCTCGTAGCCGGCATCGATCGCCGCGGAGCGAAGTTCCTCGGCGAGCGTGCACTCGCCCGCGACGACCACCACGCCCTCGCCCCCGGCAGGTGGCCCGGATTCGATCGGCTCCGGATCCTCGGGGCGGTATGCGCGCCCCGGCTGCGCATCGGCACCGCCATAGTCGTAGTAGCCGCGCCCGCTCTTGCGGCCGTACCTCCCCGCGGCGACGTACCGGGCGGTGATCGGCGACGGCCGCCAGCGCGGCTCGCCGAAGCTCTGCTCGAAGAAGCTCTTGGAGATCTCAAAGCCGGTGTCCACGCCGACGAGGTCCATGAGCTCGAACGGACCCATCCGGAAGCCGCCCTCCAGCCGGCAGACGCGATCTATCGTCTCGATGTCGGCGATCCGCTCCTGCAGGAGCCGCAGCGCCTCCAGCCCGAAGGGCCGGTTGCAACGGTTCACCAGGAAGCCGGGCCCGTCGCTGGCGCGGATGACGGTCTTGCCCATCGCCTCGCCGGTGGCATCGGCGAGCGCGAGCGCCTCCTCGGAGGACTGCTCGCCGGCGACGACCTCCAGTAGGCGCATGAGCGGGGCGGGGTTGAAGAAGTGCATCCCGACGACGCGCTGCGGGTTGCGCGCGGCCGCCGCGATCGCCGTCACGAGCAGCGAGGAGGTGTTGGTCGCGAGCACGCAGCGCTCATCGACGATCTCCGACAGGCTCCTATAGAGCTCGTGCTTGAGGTCCAGGCGCTCTGG
>JAOPZB010000059.1 GCA_025964355.1 Solirubrobacterales bacterium | reverse complement strand
CGGCGCTCGGCGCCGCATTCGCCGCCGGGCTCGCCGTCGGGTTCTGGCGCGACCAGGCCGAGCTGCGCGAGCGCTGGTCGCTGCAGCGGCGCTGGCAGCCCCAGATGGACGAGCGGCTGCGCGAGCGCGAGTATGCGCGCTGGAAGAAGGCGGTCACCCGCTCCCTCGACTGGGTCGACTAGGACGCGCTCAGGGCGTCAGAACGATCTTAAGCGCCTCGCGCCGGTCATAGACGGCGTAGGCCTCTGGTGCCTGCTCGAGCGTCATGTGGTGGGTCACCAGCGGCGACGGATCGAGCACGCCCGCCGCCATCATCGCCAGTACCCGGTCGACATGACCGATCACGTTCGCCTGGCCGCCGCGCAGCGTCAGCGACTTGAGCCACAGCAGGCCCATGTGCACATCGGCGCGCTCGGCGTAGACGCCGATGCACTGAATGCTGCCGCAGGCGCGCGTGAGGCGGATCGCGGTCTCGAGCACCTTGGGATCGCCGACCGCGTCGATGCAGACGTCGACTCCGCGGTCCTCGGTGGCGGCTCGTACGATCGCCCGCACATCCTGCTCGCCGAGATGCAGTGACTCGGCGCCGAAGGACTCGGCCATGCGCAGCCGCTCGGGGACGGTGTCGATCGCGAACACGTGGGCTGCTCCGGCGGCCCTAGCGACCTGGACGGCACATAGGCCGACGGGCCCCAGGCCGAGCACGGCGGCGATGTCGCCGGGCCGCAGACCGCTTGCCTCGACGGCATGGAAGCCGGTGCCCATCACGTCTCCGGCGAACAGCGCGGCATCGCTGCTCATACCCTCTGGCACGCGGCGCAGCACGAGGTTGGCACGCGGCACCAGCGCCATCTCGGCCTGCGTGCCCTGGAGCGAGCCGAGCGTCGCGCCGTGCCCGAAGGTCCGCGACTGAAGGCAGCGGTGGTAATCGCCGCGCCGGCAGAAGAAGCAGGTTCCGCACGCCGTCTGAAAGCAGCCGAGCACTCGGTCGCCGACGGCCACGCGGGTGACGGCGTCGCCGGCCGCGACGATCGTTCCGACGTACTCGTGGCCGATCGTGAAGCCGGGGTCGATCTGCACACGCCCGTGGTAGATGTGCAGGTCCGAGCCGCAGACGCCCGTGGCCTCGATGCGCACGACCGCGTCTTCGGGGTCGATCGGCTCGGGCTCGGGGCGATCCTCGACGCTGACCACGCCGGGCGCCTGGAATGTGACGGCTCGCATCGCGCTGCGCAGACTATCCGCCCCGCGCCGGCCTGGGCCGGCGTCCCGCCTCGCCTGTTCGATATCTTGTCCTGGGGGCCGATAGATCCTACCCCGGGGGAGGACAATCTTGCTAGGCCGATCGTGCGATAGAAATAGCTCCGTGGGAACGGCCGTCCAGCCGATCGCGCGCAACCTGCGGCGTTGGAGGATGACCCGCGAGATGACGCTGTCGGCGCTCGCCGAGGAAGCCGGCGTGGCCAAGTCCACGGTGTCCCTGATCGAGCGCGGCCAGGGCAATCCTTCGATCGACACGGTATGGGCGCTTGCGTCGGCGCTCGGGGTCCCGTTTGCCAGCCTCTTCCACGACGAGTCCCCCACCAACGACGTGTTGGTGGTGCGCGAGGACGACGGCGCGGTCGTCGGCGTCGACCAGGCCGGCCTCGACACCGATGGGCTCGTCATCCGCCACATGCTCACTCGCACCGGTGGCTCGCTCATCGAGATCTACACGCTCGTGCTCGACGAGGGAGCGGTGCGCCGCGCCGACGCCCACGTGACGGGCCTGTTCGAGCACATCACGGTGGCGGCGGGCACCGTGGAGATCGCGGGCGAGTCGTTCTCGGAGATAGTCAGCCAGGGGGATCTGATCAGCTTCCGCGCCGATCGCCCTCACAGCTACCGCGTCATCGAGGGTCCGGCGCGCCTGGTCTCGGTACACGAATACCCACAGCGGGTGACCGTCCCATGATCAGCGGCGGGACCGATACCGAGATGCTGGTCCGTGGCACAGGCGCCTCATCGGTTGGGCCGCTCGGGCTCGTCCTCTGAACGCACCTCCCGCAGGACCCCGCTCTCGGGGTTGAAGACGAAGCCTCGGATCTGCTCGCGCGCGGGCAGCTCCCTGCTGGAGCGCAGGCGCACGAGGCTGTGGCGCAGGGTCGCCTCGACATCCTCGAACGCGCCAAGCCGCCAGCTGGGCAGGATCCCATCGGCGGCGAGGGCCTGCGCGAATCGATCCTCGGAGGCGCCGTGCAGCCCGCAGCCGTCGTGCATGACGACGACGACCTCGGTCGTTCCGAGCAGGCGCTGAGAGACGCTCAGCGAGCGGATCGCATCGTCGGTGGCAAGTCCGCCTGCGTTGCGGATGATGTGGGCGTCGCCGCGCTGCAGGCCGAGCATCGCAAACAGGTCGAGGCGCGTGTCCATGCACGCGAGCACCGCGACCCCCCGCCGCGGTCGTGGGCTGAGGCCGGGCGCCGCAAGGTCCCCTGCGCGGCCACGGGCGAGCTCGAGCATCTCATCGGCGGCGGGCATCGGCGATCCGGATCGTATGGGCTCAGGCCCCTCCTCACCGACCGCTCTGTTCGCCATCACGCGCGCTGGGCGGCTTCGGCGGCGGTGATCGCCGCCCCCCATTCAGAGCTGCGGCGCAGCACGCCCACGGTGTGGTAGACCGACCAGGCGAGCAGCGCGATCAGAAACGGAGCGTCGCTGAGGGCTGCGACGAGCACGTAGCTGTTCGTGCTCAGCGTCAGTAGGGCGGTCAGCCGGACCAGCGCTCTGGCGAGGAAGTAGATCCCCCATGCGTAGGTGATCGTGCGCATCGCGCCGTCGAATGTCGAGGACTCCCGTATCTCCTGCGGGAGCGGATAGATCTCGACGGCGAACCACGACGCGAAGGGGCGCTGGGTCCGCAGCGACGCGAGCACCATGCAGCCGAGCAGCGTGTCGATGCCGATCTCCTGGGCGAGATATACGGTCGCGCTTCCTGACGTCAGGCCCACGGTTGCGCGGATTGCAACCAGCACGAGCGCGAGGCGCACGACGACCCCGGGCTGGCCATTGCGTCGCTCGTGCATGAACACCGCGAGGCCGAACAGCGCTGCGAGGCCGATGCCGGCGCCGAGCCCGATCAGCTTCCAGCCGGCGAAGAACACGACGAGCGGCCCGACGCCGTCGCGCAGGAGCCGCGGCCCGGCCCGGCGGACGATCGCCCCCGTGGAAGGCGCCTCGGGAAGGACGGGCTCGCCAAGCGTCGTTGCCACCGCCGCGTAATCTAGCGGCGTGCGGCTGAACCACGTGACGCTGGCGGTCACGGACGTCGAGGCGTCGGCCGACTTCTATCGGCGCCTCGGCCTTACCCAGATCGTCGCGAGCTACCCCGAGTACGCCCGCTTCGTCGCTGCGGAAGGAGACACGACGCTGTCGCTCAAAAGCATCGAGTCCCCCCGGCAGTCGCGCCCGCAGGACAGCGCCTCGATCCATTTCGAGGTGC
>JAOPZB010000058.1 GCA_025964355.1 Solirubrobacterales bacterium | reverse complement strand
GCGGATCATCGAGCGCCTGACCGATCAGGGCCGCCGGTTCAACGGCGCGATGAACGCCGGCTTCTTCGCCACGGCCGACGGGGTGAAGGTGATCGAGTTCAACGCTCGCTTCGGAGACCCCGAGTGCATGAACATCATGAGCCTGTTCGGCGGGAGCTGGCCGGAGGTGATGCAGCGCATCACCGACCGAAGCCTGAGCGAGAGCGACGTGCCGCTGCACGAGGAGGCGTCGCTCGTTCTCTACCTCGTGTCTCCCGACTATGCGCTGAGAGCCGGCCCGCCGTATGAGTTCACCGTCGAGACCGATCGGATCGAAGCCGGCGGTTGCCACGTCTTGTTCTCGTCCGCCACGAGCCTTGGCGGCAACCGCTACCGGACGGTGGGAACCTCGCGGGCGGTCGCGCTGGCGACGACCGCGCCCACGCTCGAGCAGGCGCGTCTTCGGGTCGTCGACGCGGCCGCTTCGGTTCCGGTCCTCGAGTGGCGGCGCGATGTGGGGGCGGAGAGCTACCTCGACGGCCTGACCGGCCTCGTCCACTCGGCCGTCTAGGCACGCCCCTCTTTCCGGCGACGCCGTCAGCTGGCTTCGTGCAAGGATGGCGTTGTGCTCGTCGAGTCTGCGACCCATCCGCAGTTTTTGTCGAACACCTACCTCGTCGCAGACGGCGCAGGCGGCCCGGCCTTCTTCATCGACGCCGGCGGTCCTGTGGCGCCGCTGATCGAGTCGGCTGAGCGCCTGGGCGTGTCGCCGACGCACGTCCTTCTCACCCACCATCACTTCGATCACGTCAGCGAGGTAGCGGCGCTGCGCGAGCGCTGGCCCCAGCTGACCGTGCTGATCAGCTCGCGCGAGCGCGACCTGTTCGTGGCAGCGAGCGGGGAGGACGCGCAGAGCGAGGGTGCCCCCGATATGGACGTCGTCGAGGCCGGCGACACCGTTCGATTCGGGACGCTCGAGTGCCACCCCCTCCACACCCCCGGTCACACCGCCGGGATGCTTTCGTTCCTCGTCGGCGATCGTTCCCAGCCCACGATCGGCGCAACGCCGGGCCGCAGCGCCTCGACCACGGCCCCGGGCGGGTTCACCGGCGCCGAAGCTGCGGTGTTCACCGGCGACACGCTGTTCAAGGACTCGGTCGGCGGGGTCAGGGCTCCTGGCCACACCAGCTACGCGGACCTGAGGGACTCGATCATGGGCACGCTGATGGAGCTGCCGCCGGAGACGGTCATCTATCCAGGGCACGCCGATCCGACGTCTGTGGGCCGAGAGTGGGACTCAAACGCCTTCATCCGCGTCTGGCGAGGGCTCGACGGTGAGGGTTCGGAGCGCTGCATGGCGCTCGGCCAACCCGCCACGCTCGTGCTGCTCGGCGCGGACTACGACGGCGGCACGAAGGCCTGGGTGCGCTGGGATGACGGCTCCGACGACATCGTGCCGGGGTCGCGCGTGGAGCGGGCGTCGTGAGCCCGCGCGCTCCAGACGCACGCGCCTCGTAGCATCATGCATGGCAATGGCGCGTGAGAACGAGAAGATCCCCACGTCGCGTGCAAGGCGCACCGCGACGGTCGCGACCCTCGCCGCCAGCGAGGCGGTAAAGCAGTTCGGGACCCGCGCCGCCAACATAACGCGCGGCGACGAGGCCTCCGAAGCGGCGCTGGCCAGACGCCAGCTGGAGACGGCGAAGCAGATCGTGGCCGTGCTCGGAACGATGAAGGGCGCGGCGATGAAGCTGGGTCAGGTGATGTCCTTCCTGGACGTCGGGCTCGTTCCAGAGGAGCATCGCGACGAGTTCCAGAGGGAGCTCGCCAAGCTGCGCGACGCCGCTCCGACGGTGTCCTTCAAACAGATGAGGCGGGTGATCGAGGACGACCTGGAAGAACCGATCTCCAGGCTGTTCGCGACCTTCGATGAGGAGCCCATCGCGGCGGCCTCGATCGGCCAGGTCTATCGCGCGACGCTCAACGACGATGGTCGTGACGTGGCAGTCAAGGTGCAGTACCCGGGGGTCGCCAGCGCCGTCAGGGCGGATCTCCAGAACCTGGACATGATCATGCGCCTGCTCAAGCGGATGACCCCGGGGCTAGACGTCAAGGCAATCGGCGAAGAGATCAGAGAGCGCATCGGCGAGGAGCTCGACTACGAGCTGGAGGCCCAGAACCAGCGCTCGCTCGCGAGGATCTTCGCCGGGCACCCGTTCATCGTCGTTCCCGAGGTGCTCAGCAGCCTGACGCGTGAGCGGGTGATGGTCAGCGATTTCGTCAGCGGCGTGGGGTTCGAGGAGCTCAAGCGCCGCCCGCAGGCCGAGCGCGATCGCATCGGGGAGATCGTGTTCCGTTTCTTCCTCGGCTGCCTCTACCGCCACCGGCAATTCTCGGGAGACCCGCATCCCGGCAACTTCCTGCTGCAGGATGACGGCCGCGTGGCGTTCCTTGACTTCGGGCTGTTCAAGCGCATCGACGCCGCTCCCGTCGAACTGGAGCTCGCATGCCAGCGCGCCGTCGTCGAGGGCGACGCGGCGACGCTGCACGAGCTGCTTGCGAAGTCTGGATTCCTGCCACAGCCCGAGCGGGTGAACCCGGAGCATCTGCTGGCGTTCATACGCGACGCCATCTGGTGGTACACCGCCGACGAGACGGTCGCGCTCACGCCCGAGATCGCGACGCATGTGATGATCGAGAGCTCCGACCCTCGCTCGAGTCACTTCAGGGAGATGCGCCATCAGCAGATGCGCCCAGAGCACCTGTTCGGGCGGCGAATGGAGATGCTGACGCTGGCGGTGCTCTCCCAGCTGCGCGCGGGCGCGAACTGGCACAGGATCGCGCGCGAGTGGATGTACGGGGATGAGCCGGTCACCGAGCTCGGTCGCGCCGAGGGCGAGTTCTACGCGCGGACCGGCGTCGGCGCTGCCGGCTGACGCGGGCGCGGGCGCAGCGCGGCGGCCGGCGGAGCGCCCGGCGGAACTTGACAGAGCCGAACCGGCGGTTGCAAAGACCGCGCGCTCTCGCGGATAATCGGGCAAGCCCATGGACCTCGACCAGGCGCGCGCAATCCTCAACTACGCCCACAGTGCGTTCATCTCGATGGACGAGCGGGGGCAAATCGTCTACTGGAATATCCGCGCCGAAGAGATATTCGGCCTCACCCGCGCGCAGGCCGTCGGGCAGCGGCTCGCCGACACGATCATCCCCGAGCGCCTTCGCGACGCCCACAGGGAGGGCCTGCGTCGCTTCCTGGCGACGGGCGAGGGAAAGGTGCTCAATAAGCGCCTCGAGTTGAGCGCGCTGCGCGCCGATGGAAGCGAGTTCCCCGTCGAATTGACCGTCTCGGCGCTGGCCGAGGGCGGCGGATGGTCATTTCACGCCTTCGTCGCCGACATCTCCGAGCGCCAGGAGGCCGAGACCGAGCGCCAGGCTCTGCTCGACGAGGTCCAGCGCGCGCTTCACGGCAGCGAGCAGCGCCTCGACGTGATCGTGAACGCGCTCGCCGAGGCGGTGACGATCCGCGCTCCAGACGACCACATCATCTACGCCAACCAGGCCGCCCTCGATCGCCTTGGGCTGACCTCGCTCGAGGAGCTGCGCAAATCCGATCCACGTGAGCTGATGGGGCCATACGAGACAACCGGGGAGGACGGCAGGGAGATCCGGATGGAGGATCTGCCCTCCGTGCGCCTGCTGCGCGGCGAAGACGCCACCCCCCTGATGCTCCGCTCTGTGCATCGAGAGAGCGGCGAGGAGGAGTGGGCGCTGCTCAAGGCCACCGCCGTGCGCGACGCTGCGGGCACGATCGAGGCCGCCGTCACGATCATCGAGAACGTGACCGCCGCGAAGCGGTCGTCGCTGCGCATGGAGTTCCTCGCGCGCGCCAGCAGGGTCCTCGCCTCCTCGCTGGACTACCAGCAGACGCTGCGCAACGTGGCCGGCCTGGCGGTGCCCCAGATCGCCGACTGGTGCGCGGTCGACCTGTTCGACGAGGCGGGCGGGCGCGAACCGGTTGCCGTCGCCCACATCGATCCGGCGAAGCTCGAGATGGCCGAGCGCCTGCGCGCGTTCGAGCCCGACGAGCTCGATCCCGACCAGGGCATCGGGCTGGTGCGTCGCACGGGCGAATCGACGCTCTACAGCGAGATACCGGATGAGCTGCTCGTGCAGGCGGCCATCGACGACGAGCACCTGGACCTACTGCGGGCGGTCGGAATGCGCGCCGTCCTGATGGTTCCGATGACCGTCCGCGGGCGCACGATCGGAACGCTCAGCCTGGTCAGCGCGGAATCCGGGCGCAGCTTCGGCCAGAGCGACGTCGAGCTCGCCGAGCAGATCGCCGAAGTTGCGGCTCTGGCGGTCGAGAACGCCCGCCTCTACAGCGAGCGAACGGAGGTCGCGCGCACGTTGCAGAACAGCCTGCTGCCAGAGGCGCTCCCGGACGTTCCCGGCTGGGAGATCGCAGCGCTGTACAGACCGGCGGGCCGCGAGAGCGAGGTCGGCGGTGACTTCTACGACTTCTGGGAGGTCGCCGGGGACTGGCTGATGGTGATCGGCGACGTCACCGGGAAGGGGGTCGCCGCGGCGGCCGTGACGTCGCTCGTACGCCACACGGCATGGGCTGCCTCGGACTTCGATTCCGCCCCGGGCCGGATCCTCGCGAGGGTGGATGCGGCGCTCAAGCGACGTCCTTCGCTGTCGGTCTGCAGCGCCCTCTGCCTGCGCGTCTCCGACGGCCGCGGAGCGCTCGCCTGCGGCGGGCACCCTCTGCCGTTTCGCCTGAGCGAGGACGGAGTGACGGAGCTGGGTAGCGCGGGGACGCTGCTCGGGGCGTTCACCAAGGTGGACTGGCCGGAAGACCAGTTTCAGATGCATCCCGGCGACACGCTCGTCGCCATCACCGACGGCGTGACCGATACCGTCGGCGCCAACGACGAGCGATTCGGCGTAACTCGCCTGCAGGAGGTCCTGTCCGAGGTGCAGAACGAGACGCCAATCGTGATTCGTGAACGCCTGGTCAACGCCCTCGAGGAGTTCCAGGTTGGCGCTCGAGCCGACGATACTGCAATAGTGATAATGCGCTTCAACGGCGCTCCGGCCGAGCAGGGGTCAGAGGGGCGCCGTGTTAACGCCAACATCGGGGTGTAGGGTGCGATGATTCAGGCCTCGCCATTCGAAATGCGCAGCGAACGCCGGGCGGACAGCGCAAGGCTGATCCTCGCGGGGGAGCTCGACATCGCGACGGCCCCGCAGGTAGAGCAGGAGGTCGGCGGGATGATCTCCGATGGCGTACGCGATCTCATCGTCGACCTGAGCGATCTCAGGTTCATCGACTCCTCGGGCCTGCGCCTGCTGATCCTCTTGAACGACCGCGCGACCGCCGAGGATTGGACCTTCAAGCTGACCCGGCCGCCGGCGGCATCGCTGTCCGTCTTTCAGATCACCGGCGCCGACGAGAACCTACCGTTCGTCGAGGAGCCCTCGGCACCATGATCGGGGAGACCTCAAGGGACCGCGAGGCCACCGGGCGCTCGCCTGCGCTCGAGCTCGAGCTGCAACGAAACGTCCAGGCCCCTGGTATCGCGCGCGCCGCCGTGACAGAGCTATCGCAAGTTCTCGGGTTGGGCCCATCGACGTTCCAAACGCTCGTGCTGCTCGTCTCGGAGGTGGTGAGCAATGCGGTCCTGCACTCGCGCGGGCCGGGAGGCGCTCCGATCACACTCATCGCGACCGTAACGACGGAGAAGGTGCGCGTCACGGTGACGGACGCGGGGGAGGGGTTCGTCCCCAAACAGAGAGACCCCGCGAGCATCCATGACGGGTACGGCCTGTACCTCGTCGACAAGGCGGCAACTCGCTGGGGAGTCGACACGGCCGCGCCGACCAGCGTGTGGTTCGAGCTCCCGCGAGTAGCCTGAAGGCGATCGAGAGATGGACTCGCTCGCGGTGCCGTGGCGAAGCCGGCGGTGAGCATCGGCTCGAGGACCGCACCCGACCTGACGCTCGCCGAGCGACGGGCGCTCGGGCGCTGTGCCCGCAAGCAGGCACCCCGCGCCGGACATCGAGCTTGGGAGCCGTTCTCGGGACGCCCCGGCGCCGTCGAGCTGCTGGAGGAGCAGGCGGTCACGCGCGTCCCCGAGCTCGTCCCGATTCGCTACGGGCGAATGCTCGCTTCGCCGTTCTCGTTCTTTCGTGGCGCAGCGCTGGTGATGGCCTCAGACCTCGCGCACACTCCCAACTCCGGCCTGACGGTCCAGGCGTGCGGCGACGCCCATCTCTCGAACTTCGGCGGGTTCGCCTCACCCGAGCGTGAGCTCGTATTCGACGTAAACGACTTCGACGAGACTCTGCCGGGCCCCTGGGAGTGGGATGTCAAGCGACTCGCGGCGAGCGTCGCGGTCGCCGGGCGCGGGGCGGGCTTCGGCCCCGCCGCTCGCCGCCGGGTCCTCCTTGGCGGCGCCCACCGCTACCGCGAAGCCATGCGGCTCTTCGCGGGCATGGGCAACCTCGAGGTCTGGTATTCGGTGTTGAACGCCGACTCCCTGACACGGTTCGCGCGGAGCCTGCGACCGCGGCGACGGCGGGAAGCTGAGACGCGCGTCAAGCACGCCGCCGAGAAGGCGGTCTCCAAGGACAACATGCGCGCGTTCGCCAAGCTCACCAGAGTGGTCGACGGTCAGCTGCAGATCGTCAGCGATCCACCGACCGTCGTTCGCGTCGTCGACCTGCTCGCCGACCGCGACGCTGGCGATGTCGAGTCCTCGCTCAACGAGCAGTTCGGCGAGTACCGCCGAAGCCTGCAGGGCGACCGTCGCCGGCTGCTCGAGCGCTACCGGCTCGTCGATCTCGCGCGCAAGGTGGTCGGGGTCGGCTCGGTCGGAACGCGCTGCTGGATACTGCTGCTGGAGGGTCGGACCAGCAAGCGCGACCCGCTGTTCCTGCAGTTCAAGGAGGCCGGTCCCTCCGTGCTCGAGCGTTTCGCCGGTCGCAGCGATTACCGCAACCACGGGCGCCGCGTGGTCGAGGGACAGCGCCTGATGCAGTCGGCGAGCGACATCATGCTCGGATGGCTGCGCGGCACCGATGTCGACGAGTCGTCGCACGATCTATACGGTCGCCAGCTCTGGGACTGGAAGTTCTCCGCCGACGTCGACGAGATGAGCCCTCGCGTCATGGCCGGTTACGTCGAGATGTGCGCTTGGACCCTCGCCCGCGCGCACGCTCGCTCGGGCGACCGCGTCGCGATCGCCTCCTACCTCGGTGGCGGCGACGTCTTCGACCGCGCCATAGCGGACTTCGCCGAGACCTACGCCGACCAGACCGAACGTGACTACGACGAGCTGGTTGCGGCTGTCAAGAGCGGGCGCGTCAGCGCGCGGACGGGTGTCTGACCGCGGTTGAGGGGACTCGAGGCCCCAAAGTGCCGGGCGTTCGTGGTTGCTAGATCGTGACCGCGACCACCGCGAGGGTCGCGAGCGCGAGCGCGACAGCGCTCGCCGTCAGCCACAACACCAGGCCCGAGGACAGCTGGTCATAGGCACCGCGGCGCAACGACTCGGCCACCCGGTTCTGACGCACGCCGCCGATCACGAGGACGGCGACCGCGAGGGCGCCATAGCCGAGGCCGAGCAGTCTCAGAGGCCAATGTGCGCCGCCGCCCGCGACGCCCGGCAGGATGCGCCCGACACCCACAGCGACGGCGGCGGCGCCCAGTCCGGTGCGCCACCAGGCCAGCCAGGTGCGCTCCGCCGCCAGCGACGTGCGCCGAGAGGCGTCGACCGCATTCGGCTCGCCGACATCGCGCTGCGGATCGTTCGTCATAGGAGCAGAAAGTAGCGCGGTCCTCGGAGCCATACCGCCTGCGGCCACCGCGACGCTTGACGGATGCGGCCAGCCGCCGCCGTCAGAGCGTCTGGATCTGCACGAGGCTGGTGGTGCCTGGGCGACCCGAGGGCAGTCCGGCCGTGATGCCCACGCGCTGGCCCTTCTCGCACCACCCGAGCTCGACGACTCGGCGGGCAGCGTCGGCGATCAGCGACTCGGTGGTCTCGTGGCGTCGCATCGACGCCGCCCGCACCCCCCACATCAGGCCGCAGCGCCTGACCGTCTCTTTGCCCGGCGAGAGCGCGTAGATCGGCACCGTCGGCCGATGCGCGGATACAAGGCGGGCCGATCGCCCGGACAGCGTGGGGATGACGAGCGCGTCGAGGCGCAGCTCTCGCGCGGCGTCACAGAGATTGTGGGCGAGCGTGTAAGCGGGATCGGAGTGACTGCGGCGCACCCGCGAGTCGTTCCAGCGCTCATATGGCGCGATCGACTCGGCCTCGACGGCCACCGCCGCCATCATCGCCACCGCCTCCACCGGGTGGGCCCCGACCGCGGTCTCCTGAGACAGCATGACGGCGTCGGTGCCGTCGAGGATCGCGTTTGCGACATCGGCGACCTCGGCGCGGGTCGGGCGCGAGGAGCTGACCATCGAGTCGAGCATCTGCGTGGCGGTGATCGAAGGGCGCGCCAGCCGTCCCGCCAGCTCGAGCAGCTTCTTCTGCACGATCGGCACCTGCTCTATCGGGAGCTCGATGCCCAGGTCGCCGCGGGCCACCATCACGCAGTCGGCCACTCTCACGATCTCCTCGGCGCGCTCGACGGCCTGCGGCTTCTCCATCTTGGCGATCAGCGGCAGCCGCGTGTGCGCGCGGACGTCTTCCACGTCCTCGGGCGTCTGAACGAACGACAGCGCGACCATGTCGACGCCGATCGACTCGCCGTGGCGCAGCAGCTCGAGGTCCTCCTCGGGCACGGACGGCAGCAGCGCGAGCGGGCCCGGGATGTTCAGGCCCTGCCGCGAGGCCACCGCGCCGCCGATCTCCACCTCGACTTCCACCTCGTGCTCCGGTGCGCGCACAGCGACGGCGCGCAGACGGACAGAGCCGTCCGCCAGGTAGAGGATCGCGTCCTTCTCGATCACGTCGGCAAGTCCGCCCCACGACATGCTCATGTGATGCGCGTCTCCTGGAAGCTCGCCATCGCCACACGAGAACGTCAGTCGCTCGCCGGGTGTGAGCTCGACGACGTCCTCCAGAAGCGGGCCGATGCGAAGCTTCGGTCCGGGCAGGTCCTGCAGGATGGCGACCGGGCGACCCGCCCGGCCGGCGGCGTCGCGGATGCGATGAACCGTCTCGGCGTGCTCATCGAGGGTGCCGTGCGAGTAGTTCAGCCGCGCCACATCCATCCCCGCCTCGACGAGGCGCACGAGCGTCTCCGGCTCGCGGGAGGCCGGTCCGATGGTGGCGACGATCTTGGTGCGGCGCATCTACCTGACGGTATCGGTCGCCGGAGTCCTTCGCGTAAGGCGCGCCGCGTAGCATCGACCCATGCTCGGTCCGTCACGACCCATGCCCCGTGCCGGCGCCCGGGCGCGCATCGCGCACTTCGGCGGCGGCTTCGAACTTGGCACGGTGCTGGCGGTGCACGAGGAGGGCAGGCGGCTGCAGGTGCGGGGCGAGGGCGGCGAGGTGCTCGAGTTCGTCCTCAGCCCGGCGACGGCCAGGTTCGTGCACGCTGACGGCCCGACTGGGCCGCGTCTGGAACTGCTGGGCGACGGGTGACGCTCATGGCGCCTGCACATCCGGAAAATGCTCGGCACAGTGCTCGCGAAGCACGCCGCGCACCCACAGGCGCTCCGCCGGTGACGCGATGCGAAAGCGCGCGAGGAGCTCGCGCTGGCGATCGATCGGCGCCCCGGCGATGACCCAGCGCTCGGCTAGCCGCTCGAACAGGAGCTCGACCGCACGCTGCCAGGCATCCTCGTGCGTCGAGGCCGCGCCGCCGCGACCGCCCGAGAGGATCTCCGCGTACTCGCGCCTGGAGCCGGGGCTCAGCGAGCCGCGCAATGTCAGGGTGTTGCCGGCGGCGTCCGAGTAGTCGCTGCTCGGAGCGCTCAGCTTGCGCTGCCGGCGACCCCGCCTGCCCACGCTCAGCTTGCGTCGGCGGCCCGTTCGAGCTGTGCGCGAACGTCGCCGGTCACTGGCTTGGCGTGGCCCGGCCAGGCGGCAGCGGGCTCGAGCGCGGCGAGCTTGCGGATGCTCGCGCGCGCCTGGTCGGTGTCGTAGTTGTAGATCTCGGCGGGGACGCACGGGGCGCAGCCACGGCCCCAAAGGTCAAGCGTGTAGAAGCAGTCCCCGCTCAGCGCCAGACGGTCGGACTCCCGCCATAGCCCGATCATGCCCGGCGCGTGACCCGGCAGGTCTACGACCGCAAAGCCCGCGATCTCGTCGCCCTCGGCGACTGTGTCGGAAATCTCTACCGGCCCGGCGTCCCACGCGTAACGGTGCATGAGGCGATGCGCCTGGCGCAGCGGCGTGGGCAGTCCCGCGAGGCCTTGCGGCCAGTAGCGAAAGCCGCCTGTTCCCTCGGCGTCCTGGACCTCGTCGGGATGGCACAGCACCGGCACTCCCAGCGCCGGGGCGACGCCCCTGTGATCTGTGTGCCCGTGACTGAGCACCACGCGGCGGATGCCGCCGAGCTTCGCCCCCGCGCGCGCCACCGCGCGGGTCATCGTGCGAGCCCCGGCGTCGAACAGCGTCACGCCTCCATCATCCTCGAGGAGATACACGTTGCAGCGCCCGGGCTGGCCCTGCACCACCCACACACCCTCCGCGACGAGCCTTGCCTCGCCCGGCCCCAGGCTGTCGGAGACGCGGGTCTTGGCGTTGAACGCGCCGAGCATCCGCTGTTCGGCGGCTGAGCCCTGTGGCGGCATCATCCCGATCTTGCGCGCGAAGGTCATCGAGTCGGTGAACGCGTCGTTGCTCTGGATCAGCCCGTCGCGCACCGTGAGCAGGTCGAACCCCTCGAGCAGGATCGGGCTGCCGGTAGGCGCGACGCCGCCGAAATGCCCGGGACCGGCGAATGTCCCGGTCAAGCGCCAGTGAACGCCGCAGCGGTCGTCCTCGCTGGTGCTCGAGACGATCTGCATGCTCAGGTCCGGGACGGCGTCGATCAGCTCACCGATGAACTCGCGAACGCCCTCGGGCGCGAGCACGTCAACCCGCCCGCGCACGTTCTCGCGGCCTCCATCGGCCCACATTGACACGGCCGTGTCAAGATCGCGGGCGTCGATCGCCTCGAAGTAGCGGCGCGTCACCTCCTCGGCCTTGGCCTTGGCGGACCTGCTTGGAGATATCCGTTTGCGGCGGATCGCGGCCTGCTGCATGTTCGCGGCGACCTCCTGAACCTTCGTGGTCGCCTCGCTCGTGCTCTCCTCGTCGCCCATGGCCGTCTCCTTTTACGCCGCTGAAGGGCCTTAGTCTAGTCTCCGCGCCGTGGCCGATGTGATCAGCAAGCGCGAGCTCGGGCGCGGCGAGCGGGTGCTGGGAGGCGTCTTCCGTCTGCGCCTGCCCCTGCCGTGGCCGGGCGTCCCCCACTGCAACGCCTGGGCCGTCTCGGCCGGCGACGGGTTCGTCCTATTCGACACCGGCATGCATCAGCCCGACTCGCTTGCCGAGCTCGAACGCGCCCTGGCGATGTGCGGCCTGCGGTTGGAGGACGCGAGCCTCGTAGTCTGTACGCACGCCCATTCCGACCACTACGGACAGGCGGCGACGGTCGTCGAGCGGGCCGGCTGCGAGCTGTGGATGCATCCCAACCATGAGCACATGAGGCGCATGGCAGAGGATCCGGAGGCGCTGCTCGCACGACGGCTGGAGGTCGCGCGTCACAGCGGAGTGCCGGAGGAGCCCCTGCAGCGCTACGCGGCGCAGCGAGCGCGCCGCGACACGGGCATCGCAGCCGTGATCGAGCCCGACCGGGACCTGCTGCCGGGACTCACGATCGACACGGACCTCGGCGAATGGACCGTCCACGAGACCCCGGGTCATGCGCCGTCGCACGTCTGCCTGTTCCAGCCCCAACGGCGCCTCCTGATCTCCGGCGACCACCTGCTGGGGCGCATATCGCTGTACTTCGACTACGGCTATACGCCCGACCCGGTCGGGGAATTCGTGCAGTCGCTGGACAAGGTGGAGCGACTGGGAGCGCGCCTGTGCCTGCCGGGGCACGGGCGCACGTTCACCGACGTGCACGCCCACATCCGCGCCAACCGCGAGCTGGTGGACGAGCGCCTCGCGGCCGTCCGCGCGGGGCTAGAAGGCGGCCCTCTAACCGCCTTTGAGCTCGTGCCGCACGTCTACGGCGGTTCGCCGCCGCCGGCAAACGCCCATTGGCTGCTCTCGAAGGTCCTCAGCTACCTGACGCACCTCGAGGTGTCGGGCAAGGTGCGGCGGATAGGAGGCGAGCCCGAGCGCTGGGCGGCATAATCAGACGATGCGTATCGATCAGATCCTCGCTGCGCCCGGGCCGGTCTTCTCGTTCGAGTTCTTCCCGCCCAAGACCGACGCCGGCGAGCAGAACCTATATGCCGCGCTCGAGGAGCTCAAGCAACTCGAGCCATCGTTCGTGTCGGTCACCTATGGCGCCGGTGGCTCCGACCGCGAGCGCACGATCGAGATCGTCAAGCGCATCAAGGCCAAGCACGGACTCGAGGTGATGGCCCACTTCACGTGCGTGGGGGCGACCGTGCCGCAGTTGCGCGAGACGCTCGATGAGATGGCGCGCGCCGGCATCGACAACGTGCTCGCCCTGCGCGGCGACCCGCCCGCTGGTGAGGAGGCGTGGACAAAGACCGACGGCGGTCTGGAGTTCTCGCGTGAGCTCGTCCAGCTGATCACTGCCGACTATCCGTTCGCTGTTGGGGCCGCCTGCTTCCCCGAGACCCACATCCATGCCACCAGCGCCGAGGATGACCTCGAGCACCTCGTCGAAAAGGTGGGCGCCGGCGTGGACTTCCTGATCACGCAGATGTTCTTCGACAACGCCTACTACTTCGACTTCGCGCAGCGTGTGCGTGCAGCGGGCATCACGGTCCCGATCATCCCCGGCATCATGCCGATCACGCGTGTCGGGCAGGTCGAGCGCATGGCTCAGATGTGCGGTTCCGCGATCCCCGATGGTCTGCGTGACGAGCTACACGCGCGCGGGGAGGACCCCGAGGCCGTCCTGGACTTCGGCGTCGCCTACGCCACGCTGCAGTGCGCCGAGCTGCTCGCGGCCGGCGCGCCGGGGATCCACTTCTACACGCTTAACCGCTCGCCGGCGACGCGCGCGATCCTCAGCGCGCTGAAGCTGACGAGACCTTGGGAGAGGGCGGTCTACCCGGGCTCTATCTCGAGCGCCTCGGCGACGCGCGGCGAGCCGTCCGCGGCCTCGTAGCGCACGTCCACCGAGTCGTTCTGGCGGTAGGTGCCCACGCCCCAGGCGCCGAGCAGCCAGCGCCAGCGGCTGATGCGGTCCTTGCGCAGCTCGCGGTCGAACACGAGCGACCCGCTGCGCACGGTGTAGTCGACGCCGAGCTGCTGGCGCACGCCATTGAGATACACCTCGTAGGAGGCGCGCACGTCGCGTGGAAGCCTGACCGTCGACCTGGTCATCCTCGCCGGCATTATGACCGCGCGCGTGGGCGGCACCGTCAGACGGCCGCGCGGACGCGTACCCTCCTGGCGCATGGCCGAGCAGGAAATCACGCGGGAGATCCCATACACCGTTCGTCGCTCCGCCCGGGCGCGGCGAGTACGTGTGAACGTGCACGCCCACGCGGGCGTGGAGGTGGTGCTGCCGGCCCGCGCGCCGGAGCGTGCCGCGGCGGCCGCCGTGAGCGAGCTGCGCCCGTGGATCGAGCGCCGGCTGCAGGAGGCGCGGGACGTCCGGGCGCGGATCGCCGCCCGGGCCGGCACCTTGCCCTACCTCGGACAGTCGCTGGAGCTCGTGGCGCAGCCAGGTCGCACGCGCGCGCACCGCAGCGGAGAGCGCCTGCTGGTCCCCGCCGGCGACGCGCGCCAGGCGATCGAGCGCTTCTACCGGCGGGCTGCCCGCGCGGAGATCGGCGCGCGCCTGGACCACGCCACAGCGATGGCCGGCAGCACCTACAGCGCGCTGGACATCCGCGCGCAGCGAACGCGCTGGGCCTCCTGCTCGCCGAAGGGGCGCATGAGCTTCAACTGGCGGCTCCTGCTAGCACCCGAGCGCGTGCTCGAATACGTCGTCTGGCACGAGGTCTGCCACCTCGAGATCCTCGACCACTCGCCGCGTTTCTGGTCGCTGCTGGAGGCGCGCTGGCCCGGTTATCGCGAGGACCGCTACTGGCTGAGCCGTCACGGCGCGACGCTCGTGCTCTAGACCGTCGACCCTTGGCTCGTGCCGTCGCCGGCCCGAGCCGGTTAGCGCGAGGCGACTCCCCGCGTCAGTCCACGATCAGCCCGTCGGCGAGGACGAGCGCCACCAGATGGGCGCGCGTGTGCGCGCCGGTCTTCGCCATCGCGTTGCGCACGTGGCTGCGAACGGTGTCCGGCGAGAGCGAGAGGTCGGCGGCGATACGGCGGGTGTTCGACCCGAGCGCGACGAGCCGCACGACCTCGCGCTCGCGGGCCGTGAGCTTGGAGTCCGCGCCGCGCGGGGTCTCGCGCGGGGCAGTGCCGATCAGCTCGGCACCGTCGGGGAGACGGGCGGAGAGGGTCACGACCAGGGCCACCCAACGGTCGTCGAGCGTCGTGACGTGCGCCGCGTAGGACACCTGCAGCTGGGTGCCGTTCGCGTGCTCGATGCGACGCTCTCCGTAGAGCTGATTCGTGCGCACGAGCTCCTCCCAGCGCGTCTCGATCCTGTCGTGCTCCTCGACAACCATGCTGTCGGAAACGCTCCCGAGGAGCTCAGCGCGGGGGTACTCGTAGAGGTCGACGAGCGCGTCGTTGACCTTGACATAGCGGCGTTCGCTGTCGACCAGCGCCATCGGGATGCGCGACTGATCGAACAGGAACCCGAACGGCGCGTCGGCTGAGCCGTTTGTGGAAGTGGGCTTTGAGTTGTCGTGCGGCATGTCCCGGCGACCCGGCGGGGCGCGGCTGGAGCTTATGGAAGCAGACTGCGACCAGCTATCGGCCGATTGGGGGATACAAAGCTTAGGCGCGTTCGCCCATCGGCACGTAGTCGCGATCGCGCTCACCGGTGTAGATCTGCCGGGGGCGGGCGATCTTCTGCTCGGAATCCTGCACCATCTCCAGCCACTGGGCGATCCAACCGCTCGTGCGTCCGATGGCGAACATGACCGGGAACATCGCCACCGGCAGGCCCAGCGCCTCGTAGATAAGGCCCGAGTAGAAGTCCACGTTCGGGTAGAGCTTGCGGGAGGTGAAGTAGTCGTCGTCTAGCGCGCGCTTCTCGAGCTCGCTGGCGACCTCGAGCAGGGGGCTCTTGCCGCGCACCTCGAAGACGGCATCGAGGTGTTTGCGGATGATCCTCGCCCGCGGGTCGTAGTTCTTGTAGACGCGGTGGCCAAACCCCATCAGCCGCTCGTCGCCGGCCTTCACGCCCGCGAGGAAGTCCGGGATGTTCTCGACCGTGCCGATCCGCTGCAGCATCCGTAGCGCCGCCTCGTTGGCGCCGCCGTGAAGCGGCCCGTAGAGCGCGGCGACCCCCGCCGCGACCGCCGTGTAGGGGTCCACCTGCGTGGAGCCGACCGACCGCACCGCGCTCGTCGAGGCGTTCTGCTCGTGGTCGGCGTGCAGGATGAACAGCACGTCCAGCGCCCGTTCCAGACGAGGGTCGGGCTCGTATTTGAGCTCGGTCATCTTGTACATCATCGAAAGGAAGTTGCCCGCGTAGTCCAGGTCGTTGTCTGGATATACGTACGGCTGGCCCATGTTGTGCCTAAACGCGAATGCGGCGAGGGTCGGCATCTTCGCCAGCAGCCTGATGATCTGGATGCGGCGAACCTCCTCGTCGTGGATCTGGTTGGCGTCGGGATAGAAGGTCGAGAGGGCGCCCACCGAGGCCACGAGCATGCCCATCGGGTTGGCGTCGTAGCGGAAGCCCTCCATGAAGTCCTTAACGTTCTCGTGCACGAACGTATGGATGGTGATCTCCTGCACCCAGTCCTCGAGCTCGCTGCTCGTCGGCAGGGCGCCATTGATGAGCAGGTAGGCGACCTCGAGGTAGGTCGAGTGCTCGCAGAGCTGCTCGATCGGATAGCCGCGGTGCTGAAGGATTCCGGCGTCGCCGTCGATGTAGGTGATCGCGCTGCGGCAGGACGCCGTGTTCGTGTAGGCCGGGTCGTAGGCCATGAGGCCAAAGTCATCGTCTGCGACCTTGATCTGCCTGAGATCCATCGCCCGCACGGTCCCGTCCTCGATCGGCAGCTCATACGTCGCGCCCGTGCGGTTGTCCGTCACCGTGAGACTGTCCTGCGCCTGCGCGGCGCCGTCGGCGGAGATCTGCCCGCGGGAGCCGGCCTGAGCCTGGGTGGTCATCTGCTTCTCCTATCCACGGTTTCGGATGCTCTACTCCCGATTATGCGCCACCGAGCCGTACGGCCGCGGCGCACGCGGCTCAGGCGCTCAGCCGTGCGGCAGGCGCTGGCGCGAGACAACCGTCCGAACCCGCGAAGGAGAGGACGGAGACGCTACGCCGTGCGGTCCGCGCCTCGGTGGGCGCGGAAGCCTGGAGCGAGGGTGGTGCGGGTGCAGCGGCCGCGGCCGCGGACCGATGCCTCCGTCGTCGCCCGGCGGGCTCTCCGGCGACTGGCCGACGGCCCAGCGCACGAGCAGGAACAGCGCCACGATCGGGATCTTCAGGAAGACCATCAGCCAGATGAACGTCCACGCATCCACTTGGATCGATCGTATACCCGAGCTCGCGCCGGTACAACCCCACGCGCTCGGGGCCGTCAGCCCCTCAGCTTCAGCGGCGCCCCGCTGAACTGCGTCATCGAATGCAGCTCGGCGGTGCGGGCCCCGATCTCTGCGCCCGTCAGGCGCTCGACGCGCTCGGTGCCGAACTCCTCGACGTTGAACGAGGCGAGCACCGTCGCATGGGCCATCGCGCGCCGCAGGAGCTCGTCATCGAGCCCGGCCGCACCGCCGGCGGCGCCGTCGCTGCCGACAGCCGCCAGGTGCGCGGCGATGTAGCCAACCAGCCCGCCCGCGAATGTGTCGCCGGCCCCCGTCGGGTCGATCACCGTCTCCAGCGGATAGGCCGGCAGCGCGAAGAAGCCCGACCGGGTGACCAGCGCCGCGCCGTACTCGCCCTGCTTGGCGACGATCACGCTCGGACCGCGCGCCTGTTCGGAGCCGGTCCCGCCGGCCGGTGTCCAGGACAGGATCTCGCG
>JAOPZB010000034.1 GCA_025964355.1 Solirubrobacterales bacterium | reverse complement strand
GCCGCAGGGCGGCCGTCATCAACTCCTCACGCGCCCCTTCGCTCCCACACCACGCGCGCGCCCGCCGCCGGCACCAGCGTGACCGCGCGGCGGCGGTTTGACTCGCCGCTGCGCCAGCGCCTGGCGTTCGCCGGGACCATCGGCTTGAGCTCGCTGAGCATCGTGCGCAGCATCAGCTTCATCTCCAACTGGGCGAACGACGCGCCGATGCAGCGGCGGATCCCGCCGCCGAACGGGATCCACGAGAACGTCTCCGGGCCACCCTCCAGGAACCGCTCCGGGCGAAACTCCTCCGGGCTCTCATACACCTTCGGGCTACGGTTCGTCAGATAGATCGACGGCGTCACCCTCGTGCCAGCCGGCAGGGTGTAGCGGCCCACGCGCATGTCCTCCTGCAGGACGCGCACCACGATTGGCACGACCGGCCGGACGCGCAGCGTCTCGTTGACGACCGCCGTGAGGTACTCCTCGGAGCCGCCGTCGGACTGCGCGTCGATCTCCGCCACCAGCCGTGCCAGCGCCTGCGGATGGCGCACGAGCCGCTCGATCGCCCACGCCACCGACGTGGCCGTCGTCTCATGCCCTGCCAGCAGCAGCGTCACGAGCTCGTCGCGCAGCTCCCCGTCGGTCATCGCCTGCCCGTCCTCGTCGCGGGCCTGCAGCAGCAGCGAGAGGATGTCGCTGCGCTGCGCCAGATCGGTCTGTTCGCGCCGTCGCGCCAGCTCCTCGTAGATGACAGCGTCCAGGCGCTCCAGCGCGCGGCCGACCGAGCCGGTCGGCGGCCCCGGCCTCGGCCGGCGCAGCGCGAACAGCAGGATCGCCAGCGTGTTCGCAGGTGCCAGCAGGCCGGCGATGGCCTCCCGCAGCCGTCCCATACGCTCCGCCTCCACACCGAACACCGCCCGCAGGATCACCTCGAGCGTGATCGCGCGCGTGCGCTCCTGCAGGCGCATCGGCCTGCCCAGCGGCCAGCCCGCCATGTCTCTCCTGGTCGCCTCGACGATCACGTCCTCGTACTCGCGCATCCGCTCGCCATGAAACGGCGGCAGCAGCAGCTTGCGCTGGCGCATGTGCTCCGGCCCCGTCAACACCAGCACCGAGCTCGGCCCGACGATCGGCGCCACCGGCGAGCTCGACGTCCCCGACGGCGCCAGCTCCGGCGGCGCCGTGAACACCGTCTTGACCGCCTCCGGATCGCTCACCACGGTCAATTTCAGCCCGCTCGGGAAGAACGTCAGCGTGAACGAGTCCCCCAGCCGCCTCGCGCAGCGGTCCATCACCCATGTCGGCGCAAGCGCCCACGCGAGCGTCTGCAGAGCAGGGTGCAATCGCGGACCCAGCGGCAGCGACGGGGCCGCCTGGGCCGGCTGAGCCTCAGCCGGCCGACGCATGCTCTGCGGAGTCCGCGGCGCTGTGGTCGCCATGCCCCTACGCTACCCCTCCGCGCTCGGCGAGGCGTGGTCGTCGACTCAGCGAATCCGGCGCCAGCGCTCGTCGGCCCCGCCACCGCGGGCGGTCCACTCGCGCAGCGCCGCCGCCACGCGGCCACGCGCCCCCTCGATGTCCTGCGGCGTGAGCCTGTCCGGTCGCTTGGCGAGATAGCCGAGCAGCATCCGCGCCGGGACGACACGCACGCCCTTGCGGCGTGCCAGCGGCCGGTCGACCCACGCACGGCTATAGACGATCAGCGGCTCGACCTCCAGGCCGGTCACCCGCTCCATCGCCCTGCGCTGCGCCTGCGCCTGGCTCAACGTCCCGCCGTGCACGCGTCCGACGCGCACCGGTCCGGGATGGCTCTTCGTCTCGACGGTGAAGACGCCCGCCGGGCCGATCAGGATGTGGTCGACGTTCCCCCGGCCGAGCGTCGCATCGTGGATGACCTCCCAGCCGCCGTCCGACAGCTTCTCCAGCAGGCCGCCCACATGCTCCTCGCCGGTCGCTCCGCGGTCGCGGCGCTCGACCAGCGGCAGGACATAGCGCGAGATCACGAACATGCTCGCGAGCAGGGCCACCTCCGACGCGAGAAAGCGGGTGTCGTGCAGCCCGAACGCGCGGCCCAGCAGCGCCGTCGCCACAGCGAGCACGCCCAGCGTCACGAGCGTGCGCAGTCGTAGGCGCCTGACCGTCCTGCGCGCGTACTGTCCGGCGGTGCGGCCGGTCGGATCGGGATGGATGGCGTACATCTCTCCTTCTTCGTCGCCTTCCCTATGCACCTATGCATCGACCTCAGCGCCAGAACTCTTGAGCGCCGGGCACGATCATTGCGATCCTGGAGAAGCGTGGAACTGCTCCAAGGTTTCTAAAGCAGGGACCCCCCTGAGCCGAAGCCAACAGCACACCGCCCCTCCGTTTCACGCCCTCGCGCAAGCACGGATGCCTGCCATGAACGCCCCACCCAACTCAACCGAAACCCGTGACATCTGCCTGCTTCTGCGAGCCCACTGCGAGCAGCGCTGGCTGATCTACGAGCTCGTGCCGCTCGTCCGCCAGCTCGAGCAGCGCTCGCTGCCCGACGAGCAGCTCGGCCTCGCGCTCGCCTACCTCGAGGCGCTCTGGATCGAGGCTGGCGGACGCGCCGCCGAGACCGATGCCCTCTACGCCCAGCTGCAGGCGCCCGCCATCGACGACATCTCGCTGCACGAGAAGGCACGCCGCTACCACACGGCGGTGCGCCGGCTGCGCGACGCCCTGGAGCGCCGCATCGACGCGCTCCTGGCGGTCGGCAGCGACGCTCAGGACCGCGGGCCCCTGGTCGATCGCTACGCGAGCTCCTGAACCGATCGCATACTCTGCGGCCCGCATGCCGCTGAGCTTCGACCTGCAGTCTCACTCCACCCACTCCGACGGCGCGCTTTCCGCCGCCGACGT
>JAOPZB010000230.1 GCA_025964355.1 Solirubrobacterales bacterium | reverse complement strand
CGGCGCTGTTTCGCTGGCATGTGAGGCTCGCCAGCATGCTCAAGCGGGTGGGCGAGCGAGTCTGCCTTCGTGTGAACGATCCGGCCGCCGTCGTGTGCGTCTCGGAGGGCGTCTCCGAGGAGATACGCGAGCACTTTCCACGGCTGGCCGACCGTGTACTCACCATCCACAACGGCGTCGACACCGAGGTCTTCGCTCCGGGTCGACGCGGAGAGGAGGCCAGCTCGAGCCGCGCCGCGCTCGGGTTCGGCGAGCAACAGCTCGTGGCGTTGTTCGTCGGCAGCGAGTGGGAGCGCAAGGGGCTCGACCCCGTGGTTCGCGCGCTCGCCACCGCCCCGGACTGGAGTCTCGTGGTGGCAGGCAGTGGAGATGAGGCGAGCTACCGCGCCCTCGCCGACGGATTGGGTGTGGGTGAGCGGGTGCGCTTCGCGGGGGCCACGTCGGACATTCAGCGTCTCTACCAGATGTCCGATGCGTTCGTTCTGCCATCGAGCTACGAGACGTTTTCACTGGTAACGTTCGAGGCAGCTGCCAGCGGCCTGCCGATCCTTGCCACTGCCGTGAGCGGCGTGCGCGAGCTCCTCATAGATGCTCACAACGGCTTTCTCATCGATCGCGAGCCGGATCTGATCGGCGAGCGCCTGAGCCGTCTGGCGGCCGATGGCGCGCTGAGGCGACGGCTCGGCGACGCAGCCCGTCAGTCGGTGCTCGCGTTCAGCTGGGAGCGGATGGTCCGCGAGCACCACGCTCTATACGGACGCCTCTGCGAAACGTCCTCGCCGCGGCGGTCCTGACAGGCGCGGGCCCAGGCCTCGCGCGACGGTACCCTTGCCTGGCGTCTGCGCAGGCTGTCAGCACAGATCACAACGTCGATGAACGCAAACACCAACCTCGCCGCCGCGCACGAAGCAGGGCGGCCTCCCGACTTCTTCATCGTCGGCCAGCCCAAGAGCGGCACGACAGCGCTCTATGAGATGTTGCGGCGCCATCCGCAGATCTACATGCCCGAGAACAAGGAGCCGTGGTTCCTGGCGACCGAGCTTCACGAACGCCCCCCACCACGGCCGGGTGGCACGCCGCGGACGCTTGCAGAGTACCTGTCGCTGTTTGACTCGGCGGGCACCGAGCAGCTGATCGGTGAGGCGTCGGCGTTGTACCTATGGTCGCGCACGGCGGCCGAGCGAATCTTCGAGCTCCAACCCGCGGCGCGCATCGTCGCGGTGCTGCGCGAGCCCGCGGCCTTGCTGCGGTCGCTGCATCTTCAGTTCGTGAAGACCTACGTCGAGACCGAGCATGACTTTGGCAGGGCGCTGGCGCTCGAGGACTCCAGGCGCGACGGTCGAGACATCCCCCGTCACTCCTACTGGCCGCGCGCGCTGCTCTATTCAGAGCAGGTGAGATACGTCGAGCAGCTGCGCCGATACGAGGCCCTGTTCGGACGAGAGCAGATGCTCGTGTTGATATATGACGACTTTCGCCGTGACAACGAGGCCGTGGTTGCGACGGCGTTGCGCTTCCTCGGCGTCGACCAGACCCGTCCGATCGAGGTGACCGAACCCAACCCAACGGTGGGTATCCGCTCACAGCCGCTGCACAGCCTCCTGCACGCGGTCTCGGTGGGACGTGGTCCCGTATCGCTCGGCGTCAAGCGGGCCATCAAGGCCGTGACGCCTCGGGGGCTGAGGCGGAAGGCGCTCCGTGCGACCCAGAGCCGCCTGCTGTACGTCGACCCGCAGCCTCCCGATGAGGCCCTGACCAGTGAACTGCGACAGCGCTTCAGACCCGAGGTGGTCGCTCTGAGCGAATACCTCGGTCGTGACCTCGTGACCCTCTGGGGTTACGACGATCTCGAATAGCCCGACAGCTCCCGGTCGCCTCCGCCGTCGAGCGCTCGCGTCACCTCGCTTGACAGGCGGCGCCTGAAGGCGGCCACCGAAAAGCGATCGGCGTTCTCCACGGCGCGGGCGGGATCGAAGTCGAGCTCATCGATGGTCGCGATTGCCTGTGCGAAGGAGTCGACGTCGTCCAGCACCGCCAGGCGCCCCGTCTGCCCATCGAGAACCGTCTCCAGCGCGCCGCCCGCCGCAGCGGCGATGACCGGACGTCCAGCCGCCTGGGCCTCGACCGCCGTGATGCCGAACTCCTCCATGCTTGGCACGATCACGGCTCGCGCGCTGGCGTACAGCTCGGCGAGATCCTCATCGCCGGTACGCCCGATGAACTCGGCCTCGGGGTACGCCTCTCTCATTGCGTCGAGGTCTGGCCCCGAGCCAACGACCCGAATCGGGCTGTGCGCGCGGCGCGCTGCCTCCAGGGCGACGTGCAGGCGCTTGTGGCGAACGATCTCCGACACCACCAACAGCGAGTCCCCAGGCTTGCCCGGGGCGAAGCGGTGAGTCTCCACCGGCGGGTGGATCACGACGGCATCGCGGCCGTAGTAGCGGTTGATGCGCTCGCGCGTCAGCTGTGAGTTGGCGATGTAGCTGTCCACGCGCCTGCTGGCAGCGCGGTCCCACCCGCGCATCCAGCGCAGCTGACGTCGCAGCAGCGGACGCAGCGGGGAGGGTGCCTCTGCCAGCGCGCGTTCTTCCTCATACCAGGCGTAGCGGAACGGCGCGTGGCAGTAACAGATGTGCAGCGCACCCTCCGGAACCCGGACGCCGTGGGCGAAGGCGCTGCTGCTGCTCAGGACCACATCTGAATTGGGAAGCTCCAGCCGCCCGACGGCCCACGGATAGAGCGGCAGCAGGCGTCTGAACGTTGTCTGGCTGGCGCCCAGGCGCTGCAGCGGCGAGGTGGTGACCGAGCGATCCGCGAAGCGGCCGTTCGTTCCCTGCTCGTCGTAGAGCAAGGTGAAGATCGGGGCCTGGGGATAGAGGTCGGCGATCGCGGCGGCGGTGCGCTCGGCACCGCGCATTACCAACAGGTAGTCGTGCACCACGGTGACACACTCGGTCACCGCGCTGTTCTCCAACATCCGATGCCACCATTCTAAGCGAATCCAACCGTGGCTGCGGCGCCTCGGTGGGGGAACGGTAACCTTTGGGGGCCGATGAGCGTGCCCTACCCGCGAATGTCCGGACCAGTCAGAGGGATGCACCCGGCTGTGCTGAATTCACGCTTCCGGCAGGTGCTCCTGGTCGGGTTCGCCGGGCTCCTATCGCTGGCCATCTCGCTCGCCATCGCCGTCGCGGTTCCGAAGCCGAACCTCGGGCTGGTGCTCGCCCTCGCCCTCGGAGGGCTCGGTGTCGTGGTGCTCCTGTGCGACAGGCGCCTGGAGGTGACGGTCACGATCCTCGCGCTGTACCTCGGGTTGCTCGACGGGCCGGTCAAGCTCCTGACCGGCGGCCACGAAGCGGCCACCGTCTTCCGTGACGTCCTGATCTTCGCGGTCAGCCTCGGAGCCGTCGCGCGCCTGCTGGCAAAGAAGGAGCGTGTGAGGCTGCCGCCGCTTTCGGGATGGGTGCTCCTGTTCGCGGCCATCGTCGTCGTGGAGGCCTTCAACCCGAACACCCACGGCGTGCTCAAGGCCCTCGGCGGCTTCAGACAGCAACTCGAGTTCGTCCCGTTCTTCTTCTTCGGGTACGTGATCATGCGTTCAAAGCAGCGCTTCCGCAAGCTGTTCCTGATCCTCGGAGTGCTCGCATTGGCCAACGGTGCGGTCAGCGCGTATCAGACGACGCTCGGCGTCGGTCAGCTGGCCAGCTGGGGTCCGGGCTACAAGGAACTCGTCTTCGGCACGATCGAACAAGGCCAGAAGGGCGGCCTCGCCGGCCGCGCGTACGCAAGTGAAGGGGTCGCCAGAGTGCGTCCCCCGGCTCTCGGAAAGGACAGCGGGTTCGGTGGCGGCGTCGGATTGATCGCGCTGCCCGGAGCGTTGGCGCTGGTTGCGACCGCCGGACGCCGAAGACGCTGGATCGGTGTGGTGCTCTGCCTTGGAGCACTGCTGGCCGTGGCCACCGGCCTGGGACGTCTGCAGGTGGTCGGCGCGGCACTCGCGGTGGCCGCGCTCGCGCTGCTGTCGATCAGCGCGGGGGGGCGGATGATGCGTCCTCTCGCGGCGGTTCTGGGCGTGCTCGTGCTGGCGGTGCCGCTCGGCGCGCTGCTCGTGTCGCTCGAGGCTCCCGGGACGTTCTCACGCTATGCCGAAATAGCCCCCGAAAAGGCGCTCTCTGCAAAAGACAAAAAGACGGGTGAACTTTCGCACGTCCCCCATCAGCTCGTCGTCGCTCCGCTCGGGATCGGGCTTGCGAGCGCCGGCGCCGCCGCCGGCTTCGGCGGCCTCGCGAGCCGTCAGCTGGAAGGCCACAGCGTGGGGGCCGAGACGCAGTTCAACTTCATGGCCGACGAACTCGGTGCGCCCGGCCTGTTGCTGTGGCTCGGGCTGATCGTCAACCTGATCCTGCTCGCCGTCCGGCGGCTGCGGACTATCGTCGATCTCGAGCTGCGAATCGAGCTCTCGGCCGTGTTCGCGGTCGTGATCGCCTTCCTGTTGATGGGAGTGTCCGGACCGATCATGGCGAGCCCGGCGGCGGGCCCGTTCTTCTGGTTCGCCACCGGCATCGCCGCGTACTGGTTCCTTGGCCCAGGGCGTAAGGCGCCGGTTGCGCTCAGCGAAGACCGTGCGCCGCTGCGCCCGCCGGGAGCTCCTCTCGATCGGATCGCCACGTAGCGCGAGCGGACCGATACCCCTCCAGCAGGGCCATGAGATGACGAGCGGGCGAGAAGCGTTCGGCCACTGCCCGCTTGCCCGCGCTGCCCATGGCGCTCTGTCTCCCGGGATCGGCCAGGAGCTCGTTCAGCGCTCGGGCCAGGGCCGGCACGTCGGCCGGAGGCACGAGCAGCCCGCTGACGCCATCCTCCAGCCAGTCGACGATACCGCCGGTCGCGCTGGCGACCGCCGGCCGCCCGGCCGCCAGCGCCTCGATTCCGACGATTCCGAAGG
>JAOPZB010000191.1 GCA_025964355.1 Solirubrobacterales bacterium | reverse complement strand
GTTTCCGCGTCGCACCGTGTGGCGCCAGGTTACGTTCGGCGTGCGGGCACAGCCGCCGCTGGCTGCGTGGTGGCTGCAACGACTCGGCCTGAGCGGACTCGAGAACCGCTATCCGGACGAGCTCTCGAGCGGGCAGCGACGGCGGGTGTCGATCGCACGCGCACTCGCGATGCAACCGCGTGTGCTGTTACTGGACGAGCCGTTCACGGGGCTCGATGCGCCCGTGCGCGACCGTCTGCGCCGCGAGCTGCGGCGGCTGCAGATCGACGCCAACCTCAGCACCGTCATCGTCACCCACGACCCGGAGGAGGCCGCCCTCCTCGCGGACGAGGTGATCATCCTCAGCGACGGCCGGATCCTCCAGTCCGGTACACGCGAAACGGTATTCCGCACTCCGGGCTCGCCGGAGATCGCACGGTTGCTCGGCATCGCAAACGCGAACCCCGGTTTGGTGATCGGCCAGGACCGGCTCAGCAGCGATGGAGCGGTGATCCAGGCACCCACAGGCGCTCTCGCGCAGGGTGCGCAGGTCATCTGGAGCGTGCGTCCCGAGCGCGTCTCGCTCGACCCACGCGGCGCGTACACCGCGAGCCTCCTCGACGATGTCGACCTCGGCGCCGTGCGCGAGCTGACGATCTCAATCGACGGACGACTTGAGCTCCTGGTTCGCACCGGCTCGACGGAAAAGCTGACCATCGGCCAGCAGCTCAGCCTCGAGGTGCCGATGGCCGACGTCAGCGTCTGGCCGGCGGTCGGGGGGCGTCAGCCGCGCACCGTCTTCAGTGCCTGAGTCCACGACTCGAGCTGATCGAACATGACGACCGCCGACTCGGCGTGCTGGGGCCCGGGCGAGAACTTCGAGAAGTTCTCGAAGTCGGTCCACATCGAGAAGCTCAGCTGCTGTCGCACGTGGGCCATCTGCAGCTCGCTGCAGATGGCCCGGAGGTGCTCGATGGCACGGGCGCCCCCCACCGAGCCGTAGCTGACGAACGCCGCCACCTTGTTGTTCCACTCGGCGTAGAGATAGTCGATGGCGTTCTTGAGCACGCCGGACGTGGAGTGGTTGTACTCGGGCGTGACGAAGACGTAGCCGTCGTATGCACCGATCGTCTCGGCCCACTCCTTGGTGTGCTCACCGGCGTACTGTCCCAACGTGGGCGGTAGCGGCTCGTCCATGTGCGGGAGCGGATGGTCGGCCAGGTCGACGAGCTCGTACTCCGCGGTGGTGCGCGCTGCGGCCTTGTCGGTGACCCAGTCGGCGACGGCCTTGCCGTTGCGCCCGGGGCGCGTGCTGCCCAGGATGATCGCGATCTTCACGTCTGGCATGGGAAGTCCTTCCGGTCGGATGTTGGGCGGTGCTACCTCGCGGGACCCGCTAGACGCCGGTCGCTCGCCTCAGCCGGTCCAGCATCCTCGCCGGGGCCTGCGGCGGCAGCGAGCTCGAGCTCGGCTTTGAGGTGGATGTCGCCGCGGATCATGCCGCCGCGGTTCCACGTCATACCGGCCTGCTCGCGTGAGACTGTTGCGGCCGTGGCGAGATGGAGGCGGCCGTTGTCGCCGTGCGTGACGGTGACGGGCAGCCGTAGGCGCACGACGTGCCCTGCGACCGTCAGATCGCCGGTGATCGTGAGGTCCTCGTCGGCATCTGGGCTGATGGCGGACGCGACGAAGGAAATCGTGGGGTGGCTGGCGACGTCGAAGAAGTCGGCAGAGGCCAGATGGCTGTCGCGCTTGGCGTGGCCCGTGTCAAAGCTTTCGGCCTCGACGGTCAGCTCGGCCCGAGCACCCTCGGGTTTGACGTCGAGCTGCCCGCGGAAGCGCTCGAAATGTCCGTTGACCGTCGCAAGCCCCCACATCGTCTTGACGGCGAACTCGAGGCGGCTGCTTGAGGGTTCGGTGTTCCATATCCCGACCGGCAGTCTGAGATCCGATGGTGCGTCTGGGCGCTGGGTGCTCATGGTGCCTCCCTTTGCTCTGGCGGACTGTAGTCCGGTTGCTGTGGAGCGCCTCACCATAGCGGACTGCAGTCCGGATCGCTTTGGGCTACCCGCTCCCTCTCGTGCAGACCCTCTTTGGGGCCTAACGACGTGACGGACGCTGTCCTCAGGGTCGCCGCCCGCGACCCTCGGCATATATCGTTGCCGCAACGCGATGGCTCGTTGCGCAGAGATGATCCGGTGCAGGCTGCTGATCGCAGTTGCGACGATTGCGCTCGCGGGCATCGCGACGTGCTACGCCCAGGGAGCCCTGATCGAGGCGCTCGCATACCTGCTCCCGGCACTGCTCCTGCTGGTCGTCCTGGCGACGCGTTCCTACCCCGGGGAGCGAGCGCTGCTCGCGTTGATCGAGCGCAAGCGCCGCCTGCGACATGACAGCGCAGCAGGCCTCATTGGGCGGCAGCTGAGCCTGCGCGCCCTCGTCCCCCGCGGCGGCCGCCTGATCGCCGCCTCGCTCGCCGAGCGTCCTCCGCCCTCGCTGGCCGCCGTCTCTCTCATCTAGCCGGCGTCCCAGCGCGCCTGCGCGCGTGGGTCCATGTGATCCAGAGTGAGGAGGACTCATGTCCCTTGGTGTTCAGCCGGCCGAGCGGTCGGCAAAACGACGGCGTGCGCGCGTGGCGATGCTCACCGTCGCGTTCATCGCCGCCACTGCACTGGCTCCGGCGGCGGCCGAGGCCCACGGCATCTCCGGTCTGGCGAGCCTGCCGGTGCCCGCATGGCTGTTTGCGTGGGCCGCCGCGATCGTGCTCGTCATTTCCTTCGTGTTGCTCTCGACCCTGTGGTCGACTCCCCGGCTCCAGCATCCGCGCGAGCGCAGGCTGTTCCGATGGCCGAGTGCGCTCGGCATCCCCGCGGGCGGGACCGGCCTCGCTCTGTTCGCGTTGGTCGTCTACGCAGGCTATGAGGGCGTGCCGTACTACACCGACAACTTCGACCCGACCTTCATCTACGTCATCTTCTGGGTGGCAATCCCCGTGTCCAGCATCTTGCTGGGAGATTGGTTTCGCGCGTTCAGCCCGTGGCGAGCGTTCGCCCGTGCGATCCGCTGGCTGGGCGCCCGAGCGCAGCTGGAGTGGCGTCCGCCGCTGTCCTATCCCCCGTGGCTCGGCCGCTGGCCCGTCGTCGCGGGCCTGCTGGCCTTCGGCTGGTTGGAGCTGGTCTACCACGACCACGACAACCCGTCGCTGCTGGCCTCGCTCGCACTCGCCTACTTCGCGCTCATGCTCGTCGGCATGGCGTTGTTTGGAATCGAGGAATGGAGCGAGCGTGGCGACGCCTTCGGCGGATATTTCGGGCTGTTCTCGCGTCTGTCGCCTGTGAACGTGCGCGGCGGCGCGCTCTGGCTGCGCCGACCGCTTTCGGGCGTGACGTCGCTCTCCGATCAGGCCGGGACCGTCGCGCTCGTGCTGGTGATCATAGGTATCACCACCTTCGACGGAGCGTCCAACGGCGTGGTCTGGAACACGCTCCAGCCACACGTTCAGAGCTTCTTCTCGGGGCTGGGGCTGAGTGAGACGCCGTCGGACGAGCTCGCTGACAGCCTCGGCCTGTTGCTGGCAATCACGGTCGTGGTCGGCTTCTACCGCGTCGGGGTCCTCGGCATGCGTTCGGTCTCGCGCCGCTTCACCGCCCCGCAGCTCGCGCGCTCATACGCGCACACGCTCGTGCCGATCGGCTTCGCCTACGTGCTCGCGCACTACTTCTCGCTGCTCGTCTGGCAGGGACAGGCGATCGGGTATCTCGCATCCAATCCGCTCGGTAACGGCAGCGACTACTTCGGCACCGCCGGGTGGCACATCAACTACAGCGTCATCGGGGCCACCGGCATCTGGTATGTGGAGGTCCTGGCGCTCGTGACCGGCCACGTCGGTGGTCTTGCACTGGCACACGACCGCGCGCTCGCGACCTATCGCTCCCCGCGAGAGGCTGTCCGCTCGCAATATTGGATGCTGGTGGTCATGGTCGGATTCACGAGCCTCGGGTTGTGGCTGCTGTCCGCCGTGAACAGCTGACCGTCAGAATTGAGAACAGGATGTATGTGTTTGCCCACTTCGGCAAGATCCCCGTCGAGGAGTGGCTGCCGTTCGTCGTCCCGGTGGTGGCGCTCTGCCTCTATGTTCGCCGCAACGAGCGCCGACGGCGTGAGGCGGTCCAGCGCCTGCCGGACGTGAGTGAGCCGCGCGACGACTCAACGATCCGCGGGGTACTCGACCAATGGTCGGCGGCAGACTTCGAGGGAGTCTCCCGCGAGCACCTGCCCCTGTTGTATCCGCCCGGCCCCGATGGCACGACTCCAGCCGAGCTTGCGAGTCGAATCGGCTCGGACTCCGAGACGGTCAAGCGCCAGTTCGAAGACCTCGCAGGCCTCGGCTACCTGACTCTGCAGGGACCTTTGGGATCATCGGATCGGCGAGCATCACTGACCGCAGACGGTATGGATCTCGTGAACGTCACCGAGGACGCACTGCTCGCCGCCGGTTCGCATCAGGACGCTCCTCGCCCTGGCAGGACCTCTGGCTAGATCCGCCGGCTACGCTGATCGGCTGGGCGATCGGTGGCTGAGCAGCCCTCGTTTGGACTGCTGACCGGCGTCTCACCGGCCCATCCCGGCGCCGGAGCTAAGGTCGGGTTGTCATGCAGGCGGAGTCAGAGGTTCGCGAGCTGGCCCGGGAACGGCTCGGGTTCGCCCGGCTTCGGCCGGGACAGTTGCGAGCAGCCGTCGCCGCGGCCGGCGGACGGGACGTGCTCGCCGTGTTGCCGACCGGCGCCGGCAAGTCCGCTATCTACGAGCTCGCCGGACTCCTGCGGACGGGGCCAACTGTGGTCGTCTCGCCCTTGATCGCCCTCGAGGACGACCAGCTGGCACACCTGCGTATGGCGGGCCTGTCCGCCACGGTCCTGAACTCCAAGCAGTCGGCGCGCGCGCGGGCGGCCGCGCTCACGGCCTCCTGCAGGCCGGATGAGTT
>JAOPZB010000183.1 GCA_025964355.1 Solirubrobacterales bacterium | reverse complement strand
GGTGGGGGGAACGCACCGTTGCGCCAGCACAAGACCGTGGGCGGCCAGCTCAGACGAGCCTGACCGGACCCCGAGCGGCTCGCGGCGCGCCAACCCCCCACGGCGCGTCGCGAGCCCGAACTCGCGGCCGCGCGTCCAGTAGCCGCCCGGCGGTCAACGGCCGCAGGCAGTTTCCCAGCGCATCGCCCTGGGTAATGGCCTGCCGCGGAGCACGGATATCGCCCCAATACGGATATCGCTAGGAGCTGATCGCATGCCGAAGACAACCTCCTCCGGGCAGGCGAAGCAGAGCGAGCTGCCGGACACGCTTAAGCGCTCGCCGCCAAAGGCACAGCGCACGTTCGCCAAGGCCCATGACAGCGCGGTGCGGGAGTACGGCGAGGGCGAACGCGCCCACCGGGTCGCGTTCGCGGCGCTGAAGCACTCCTTCGAGAAGCGCGGTGATCACTGGGAGCCCAAGGATCGCCCGGGCCCGTCGGATCCTCGCGCTCGAAACCCGCGCGCGGGAAGGCTATGGCAAGAGCTACGGCGGGGTCGACGTGGAAGGCAACTCCAAGGACGAGCTCTACCGTCGCGCCCGCGACCTCGGGGTGCAGGGGCGTTCGCGGATGTCCAAGGGCGAGCTCGCCGAGGCGATCGCGCGCAAGCAGTGAAGCCGTCGTTCGACGGGGCCGCCGCCGGCCCTCGCTACCCGAGCTCGCGTGGCACGAGGCGCAGCCGCAGCGGCTCGCCGCCGCGCAGCACGTCCACCTCGACGGGCACGTCGATCAGGTCGGCCACCATCAGCCGCTGTATGTCGTCGACGCCGTGAACGCGACTGCCGGCGATCTCGACGATCAGGTCCTCGGCGCGCAGGCCGGCGTCCTCGGCTGGGCTACCCGGCGTGATCTCGATCACCTCGACACCGGTCGCCTGATCGCGCTCGCGCCGCGCACGAGCCGGCAGCGGTCGCGGGCCGCCGGCGACGCCCAGGTAGGCCCTGCGCACGCGGCCGTCGCGCATCAGCGCGCCGATCACCTTGCGCGTCGCATCGTTGATCGGCACGGCCAGCCCGAGGCCCACGCCCGCGACGGCGGTGTTGACGCCGACGACGCGCCCGAACGAGTCGACCAGCGCGCCCCCCGAGTTGCCGGGGTTCAGCGCCGCGTCGGTCTGGATCACGCTGTCGATCATGCGGACGGTCCGGCCCGAGCGAGCGGGAAGCGAGCGACCCAACGCAGAGATCACGCCCGCGGTCACCGAGCCGGCGAACCCGTTCGGGTTTCCGATCGCAACGACCAGCTGGCCCACGCGCAGATGCGCCGCGTCGCCCAGCACGGCGGGCTTGAGGTCGTCGGCGTCGGCGCGCAGCACCGCCAGATCCGACAACGGGTCCGCGCCCACGACGCGGAAGCCGATCTCGCGCCCGTCGACGAAGGTGGCGTGACCGCCGCGACCGCTGCCGGCCACCACGTGTGCTGACGTCAGCAGGAAGCCGTCCGGGGTCAGCACGACGGCGCTGCCGGCGCCGACCGGCACCCGTCCGCGGCGCGTGTCGCGCATCACCCGCAGGCTGGCGACGCTCGGCGCGAGCCGCTCCACCACGCCGGCGACCGTCCGCGAATAGGCGTCGAGCGCCTCGGCGTCGGCTTGGCCCTGTGCGCCCTGCGCCTCGGGCTCGGTCCCGGCCTCCTCGCCGAAGGCCTGTCCGGCGACCGGAAAGATGGCGGTGCTCACCGCGGTCCCCCGATGAATGTGAACTCGTGTACGTGCATGCCACTCACGATACGAAGGCGCAGCTCGCATGCGGCGGGTCGGCGGCGGCGGTCCGGCGGTTGAGCCGGCTCGCGGCTCCTGCGGTCCGCCGGGGAGCTACCGGACGCTAGGACGCCGCCGTCGCCGACGGACTGCGATCGGACCACGGCTGCGCCTGCTCGAGCTGGGCGGCGACGGAGATCAGGCGCGCCTCCTGCCAGGGGCCGGCGGTCAGCTGGACGCCGACGGGGAGATCGGCATCGGTCCAGTACAGCGGAAGGCTCACGGCGGGCAGGCCGGCGACGTTGCCGAAGGCGGTGAACGCGACGCTCGCGACGACGTCTGACACAGGCTGGTCGGGGGCCGCATGCTGGGCCTCCAGCACGGCGCCTGCCCGCGGCGGCAGGATCGCCGAGGTCGGGGTCAGCAGCATGTCGAAGTCACGACCCCAGCGCGCCACCTCCCTGCGGCTGAGCAGCTCGAGCGTCCGCGCGGCCTGAACGTAGTCGTCGGCGCCGAGCTCGTGGCTCGCGGCGCGCTGGTGAGCGATGTGCGGCTCCACCGCCGACCAGTCGACGCCTTCGTACTCGGCGAGGCCGGCCTGGGTCAGCACGATGAACGGCGGCACCATCTCCTCGGAGATCGTCGGCACCTCCACCTCTTCCACGTCGTGGCCGAGCTGCTCGAGCGCGTCGGCGGCCGCGCGGGCGGCGGCCGTGCAGGCCTCGTCGGTCGGCATTCCGAGCGGCGCCTGCGCCATCAGGCCGATCCGCAGATGGCCCGGCGGCGTGTCGAGCTCCTGCGCGAACGGCCGCGCAGCGGCCGGCGCGTTGTACCAGGCGAGCGGGTCGGCGGCGGATATCTGGTCGAGCACGACCACCGAGTCCGCGACGGTGCGCGCGACGACACCCTCGACCACGGCGCCGAGCCAGCTCTGAGCCAGCCGTGGCACGCGACCGCGGCTCGGCTTGAAGCCCACCAGGCCGCAGTAGGAGGCCGGGATGCGGATCGAGCCACCGCCGTCGTTGGCGTGAGCGATCGGAAACATGCCGCCCGCCACAGCCGCCGCGGCGCCGCCGCTGGAGCCGCCGGGTGAACGGTCGAGGTCCCACGGATTGCGCGTGATGCCGTAGCGGCTGTTCTCGGCCACGGTCACGACGCCGAACTCTGGCGTGTTAGTGCGCCCGCAGAGGACGAAGCCGGCGCGCGCGAGCGCGTCGACGACGAGCTCGCTCTCGTCGCTGACGCCGCGAGGACCGCCCTGCGAGCCGAAGCTCACCGGCCAGCCGGCGACCGGCGTGAGGTCCTTGA
The DNA here is from genome assembly GCA_025964355.1 of Solirubrobacterales bacterium. Taxonomy (GTDB): domain Bacteria; phylum Actinomycetota; class Thermoleophilia; order Solirubrobacterales; family Solirubrobacteraceae; genus Palsa-744. The sequence continues at coordinate 15,183 of JAOPZB010000183.1, read as the reverse complement.
TCGGAAGGGGAACGCCCAGGAACGGCGCGTCCTCGCCCGCCGCCAGGCGGTTGTCGGCGTCGGCCGCGGCGACCCGCGCCTGCTCGTCGTTGCGCCAGATGACGGCGTTCAGCTCGGGGTTGCGCTCGTCGACGGCGGCGAGGCACGCATCGAGCAACTCGACGGCCGAAAGCTCACGGCGGCGAAGCCCCTCTGCGAGCTCGAGGGCCGTGGAGGACGGGCCGAGTGCAGCCATGCGCCGACCCTACCACGGTAGGCTGCGCCGATGCCAGAGCGTCACGACGGCCGAAGCAGGGTGGAGTCGGACACGTGAGCCGGGGCTCGAAGGCGCCCTTCGACGTCAGCGGGCGCACCGTCTTCATCACCGGCGCGGCGCGCGGAATCGGCGCGGCGAGCGCCGAGCGCCTCTATCGCAAGGGGGCAAACGTCGCGCTCGTCGGGCTCGAGCCGCAGCGCCTGGAGGAGAACGCCGCGCGGCTGGGAGACCGGGCGTTCGCCTTCGAGGCCGACGTCACCGACCTCGCCTCTCTGCAACGAGCCGTCGACGCGACGGTGCAGCGATTCGGAGGTATCGACGTCGCGATCGCCAACGCCGGCATCGCGTTCACGGACGCGCTCGCCACCGCGCCGATCGACCACGTCGAGCGCACCCTCGCGGTGAACCTGCTCGGCGTGTGGCGCACGGACCGCGCCGTGATCGGGCAGATCCAGCAGCGGCGCGGCTACCTGCTCAACATCTCCTCGCTGTCCGCGATAGCCCACGCGCCCCTGATGGGCGCATACACCGCCGCCAAGGCCGGCGTCGAGGCGCTGACCGACGCGCTGCGCATGGAGAGCGCCCCCAGCGGCGCCCGCGTCGGCTGCGCCTACTTCGGGTTCATCGACACGGACCTGGTTCGCGCAAGCTTCGCTCAGCGGGCAGCGCAGCAGATGACGTCCAACTCGCCGGCGTTCATGCGCAACCCGGCGCCGCTGTCGAAGGCGATCGATGCGATCGAGCGCGGTATCGAACGGCGCTCGGCCCGCCTGTGGGCACCTCGCTGGGTGGGAGCGATGCTGCCGCTGCGCGGGCTGCTGCAGCCGCTCACCGAACGCATGATGCTCAAAGACCTCGACGGACTCGCCGAGACGATTCGCCTCGCCGAGGCGGGCGAGGAGGAGCAGGCGGAAGACCCCATCCTCGGGGTCTCCGCCCGCGCCATCAACTAGCTGCAGCGACGCCTCGCGGCGCTTAGGACTCCTGCCCTGCGTCTCCGGCGCCGGATGCCGGGTCGCCGTCGGCGAGGATGCGGTAGAGGTCGCGACGGGTGGCGGCAAGCACCTCGCCCGCCTTCGCCATCTGTGCGTCGCTGCCCGTGCGCATGACCTGTGCGAAGGCGTAGGCGACGTCGCGAACGAGCTTGCCCAGCTCGGCGGCCTTATCGCTCATCTGGTCGCCCATCTCCTCCCACGGCGCCGGCCTGTCGCCGCCGCGCTCCTCGACGAGCTTGCGTCCCGCGTCGGTGACCGCGAAGAGCTTGCGCCCGTCGGTCTCCTGCGAGCGGATCAGGCCCTCGTCCTCGAGCTGCGCCAGCGCCGGGTAGACCGACCCCGGGCTCGGTCGCCAGACCCCGTCGCTGCGCTCCTCGACCTCCTGCATGATCTGGTAGCCGTTGCGCGGCTCCTCCGCCAGCAGCAGCAGCGCGGCCGTGCGGATGTCTCCGCGGCGGGCCTTGCGCCCGCGACCTCGCGGCCCCCTGCCCCAGCCTCCGAACGGTCCTCCGGCGAGGTCCCCCAGGGGGCCCGGCCCGAAGCCGTGGCGGCGGTGGCGGTGGTGGGCGCCGGGACCGCAGTGTCCCCGCGGGCCCGGCTCGCTCTCGTGAGCAAACATAACTAACTCCTATCGTGGAATATCAAAGTACGCTCACGATATATCGTTGCGCCGGATCCTTCAACCCCATCCGGACGACGAGCCGGCTCACGGTGTCGCCCTAGTGACGGAAATGGCGGCGGTCGGTCGCCACCATCGCGACGCCGGCCGCATCGACGGCGGCCACCACGTCGTCGTCTCGAACGGAGCCCCCCGGCTGGATGATCGCCGCGACACCCGCGTCGATCGCCAGCTGCGGCCCGTCGGCGAACGGGAAGAAGGCATCGGAGGCGAGGGCTGCGCCGGCGAGCAGCTCGGGCTGGGCAGCGCGCGCCTTCTCGATCGCGATGCGCACCGCGTCGACCCTGCTCATCTGGCCGGCGCCGATGCCGATCGTCGCGCGGTCGGCGGCGATGACGATCGCGTTGGAGCGCACATGCCGGCAGACCCTCCAGGCGAACAGCATGTCCTCCCACTCCTCGTCGCTGGGCTGGCTTTCGCTCATCACGCGCATCTGCTCGCGCGTCTCGGTGACAACGTCGTGGGTCTGCACGAGCTCTCCGCCGACCACGGCCTTGCCTTCGACCTCGCGCAGCGGCTCCGGCCAGTCGGGCAGAGCGAGCAGGCGGACGTTCTTCTTGACCTGCAGGAGCTGGAGCGCGTCGGCGTCGTAACCGGGCGCGAGCAGGACCTCGACGAACTGCTCGCCGAGGCGCTGCGCCCAGGCCCGATCGACGCGGCGGTTGACGGCGATCACCCCTCCGTAGGCGCTCAGGGGATCGCAGGCGAAGGCGCGCTCGTAGGCGACCTGGCCGGTGGCGGCGACCGCGCATCCACAGGGGTTGTTGTGCTTGACGATCGCGCAGGCGGGCGCGTCGAATTCCTCGACGAGCTCGCGCGCGGCGCTCAGGTCGAGCAGGTTGTTGAACGAGAGCTCCTTGCCGTGCAGCTGCTCGACGCCGTCGAGCAGGTGCGTGCGCGAGCCGACGCGCGCGTAGTAGGCGGCGCGCTGGTGCGGGTTCTCGCCGTAGCGCAGGTCCATCACCTTCTCGTAGGCGTCGACGCTGCTCGGCGGAAAGCCCTCGTGGGTGCCGGTCGCAAACCACGTGGCGATCGCCGCGTCGTAGCGCGCGGTGCAGGCAAAGGCGGTCGTCGCCAGTCGCCTGCGCGTCGCAATTGACAGCCGCCCGCCGGACTCGCGCAGCTCGCCGAGCACGGCGTCGTAGTCAGACGGGTCGACGACCACGGCGGCGAATAAGTGGTTCTTGGCGGCCGCGCGGATCATCGTCGGCCCGCCGATGTCGATGTTCTCGATCACATCGTCGTCGTCGGCGTCGCCGCGGGCGACGGTCTGCTCGAACGGATAGAGGTTGACGCAGACCAGGTCGACCGCCTCGACCTCCTGCTCGGCCGCGGCGCGCAGATGCCCCTCCTCGTCACGGCGCGCGAGCAGCCCGGCGTAGAGGCGTGGGTGCAGCGTCTTGACGCGCCCGTCCATGATCTCGGGAAAGCCGGTGAAGTCCTCGATCGATCGCACCGGGATGCCGGCGCCGGCAAGCTCTCGCGCGGTCCCGCCGGTGGAGACGATCTCCACCCCGAGCTCCTCCAGACCGCGGGCGAAGGCGACGATGCCCGCCTTGTCGGACACCGAGATGAGCGCCCGGCGGATGCGCACCTCGCCCGGCGCAGCGCGCTCGACACCGGCGGAATTGGAGGTCGCGAGATCGCCTTCCGGCACCATCATCAGAGCCTATCCCGCGCCCGCCTGGTTCGCCGGGCCATCCACGATCGTCCGGCGGGGATTGCGCGAATCGGCGCGCAGCGCACCGCGCGCGATCAGGCGGACCGCCTCGGGCAAGAGCGCGTGCTCGAGCGGACGAAGCGCCGCGAGCACCTCGCCGGCGTCGCCGACCTCCGGCAGCTCGATCGCCCGCTGCAGGATCACCGGCCCCGAGTCGACGCCGGCGTCGACGAAGTGGACGGTCACGCCGAAGACCTTCACGCCGTAGTCCAGAGCCTGCTGAACCGCCGCGAGCCCGGGGAATGCGGGAAGCAGCGAGGGATGCACGTTGATGACGGCACCGGGGAAGCGGTCGAGGAAGGGCTCGCCGAGCAGCTCCATGTAGCCGGCGAGCACGACCAGCCGGACGCGACGCTCCGCCAGCCAGTCCGCCAGCGCCTCGTCGCGGGCGCTGCGCCCCGGGTATTCGGCGCGCGCGAACACGGCCGTCGGCACTCCGCTCGCGGCTGCGCGCCCCAGGGCCGGGGCGGCAGCGACGCTCGATGCGACGGCCACGACCTCGGCCTCGCGCCCGTGCACCGTGTCGAGCAGCGCCTGCAGGTTCGTACCCGCCCCCGAGACGAGCACGGCGATGGGGAGTCTGTCGCTCACGCGCGGCGCACGATAGCTGCGAGCGCCGTCATGTGGCATGCGTCACGACGGGCCCTCCGTGACGCACGTCACAGTTCCCGGCGGGGGGGCGTCGTTGAATGGTTGGTGGGTGGAGAGGGCACACCCAGCGACCAATGACGGGGGAAATGCCCATGCTCACAGGGATCATCGTCACACTCATAATCGCCGGCGCGCTCGGCGGCGCCATGCGCGCGGGCGGCGGCGGGCTCATCTCACGCCGGCCGTACAACAACCGCTACAACGACGCCTCAGGGGCGCGCGAGGACCACCTCTAGACGCGTGCGGCCTAGACGCGCGCGAGCGGGACCGGGTGCTCCTGCTCCCCGCGCTCGCCGTCCTCCAGGGAGTACTTGCCGGCCGCCGTCTCGCTGCCGGCGAGCGGATAGTCGCCGGTGAAGCAGGCGTCGCAGTGAGTCGTGCGGTTGCCGCGCACCGCCTCGTAGACGCCGGCGAGGGAGAGGTAGTGCAGCGAGTCGCAGCCCAGCTCGGCGGCGATCTCCTCTGTCGTGCGTCCGTGGGCGATCATCTCCTCGCGCGTGGACATGTCGATGCCGTAGTGGCAGGGATGCTTGATCGGGGGAGCGGAGATGCGCATGTGAATCTCGGCGGCACCTGCGTCGCGCAGCATCTGCACGATCTGGCGGGTCGTGTTGCCGCGCACGATCGAGTCGTCGACGACCACCAGGCGCTTGCCGGCGATCACGTCGGGGAGCGGGTTGAACTTCATGCGCAGCCCGTGCTTGCGCAGCTCCTGGCCGGGCTGGATGAAGGTGCGCGCGACGTAGCGGTTCTTGACGAACCCGTCGTCCTGCGGCAGGCCGGCTGCGCGGGCGAGACCGCGGGCGGCCGGGTTGCCGGAGTCGGGCACGGCGATCACGAGATCGGCCTCGACGGGCGCCTCGCGCCAGAGGATCTCGCCCATCCGACCGCGCGCCACCTGCAGCACCTGGCCGTTCATGCGCGAGTCCGGGCGGGCGAAGTAGATGTACTCGAACACGCAGAACGCGCGCCTGCCGCCGGGTGCGACGATGCTGCTCTGCAGGCCGTCCGCGCCGAGCGTGACGACCTCGCCGGGCTCGACGTCGCGCAGGAACCGCGCGCCGATGATGTCGAAGGCGCATGACTCGCTCGCGACGCAGTAGCGCGCCACGCCGTCCGGCTCGTCCGGACTAGGGTCGAGCACGCCGATCGCGAGCGGGCGCAGGCCGTGCGGGTCGCGAAAGGCGACCACGCGGTCCTTGGTCATGGCGACGATCGAGAAGGCTCCGCGCAGGCGGGGGAGCACGTCGGCGATCGCATCCTCGACGCGCTCGGCGGGATGGGTGGCGATCATCGCCGCGATGATCTCCGAGTCCGACGTCGAGCTGAACGTCACCCCGCGCTCGGCGAGCTCCTCGTGGAGCTCGAGCGCGTTGATGAGATTGCCATTGTGCGCGAGCGCGACCTCACGGCGCGAGCCGTTGGTGCCCTCCGAGCGCTGCACCGGCTGCGAGTTCTCCCAGGCGTTCGATCCCGTCGTGGAGTAGCGCACGTGGCCGATCGCGAGCTCGCCGGCGAGCGTGCGCAGGTCGTTCTCGCTGAAGACCTGGCTGACGAGGCCGAGCTCGCGGCGCGTGACTATGTGCCCGCCGCGGTCGGCCGCGGCTATGCCGGCCGACTCCTGGCCTCGATGCTGGAGGGCGTAGAGAGCGAAGTAGGACAGGCGCGATACGTCGTGACCAGGGCCATACAGCCCGAACACGCCGCACTCGTCGCGCGGTCCCTCACGCGTTGTGCTCACATTCACACGCTATCAGGCGAAGAACTCAGCCAAACCCTCCGAGTAGGCCGCTGACAGGTCCACGAGCGTGAGCTCCAGCGCCGTGCGTCGCGCCCCGTCGACGACCTCGATGGCCAACCGCTCACCCCCGACCGTCCCGAGCCGTCGCAGCGACACGAATGCTGAGAGCCCGCTGAGCGCCTCGGGCGCGCCGCTGACGACGAAGCCCCCGGAGCCCTCGCCGAACAGGGCCGTCGCGACCGCGTCGGCCTCGCCCGGCGCGTCGCCCTGCGCCAGCTCGACGGTCGCGCCGAGCCCGCCGGCCACGCAGCATTCGGCCAGCGCCACGGCGAGCCCGCCCTCGGCGATGTCGTGTGCGCTCGAGAGCTCGCCGTCGCGGACGGCGTCGCGGACGACGGCGTGCGCGGCGGCCGCGGCGGCGAGGTCGATCTCGGGCAGGCCGTCGGGGAGCGGCTCGCCGCGCAGCTTGGACAGCTCGCTCGCGGCCAACGACGGGGTGAAGGGCCCGACGAGCGCGATCTCGTCCCCCGCCCGGGCGAAGCCGAGCTGGGCGCAGTCGCGGGCATCGGGCATGCGGCCGACCATGCCGATGACCGGCGTCGGGTAGATCGGCCCGGTGGCGCCCTCGTTGTAGAGGGAGACGTTGCCCCCGACGATCGGGGCATCGAGGGCGCGGCAGGCCTCGCCGAGCCCGCGGACCGATTCGCTCAGCTGCCAGGCGATGTGGGGCTTCTCGGGGTTGCCGAAGTTGAGGTTGTTGGTCGTGCCGAGCGGCTCGGCGCCGACGCAGGCGAGGTTGGCGGCGCACTCGAGCACCGCGGCGATCGTCCCGCGGTAGGGATCCGCGGCGACACGGCGGCCGTTGCAGTCGATGCTCACGGCCAGGGCGCTGCCGTCGGGCAGGGCGAGGACCGCCGCGTCGGCCTCCTGCGGGCGGCGCACCGTGCGCGACTGGACTATCGAGTCGTAGCGTTCGAAGAGCGGACGGCGCGAGGCGAGGTTCGCGCAGGACAGGAGCGCGAGCAGCGCCTCGCCGGCCGAGGCGTCGGGCGCGACGGTCGCGAGCCCCGGCCGGTAGAGCGCCTCGGCGGGCTTCTCGGGACGCAGGTCGTAGAGCGGGCATTCGTCGACGAGTGCCCTGACGGGCATGTCGCCGACCAGCTCGCCGTCGCGCAGCACGCGCATGCGTCCGCTGTCGGTGACGGTGCCGATCGCGGCGCCGCCGACCTCCCACTTCTCGCAGACGCCCATGACCTCCTCGACGTTCTGCGGCTCGACGACGCAGAGCATCCGCTCCTGGGACTCGCTGACCATGATCTCGAAGGGCTCCATGCCGGGCTCGCGCAGTGGCACCCTGGCGACGTCGAGGTCGATCCCGACCTCGCCCTTGGACGCCATCTCGGACGCCGAGGACGTGAGTCCGGCTGCGCCGAGGTCCTGCAGGGAGACGAGCAGGCGGCGGTCGAGCAGCTCGAGCGAGCACTCGAGCAGCTTCTTCTCCTCGAACGGGTCGCCGACCTGGACGGTCGGGCGCCGGTCCTGCTCGCCGTCGCCGCCGAGCTCGGCTGATGCGAGCACGGATGCGCCGCCGATGCCGTCGCGGCCGGTCGAGGCGCCGAACAGGACGATCAGGTTGCCGGGCCCGGTGGCGGCGCTGCGCACCAGGCGCTCGCGAGTCGCGAGGCCGAGCGCCATCGCGTTGACGAGGCAGTTCTGCTCGTAGGGGGCCTCGAAGTACACCTCGCCGCCAACGGTCGGCACGCCGATCGAGTTGCCGTAGTGCGCAATCCCCGAGACGGCGCCATCGAGCAGGTAGCGCGCGCGAGCGCCGGAGGGCTCACCGAAGCGCAGCGAGTCGAGCACGGCGATCGGACGGGCGCCGATCGCGAAGATGTCGCGCAGGATGCCCCCGACACCGGTGGCGGCGCCCTGGAACGGCTCGACGGCGCTCGGGTGGTTGTGCGACTCCACCTTGAAGGCGCAGACGAGGCCGCCGCCGACGTCGACGGCGCCGGCGTTCTCACCGGGTCCCATGACCACGTGCGGTCCGTCGGTGGGCAGCGTCCGCAGCAGCTTCCTGGAGTGCTTGTAGGCGCAGTGCTCGCTCCACAGAAGCGAGTACATGGCCAGCTCCACCTGGTTCGGCGGACGGCCCTGCTTGTCGCAGACGAGCTCGTACTCGTCGCGCGTGAGGCCGAGCGCGAGGGCGTCGTCGACTGTCGGGAGGGTCGCCGTCTCAGGCATGCGTGCCCTCGACCGCGAGGCGCATCGACTCGAAGATGCTCAGCCCGTCGGCGGAGCCCCCGATGAGCTCGTCGACGGCGTGCTCGGGGTGGGGCATCAGGCCGAAGACGTTCCCGGCGTCGTTGCGTACTGCGGCGATGTCGTCGACCGAGCCGTTGAAGTTGTGCCCGGGGGCATACCTAAGGACGACCTGGCCGGACTCGTCCATCGCGCGCCGCGTCGCCTCGTCGGCGTAGTAGCGGCCCCACGAGTGCTTGGCGGGGATGCTCAGCCGCTGTCCGGCGGCGCAGGCGCGGGTGAATGCCGTGTCGCCCCGGACGACGTCGAGCTCGACCTGGCGGGAGGTGAAGCGCAGGTTGACGTTCGGAAGCAGGGCGCCCGGCAGCAGGTGGGCCTCGCAGAGCACTTGAAAGCCGTTGCAGATCCCGAGCACGAGGCCTCCGTCGCGCGCGAAGGCGATGACCGACTCCATCGCCGGGGAGAAGCGCGCGATGGCGCCGGCTCGCAGGTAGTCGCCGTAGGAGAAGCCGCCCGGGACGATGATCGCCTCAGCGCCACGCAGGTCGCGGTCGCGGTGCCAGATCAGCTCGGCGTCGCCGACGTTCCTCGCGGCCTCGACCGCGTCGACCTCGTCGCATGAGCCGGGAAACTGGAGGACGCCGAACTTCACTTCTTGTCAGCCGCCGTCGTCGAGGAGCTGGACCTCGTAGTCCTCGACGAGCGGGTTCGCGAGGAGCTTCTCGCACATCGGCCGCAGCTGCGCGGCGTCGTCGACGTCGAGCTCGACGAGCCGCCCGACGTGGACGTTGGAGGCGCCGGCGAAGCCGAGCGCCGGCAGCGCCCGCTCGACGGCCACGCCCTGCGGGTCGAGGATGCCGGCCTTGGGGCGGATCAGCACGCGCGCCCTCACCGCGACGCCGCCTGCGCGCCGACGCGGTCCAGCCACGCCTGGAACGGCTCGCCGGTGATGCGCTCATAGGCCTCGATGTAGCGGGCGCGTGTGCCGTCGACCACATCCTCGGGAATCGCCGGCGCGGGCGGCTTCCTGTCCCAGCCGCTCGCGGAGGCCCAGTCGCGGACGTACTGCTTGTCGAAGCTCGGCTGACCGCGGCCGACCTCGTAGCCGTCGGCGGGCCAGTAGCGCGAGGAGTCCGGCGTGAGCACCTCGTCGCCGACTACGAGCTCGCCGCCCTCGTCCAAGCCGAACTCGAACTTGGTGTCGGCGAGGATGACGCCGTTGGCACGGGCGTGGTCGGCGGCGAACGAATAGAGCTCGACTGCGACATCGGCAACCCGCTTCATCAGCGCCCGGTCGCCGACGAGCTCGGCGGCGCGATCGAAGTCGATCGCCTCGTCATGCCCCTCGTCGGCCTTGGTGCTGGGCGTGAAGATCGGCTCGGGCAGGCGCTCGGACTCGCCCAGGCCGGATGGGAGCTCGATGCCGGAGACGCGGCCGCTGGCCTGGTAGTCCTTCCAGCCGGACCCGGTGATGTAGCCGCGCACGACGCACTCCACGGGAAGCATCTGCAGCCGGCGCACGACCAGCGCCCGGCCGCGTGCCTGCTCGGGCACGTCGTCGGTGGCGGACAGGAGATGGTTCGCAACGATGTGGCGGGTCTTGTCAAACCAGAAGACCGACAGCCCTGTGAGCACCCTGCCCTTGTCGGGAATCGGCGTCGGGTGCACCGCGTCATAGGTGGAGATGCGGTCGCTGGCGACCATCAGCAGCCGCGCCTGTCCCTGCCCGTCGCCGGGACGGCTCAGGCCGTACATCTCGCGAACCTTCCCGCTCGCGATCAGGGGCAGGTCAGCGATAGTGGTCACGTGGCGCGATGCTACCAGCGCGGGCGGGCGGGATCGGAGCCCCTCCGGCCGGCCGTTCAGGCGATCTCGTCGAGCCGCTCGAGGATGGCGCCGGCGTGGCGCACGTAGTGGGAGTAGTCGAAGATCTCGTCGAGGTCGAGCTCGCGAGCGCGCTCGTCGGCGGCGAGCAGGTCGCGTAGCGGGATGCCGTCGTCCCAGGCGCGCTGTGCGAGCTCCTGAACCAGACGGTAGGCGTCATCGCGCGAGAGCCCGGTCGCGACGAGCGCGAGGAGCACGCGCTGGGAGAAGAGCGCCCCGTGGGTCAGATCGAGGTTCACGCGCATGCGCTCGGGATCGACGGTCATGCCATCGACGAGCTCGATGGTCCGCTGCTGCAGGTAGTCGATCAGGATCGTCGAGTCGGGCAGGATGACGCGCTCGACGGAGGAGTGGGAGATGTCGCGCTCATGCCAGAGCGCGATGTCCTCGAAGCCGGCCTGGGCGTTGCCGCGCAGCACCCGCGCGAGGCCGGAGATCTGCTCGCTCTTGATCGGGTTGCGCTTGTGGGGCATCGCCGAGGAACCCTTCTGGCCGGCGCGGAAGGGCTCCTGGACCTCGCGCACCTCGGTCCGCTGCAGGTGGCGGATCTCGGTCGCGAACCGCTCGAGTCCGCCCCCGGCGACGGCTATCGCCGCCAGCAGCTCGGCATGGCGGTCGCGCGCGACTACCTGCGTGGAGACATCCTCGCGTGCGAGGCCGAGGCGAGAGAGGACGCGCTCCTCGAACTCGGGGCTGGTGGCGGCATAGGTGCCGACGGCACCGGAGACGGCGCCGACGCCGGCTTGCGAGAACGCGCGATCGAGGCGCTCGGCGTTTCGGTGCGCCTCGAAGGCGAAGCCGGCGAGCTTGATCCCGAAGGTGGTCGGCTCGGCGTGTATGCCGTGGGTCCTGCCCACGCAGAGCGTGTGGGTGTGCTCGCGGGCTCGCACCGCCAGGGCATCGACGAGGGCGTGTGCACCGGAGGCGATCACCTCGCCGGCCGCCTGCAGCTGGAGCGCGAGCGCGGTGTCGAGCACGTCGGAGGAGGTGAGGCCGAAGTGGATCCAGCGGCCGGCGTCGCCGGCCGACTCGGCAAGCACGTCGACGAAGGCCGCGACGTCGTGCTCGGTGACCCGCTCGCGCTCGTTGACCGCCTCGACGGTGAACGTGGCAGCGCGGATCGCGTCGAGGTCGGCCTCGGTGGGCCCGTCCACGCCGAGAAGGCCGGGCAGCTCCTGGCAGGCGGCGATCTCGACCCTGCGCCAGCTGTCCATGCGGGCCTCGTCGGTCCAGAGACTGCCGAGCTCTGGTCGGGTGTAGCGGGCGATCACTTCTTTTGATTATCGCCGCCTGCGGCGGCGACGTTCGTCGCGGGCGGACGTCGGAGGGCAGGTGCGAGCGTTCGCTGGCCGCGCTCGGGCTCCGGCGCGCTCAGCCGGCGAGGATCTGCGCGGCGAGGATCGCAGCGTTGCGCGCGTTGTCCAGGCCGACGCAGGCCACCGGCACGCCGGGCGGCATCTGCACGATCGAGAGGATCGCATCGAGGCCGCCGGCGGCCGTCAGGCGCCCGGAGAGCGGCACGCCGATCACGGGCAGGTCGGTGTGGGCGGCGACGGCGCCGGGGAGCGCGGCGGAGACCCCGGCGCCGGCGATGATCACGCGCAGGCCGCGCATGCGCGCGTTCTTGGCGTATTCGGCGACGACGTCGGGCTCGCGGTGAGCGGACATGACGCGGACCTCGTGCAGGATCTCTCGCTCTTCCAGCTCGTGGGCCGCCTTCTCCATCGCCTCCATGTCGCTCTTTGACCCCATCACGATGCCTACGCGCGGGGCATCGACGTCGATGTCATCGAGCTGTGCCTGGACCTCGGACTCCTGCATCGGCTCGGGCACGAGCGAGATGCCGGGCCCTGCGGAGGGCCGGCCCTCCTGCGCCGAGGGCTCGTCGTCGGCGCCGTCCAGACGAGGACCGCTCATGCCACACCGTCGGCGGTAGGCGCGGTCCGCCCGCGGAATCGCTGCAGTGCCCCCCAGGAGATCATCCTGGGCGCAGCATACGGCGTGTCATGGCCGGAACCGGACAAAGTCGACTCGAGCTCCCCGCGTCTAGAGGGACGCGATGAAATCCTCCACGGGGATGGCTGCGAGAGTCTCGTAGCGCCCGGTGCCGCGCGAGCCGAGCTCGAGCGAGACGCGCGCCATCGTGCCCTCATCGGGCGCCTCGACGACCGAGATGAAGTCGACGTGACCGAGCGTCGCCCACTGCGCCTTGACGGTGGCGCCGAGCTGCTCGACCTCCTTGTTGACCTCGCGAATGCGCTGCGGGTTGTTCTTTACGGTCTGCACGCCCTCGGGTGTGAGGGTTGAGAGCATGATGTAGGTGGGCATGGGTTGCGACTCCTCCGGTCGTGGTGCGCTCGTGCCTGTCTCGCGCTCACGGTCGTTTGTAGCGGATCGGCCACCGAGCCGCTGCTGCGAGTCTCAGCGCAGTTGGGTGGTCAGGACAGCTCGCTGCGAGTCTCAGCGCAATTGGGCCGCGAGCGTGCTGCTGACCTGCGCGCCGTTCACGCGTGCGACCACCGAGAGCTTGTACTTTCCGCGAGGAGCCTTCTTGCCGCGCAGCTTGCGGTTCCAGGTCAGCGTGTTGACCCCCTTGCCGGCGCTGGCGCGAGTGACGGTCAGTGTTTTCCCATGTGGGGGCTTTACCGCCAGCGCGACGCTTGCCGGACCTGTCAGCACGTAGCGAACTTTCACGGCAGATCTTGAAACCGTCGCCTGAAACGCGACGAGCGTGACGGCCGCGGGCGCTCCCTTCGCACCGGGCGCTCCGGCGGGGCCTTGCACCCCGGTCGCTCCGGTTGTCCCCGCTGGACCTGCCTGGCCAACCGGCCCTGAGGGCCCTGCCGGCCCGGGCGGCAGGCCGGTCGTGATCCGACCGATCTTGTTCCCCGCCTTCTCGGTGAACCAGACCGCGCCATCCGGTCCGGCGGCAATGCCGAACGGTTCGCTGGCGGCGGTCGGCGTCGTGACGGTGTCGGTCTGTATACCCGACGTTGAGATGCGCCCGATGCGGCTGCCCGCGGGCTCGGTGAACCACAGTGCGCCATCGGCGCCCGACGCGATGCCCAACGGATTGCCGTCGATGTTGTACTCGGCGAACGGGCCGAACAGTCCAGGCAGACGTCCGATTTTCGCCGTCGCGCTCTCCGTGAACCACAATGCGCCGTCGAAGCCCGAGGCGATCCCGGCGGGCGCACTGGAGGCGGTCGGGATCGTGGTCTCCCCCGCAATGCCACTGCTGAGCCCCTGGAGACCGATGTGGTTGCCGGTCGTGGCCGCGTACCAGACGGCCTCGCCGCCGAAATACGGGCCCGGTGAGATCGCCGCAGGGCCGTCGGGCGGGGCAAACAGCGTGCTGAACTCGGTGATCGTTCCAGACGGTGTGATCTTGCCAATCTTCTCGCCGGCCTTCTCGGTGAACCAGACGTTCCCATCGAGCTCGCCTGTGACTGCCGAAGGGTTGCTGTTAGCCGTCGGAATTGTGAACTGGCTAAAGGAGCCCGATGGTGTGAGTCGTCCGATCATGTTGACCGCGGACTCGGTGAACCAGAGGTTGCCATCCGGCCCGGCTGTGATCGACGTCGGTTCGCTGCTCGCAATGGGGATCGTGAACTCTTTGACCGTGCCGGTGGAAGTTATACGACCGATCTTGTTCGCCGCCTTCTCGGTAAACCAGACCGCACCATCGGGGCCGGTGGCAATGCCTGTCGGCTGACTAGCCGCCGTGGGCAATGGAAACTCCTCCATTGGACCCGGCAACGCGGCGGCCGCCGCTACAAGGAGGAGGCTGACGGCCGCAGCTGCCGACCCACAGACAAAGTAACCGAGCCACCCTCGATGGCTCCTGACCACATCAAACACCATCACCAGTACCCCCGGTCGCGCGAATCGGGACGACCCGCCATTTGCGTTGGCCGGAGCATACGCGAGCCTGCAGTCGTTCTAACTACCAAGCGGACCGGTGTCGTATTGGAGGGCGAACCCCCGGGTGGCGGGCCGGTCCTGGCGCCCCGTCTGTGAGCCACGATCGGCTTTACGTCCAGAATCCTTGCATCCGTGCGACGCCATCTGCTAATCGGCGTAGCGTCTTGGCATGTTCAAAATCATGGGGGGACGCCTCAGCTACGCAAACGTCGCGGCCACGCTCGCGCTCGTTCTTTCGATGAGCGGCGGCGCGCTGGCCGCGAACCATTACCTCATCAACTCGACCAGGCAGATCAACCCAAGGGTGTTGAAGCGCCTGCGCGGGACCACCGGGCCTCAGGGGCCCCCAGGTCCTGCGACGCTCTCCGCCCAACCCGGCCTTTCAGGGCCGCCAGGGGCTGCCGGCGGAACGGGGCCGGCGGGAACCGCACGGGCTTTTGGCGCCGTGACCGCGGCGGGGCTGGTGAGCGGCCCTTCGCGGAACGTCGCAACGGTCACGCAGGTCGCCACCGGTAAGTACTGCATCGCCGCCAGCGAACCGGGCGTCAGCCCATCAAACACGCTGATCGTCGTGGCGCTCGACGCGAGCGGCACCAATGGAGGAAACGCGCTCGCTCGCAGCCATCCGCTTAACTGCCCCGCCGAGCAGTTCGAGGTCGACACGATCGTCTACAGAGAAACCGGGACGGGCATCCTCAGCGAATATCACGCTGAGCCGTTCACGTTCACGATTCCCTAGCGCGCCGGCTCGATTGCACGGGAGTCTGGCCCGGCGACGGGCTGGCTTCCACGGCGCCGGCATGACGCCCTCGCTCAGGCCGTAGCGGCCGCCTCAACGTCCACCTTGTCCAGGCTCAGCTCCCCGTCGAGGACATCCACGCGAACGGAATCCCCTGAGCGGATGTCGCCCTGCAGCAGAGCGAGCGCGAGGCGGTCGACGAGCTGCTTCTGAACTACCCGCCGCAGCGGGCGGGCGCCGTATACGGGGTCGTAGCCCATGTCCCCGAGCAGCTGCTTGGCGTCGTCGCTGAGCGTCAGCTGCACGCCGCGCTCGGCGACGCGCTCGATCAC
>JAOPZB010000016.1 GCA_025964355.1 Solirubrobacterales bacterium | reverse complement strand
GCAACATCGCCGCCGCCCTGGAGGTGGTCGGCGAGCGCTGGTCGCTGCTGATCGTCCGCGAGGTGTTCCTCGGCGTGCGCCGCTTCGAGGAGATGCAGGCCGACCTCGGCATCGCGCGCAACGTCCTGCAGACACGGCTGACACGCCTCGTCGACCACGGAGTGCTCGAGAAGCGCCTCTACCGGGAGCACCCTCCGCGCCACGAATACCTGCTCACCGAGAAGGGGATCGACCTGTGGCCGACGATCGTCGCGCTGATGAGGTGGGGCGACGAGCACGCCTCGCGCACGGGCGGCCCCCCGGTGCTGCTCGAGCACCGCGGCTGCGGCGGCGCCGTCGACGAGCACCGCATCTGCGAGTCCTGCGGGACGCGCCTGTCGGCCCGCGACGTGCTCGGGCGGCCGGGCCCAGGCGCGGGCCCGCGCCATCCGCTGGTGCGCCGCGCCGGGCGCACCGCCGCCGCCTAGTCGATTTCCGACCGGTGCTCGCCGGCCAGCCGGGCGACCAGCTGGGCGCCCTCGCGTGCCATCCGCGAGCGAGGCACGACGAGGTCGAACCCGGCCTGCTCGGCGCGCTCGCGCACGTCGGCCTCCACGTGTGAGTAGAAGGCGAGTGTCAGCGTCGGGCCGAGGTCGCCGTCGCGGCGCAGCGACTCGACGATGCCGGCGCCGTCGAGCTGGGCGTCGGTGAGGTCCACGACCAGCACTGCCGCCGCCGGCGCCGCGTCCTGCGCGAGCCGCCGGCGCAGGCCGGCTGCGTCGCCGATCAGCTCGACCTCATGGCCGGCGGCGGTGAGGCTGCCCTGCAGGAGCGATCCGAACAGCAGGTCCGGCACGAGCGCGAGCACCCGCGCCATCCCTATTGTGCCCGCAGGCGGCGAAACTCCTCGCGCGCGGAGTACGGCCGTCCCCACATCTGCGTGACCTCGACTCGTCCGCTGCGCATCTCGCGCACGGCCATCTCCCCGGCGATGCCGGCGTCGTCGAGCAGCGCGAGCGCGCCATGCACGGTGGGCGCGGCGGCCGCGTGTCCGAAGCGATGCGCGACGAGCTGGCGCCAGTGCCAGTCGTGGTGGGAGTAGGGGCGCGCATTGCACGTCGTCAGGTAGAGCGCCGCTTCGACGTAGCGCGACTCGTCGGCGATCCGCAGGTCGAACTCGAGGTCCGTCCAGTCGTCCGGGAGCGAGTCCACGATCGATTGGAAGGTGTCGGCGAGGGACATTGCCGAGAAGCCTAGCGCGGCTATTCTCGAAGTCATGGCGATCGCCGATGCAGACACGCTGAGCTCCGAGCACCGCACGCTCGTGGAGAGCTGCGGCCTGCTCGACCGCTCAGAGCGCGGCAAGCTCGCCCTCAGCGGAGAGGGGGCCGTCGAGTTCCTCAACGGTCAGGTCACCAACGAGCTGGCGAACCTGGGACCCGGCGAGGGCTGCTACGCCGCCTTCCTCACACACAAGGGAAAGATGCTCGGCGACCTGCGCATCCTCGCCATCGCCGGCGACGGCGAACCCGCCGCGCTGGAGCTTCTCCTAGACACGGAGCGCGCAGCGCTGCAGGCCCTGTTCGACATGATCCGCCGCTACAAGGTCGGCTTCGGAGTCGAGCTGCACAAGCGCACGCTCGAGCGCGGCCTGCTCTCGCTGATCGGTCCGGCGTCCGCGGGCATCGCCGATGCCGAGCGCCTCCCGGCCGCGGAGCACTCAAACGAACCGGTCGAGATCGGTCAGGTCGCGGCGCTCGCGGTGCGCACCGACGTGGGCGTCGATCTCATCTGCGACTCGGCCGACACGGCCGAGCTGACACCGGCGCTGCTGGAGCGCGGCGCCGTGGCGATCTCCGAGCAGGCCGCCGAGTGCCTGCGCATCGAGCACGGCCGGCCGCGCTTCGGGATCGACCTCGACGAGATGGTCATCCCGCAGGAGGCGGGCCTCAACGAGCGGGCCGTGAGCTTCACCAAGGGGTGCTACGTGGGACAGGAGACGGTCGCGCGCCTGCACTACAGGGGAAAGCCCAACCGCCATCTGCGCGGGCTGCGCCTGTCGCGACCGGCCGCCGGGGGCGAGGAGCTGCGACTCGGAGATCGCGTCGTCGGACATGTCACGAGCAGCACCATCTCTCCGCGGCTCGGCCCCATCGCGCTGGCGCTCTTGCGCCGCGAGGCGCAGCCGGGCTCGGTGGTCGACGTTGGCGACGGGGCCAGCGCGGAGGTCGTCGCGCTGCCGTTCGCCGGCACGTAGTCGCCGCCCGCTCGACGTGCAGCCTCGCCGATGCTGGGGCCTGCTCCGGCTCACATGGCCGAAGACGGCCGCTCCTGCGCGAACGGCACGTCGTGTGGCAGCCCGATCACGTCGAACAGGCGCTCGATCGCCTGGCGGCCCGGCGTGAGGAAGAGCTCGCAGCCATGCTCGCGGCAGCGCTCCTGGCCGGCTACGACGGCCCTCACCCCTGCCGAGTCGAGCACATCGAGCTCACGCAGATCCAGCACGATCTCGCTCGCGCCGCTCTTGCAGAGAGACACTGTCACGCGTTCCAGGGCCGGGGATGTCGTCAGATCCAACTGGCCGGCCAGAACGAGCGTGTGCCTGCCTGCCTGCGCCTCGTCGCGGATCTCGAGCTCACCGGACCGCGGCGCGGCATCCTGCGCCGATCCGCCGCTCGGGCCGGATTTGTGGAAGGGAAGCTTCTCCAGCACGCGAGCGATCTCGAACACGCGCCGGACCGCGCCGCGCGCCGGGGTGAGCGAGAGATCGCAGCGGTGCTCTTTGCAGACCATCCTGGTGCGCAGGATGGCGTTCATGCCGCTCGAGTCGATGAACTCGACGCCTCCCATGTCCACGACGATCTCCTTGGCGCCGCCGCGGCAGAGATCGGCGAGCGTGCGTTCAAGCAGTGGTGCGGACGCGACGTCGAGCGCGCCATCGAGGACGACCATGTACCTGTCGCCTTGCGGACTCGCGTGCAGGCTGGTCCGGATGCTTAGCCGTTCCATCAATCGTCCCGATCGTCCGAGGTTTGGCGCCGTTGCCGATCCGTCGGCAGTACCGATCGACTCTGATGGGGACTTGGTACCCGCGCAGGCGGTTGTCATTCATACACGCCCTCGCCCGCCCTGCCCTTCGTGCGGCTGCGCGGGCGCCGCGGGCTGTGTGATGAGAGACACACAAGCAATCATTCCGATGCCGATATGATTGCGCGCATGCAAGCAACTGTGGCGACACACAAGCCTGACCGGGCGGCGATGACGCGCGACATGTACGCGCTGGCCAGCTATCTGATGCGCACGGCGAACGTCGGGACGTTCAACACGATCGCCGAGCTCGACCTTTCCTTCACACAGCTCAAGGCGCTCTGCGCCCTGGAGATGGACGGCGAAGAGCGGTCAGTCAAGGCGCTCGCCGAATCGATGGGCGTGTCCCTTCCGGCGATGAGCCGAGCGGTCGAGGGCCTCCACGAACGCGGCTTCGTCGAACGCCAGGAAGATCTCGTGGACAGGCGCGTCAGGCGTGTGCGGCTCACCGACGCGGGGCGGACCGTGCCGCAGGCGCTCAACGAGGCACGACTCTCGGCGCTGCAGGAGCTGCTGAGCTCGCTGGGCGACGAGGAGGCGGCGGCGCTGGAGCACGCGCTCGGCCTGATTCTCCAACGCGAGGAGATCGCCGCCTACAGGCCGGCGGAGAAGCGCGCGCGCGCATGACCGAGAGGATCCGCTCACTTCAGATGAACGAGTCCAACCGCCGCTGGTGGGCGCTCGGGGCGATGTGCTTCGCCCTGTTCATGATCATGCTCGACAACACCGTCGTTAACGTCGCGCTGCCGTCGATCCAGCGCGGCCTGCACGCCTCGACGGCGTCGCTGGAGTGGACGGTTAACGCCTACACGCTCTCCTTCGCGGTCCTGCTCGTAACGGGCGGGCGCCTCGGCGACCTCTTCGGACGCCGGCGGGTCTTCCTCGCCGGCGTAATCATCTTCGCCCTCTCCAGCGGAGCCATCGGCTTCTCCCCCAGTGACACCTGGCTCGTGGGCTGGCGCGCCGTCCAGGGCGCCGGCGCGGCGCTGATGATGCCGGCCACGCTGTCGATCATCACCAACGCCTTTCCGCCGGCCGAGCGAGGCAAGGCGATCGGCACATGGGCCGGCGTCTCCGCGATGGCGCTCGCGATCGGACCCGTGGTCGGCGGCTTCCTGGTCGAGAGCGTCAGCTGGCAGTCGATCTTCTTCCTGAACCTGCCGGTGGCGGCGGGCGCGATCCTCATCACCCTGTTCGCCGTGCGCGAGTCGCGCGACGAAACGGTCGAGCGGACCGTCGACGTGCCGGGCGTGCTCACGCTCACGATCGGGCTCGCCGCGCTCGTACTGGCGCTGGTCGAGGGCAACTCCTGGCACTGGGGCTCCGCGCGCGAGCTGGTGCTCTATGCGGTCGCCCTGGCGGGCCTTGCGAGCTTCGCCGTCGTCGAGCGCCGCCGCCGCGCGCCGATGGTCGACTTCAGCTTCTTCCGGTCGCGCACCTTCCTCGGCGCGAACATCGTCGCCTTCATCGTCAGCTTCGCGATGCTCGCGATGTTCTTCTTCCTCGCGCTCTACCTGCAGAACATCCGCCACTACAGCCCGCTGCAGGCAGGCCTGCGCTTCCTGCCGTCGACATTGATGATCGTCCTGATCGCGCCCATCGCGGGGCGCCTGGCCGACCGCATCGGCCCGCGGCCGCTGATCACCTTCGGGCTGCTGTCGGTCTCCGGCGCGCTCTTCTGGCAGTCGCACCTGACGGTCTCGAGCGGCTATGGCACGCTGCTCCCGGGGCTCGTGCTGATGGGCATCGGCATGGCCTTCGTGATGTCGCCGATGAGCACGGCGGCGATGAACTCGGTCGAGCAGACGAAGGCCGGCGTGGCATCGGGGATCCTGTCGATGAGCCGCATGGTCGGTGGCACCTTCGGCGTCGCAGTGCTGGGCGCCATGGTGAGCACGCTCGGACGATCGAAGATCGACCAGCTGCTGCCCGGCGCCCCGGCGGACGCGCGCGCCCGGCTCGCCGGGAGCCTCGGCTCGGGTGGTGTCCTGCACGGCCTGTCGGTCCAGGCCGTCGACGCCAGCCAGCGAGCGTTCGTCTACGCGCTCCAGTACGGACTGCGGCTCGGCTCGGCGGTCGCCCTGGTCGGAGCGGTGCTCGCCTGGACGCTCATCGCCAGCCGCAAGGCGGCGCCTCAGGCTGACCAGCCGCAGAGCGACGCGCAGAGCTCGACCTCGAGCGAACCGACCGAGGCGCAGAGCCCGACCTCGAGCCACGCGCCCGAGGCGATCGGAGTCTGAGCCGCGCTCGGCGCGGTCCGCCGGGCGGCGCTCGGTCCAGTCCACCGCGCGGCGCTCGGCCCGAGCCCGCCTGCCTTCGCACCTGCCTGCCGGGGTCTGCCACCCACGGGTAGGATTGAGCTCGTTCCCT
>JAOPZB010000167.1 GCA_025964355.1 Solirubrobacterales bacterium | reverse complement strand
GGGGGCCATCGGCTGAAGTCTGGCACGCCGGCCGCGCCTCGCCGCAGCGGGCTGGGGCTAGCATCAGGTGCATGGACGACAGGCATGGGACCGAGCTCATGGTCGTCGGCGGCGGCATCATCGGCCTTGCGGTCGCGTGGCGTGCGAGCCAGGCGGGGATGGACGTCACCGTACTCGAGCGCGACGCCACCGGCCGCGCGACCTCCCACGTCGCCGCCGGGATGCTTGCCCCGGTCGCCGAGGCCGAGTTCGGCGAGGCGGGCCGGCGCGTGCTGGAGCTCGGGCTGCGCTCGGCCGAGATGTGGCCGCGGTTCGCCGCCGAGCTCGAGCAGGCCTCCGGTATGGACGTGGGCCTGATGAGGACCGGCACGTTGCTGGTGGCACGCGACGAGGACGGCGCCCGCGAGCTCGAGCGCCAGTTCGCGTTCCGCGCTTCGCTCGGGCTGCGGGTCGAGCGCCTGCGTCCGAGCGAGTCGCGCCGGCGCGAGCCCGCGCTGGCGCCGACCGTGCGGCTGGCGCTGCAGGCGCCGGATGACCACTCGGTCGACCCGCGGCTCGTGCTCGCGGCGCTGCGAGAGGCCTGCGTCTCGGCGGGCGTGAAGCTGCGCGAGCAGTCTCCGGTCGCGCGGGTGGAAGTTGACGAGGACGGCGTCAGCGCGGTCGTGCTCGCGAGCGGCGAGCGACTGGCGGGCCGTCGAGTCGTGCTCGCCGCCGGGCCCTGGAGCGGGCGGATCGACGGCCTGCCGGCGGGCGCCGGCATACCGGTGCGCCCCGTCAAGGGCCAGATCCTGCGCCTGCGCGATCCTGCGGGGCCGGGGCTGCTGAGCATGGTCGTCAGGTTCGACGGCGGCTATCTGGTCCCGCGCGCCGAGGGGCGCTACGTGCTCGGTGCGACCGTCGAGGAGCGGGGCTTTGCCGCGCGGCCGACGGTCGGGGGCGTGTATGAGCTGCTCCGCGACGCCGCCGACCTCGTCCCTGGCGTCAGCGAGCTTGAGATCGAGGAGCTGTCGGTCGGCTTTCGTCCCGGCACGCCGGACAACGCACCGGTGATCGGACCCGGCGCGGTGCCGGGTCTCGCATGGGCGACCGGTCATCACCGAAACGGCGTCCTGCTCGCGCCGCTGACCGCCGAGATGCTGGTGCATGTGCTCGAAGGGACGCCTGCTCCGGCGCAGGCCGCGCGGGAGCGCGAGGGCGGGTCGCCGAGAGGTTCGCTCGCCGAGCTGCTGGCCGCGTGCGACCCGGCCCGCTTCGCGGCGGCCGCGAGCCGCTCGTCTGACGCCTTGACCGGGCGGGCCGTGGGGGCGTTGCCGTGATCCTCCTCAACGGACAGAGCTCCGACGTGCGCGCCGGCGAGTCGGTGACCGCGGCGCTCATCCGGCTCGGCCTCGACGTCGATGCGCGCGGCGTGGCCGTGGCGGTGGACGGGGAGGTCGTGCCGCGCGCCGTGTGGGACTCGTTCGCGCTCGGTGACGGCGCGCGCGTGGAGGTGCTCACCGCGATGCAGGGAGGATGATCGGGGTATGGCGGATGCGATGAGCGCGCAACTGGACACCGCGGGCGATCGCCCGGTGGCGGGCGGTGAGGTCCTGTCGATCGCCGGCAGGACGATGCGTTCGCGGCTGCTGCTCGGCACCGGCGGCTTTCCCTCGCTGGAGGTGCTCGCGGACGCGATCGCCGCGAGCGGGAGCGAGTTGGTGACCGTCGCGCTGCGCCGCGTCGACCCCGGCGCGCGAGGCTCGCTGATCGACGTGCTCGCCGACGCCGGCGTGCGGCTGCTGCCCAACACGGCCGGCTGCCACACGGCCCGCGACGCCGTGCTGACCGCGCGGCTTGCGCGCGAGGCGTTCGCCACCGACTGGGTGAAGCTCGAGGTGATCGGCGACGAGGACACCCTGCTGCCCGATGCGCCGGAGCTGCTGATCGCCGCGGAGCAGCTGGTCGACGACGGCTTTGTTGTGCTCCCCTACACCAACGACGATCCCGTGCTTGCACGGCGCCTGGCCGATATCGGCTGCGCAGCGGTGATGCCGCTCGGCTCTCCGATCGGCAGTGGCATGGGCATTCGCAACCCCTACAACATCAGCCTGATCCGCGAGGCCGTGGACGTGCCGGTCGTGCTCGACGCCGGCGTGGGTACCGCGTCGGACGCAGCCCTGGCGATGGAGCTCGGATGCGACGCGGTCATGGCCGCCTCGGCGATCGCCCGGGCGCAGGACCCCGTGAGGATGGCGCGGGCCATGCGCGCCGCCGTCGAGGCCGGCCGCCTCGCGCGGGGGGCGGGGCGCATACCCCGCCGCCGCTACGCGACCGCCTCCACGCCGGATGAGGGGCTGCCGGAGTTCGGCGCCATCACTTGACCACTTCGATCGTGCCGTTCATCGACGCCGGGTGGATCGTGCAGAGGTAATGGATGACGCCGGCTCGGTTCGCCTTGACCTCGAAGCTGGCGCCTTCGCCGAAGGTCTTCGACGCGAACTTCTGCGGTCCGCCTTCGCTCGTGACGTTGTGTCCGACGGTGTCGTAATTGGTCCAACGAATCGTGCTCCCGACCCTGACGCGGACCGTGTCGGGGTTGATCGCGATGTTGCGGTAGGCGATCTGGACGATCCCGCTCTGCACGGGCGCCGAGCTGGACGGTGCGCCGTACTTGGGTTTCGTATTCACTTTGAGGCCGCTCCTGGCGGCGGGCTTGTTCGCGGTCCGCACGGTGGTCGCCGTGGCAGTGGTCGCGGAAGAGCCGCTGCTCGATTTGCTCGACGATCCGCAGCCGGCGAGTATCAGGAGCACGGCGCAGGCGATCGTTGAGGCCAGGCCTCTGTTCATCGGTGTGGGGTCCTTTCTCGACTTGTTCGCGTGAGGCGGACCATCGCACACGGCCACATGCGCGGTCGCCGCTTCGGCGTTCGCGCTCCGGCCGACAGCTCCTCTCCGGGAGCGAGCCGCATAGGGCCTAGACTGGCCGCTCCGATGACCCCGCTGCACTTCCTCACCGGCGCCGAGCTGACGCCCGGCGAGCTGGACGCTCTGCTTGACCGCGCAGTGGAGCTGAAGGCCGCTCCGCTGGCCTCCAGAGCGCTCGCCGGACGCAGCGTCGCGCTGATCTTCGAGAAGCCGTCGACGCGCACGCGGGTGTCGTTCGAGGTGGGCATCGGGGAGCTGGGCGGCCATGCCGTCGTGCTGCGCTCAGATGAGCTGCAGTTGGCCCGCGGCGAGGCGCTGAGAGACACGGCGCTCGTGCTCAGCCGTCACGTTGCCGCGATCGGCGTGCGCACCGGCCCGGACTCGATCGTCCAGGAGCTGGCTGCCGACAGCGGGGTGCCGATCGTGAACATGCTCACCGCCAGGCATCATCCGTGCCAGGCGCTCGCCGACCTGATGACGCTCAGGGAGGCGTATGGCTCGCTGGAGGGCCTGCGCGTCGCATATGTCGGCGACGGCAACAACGTCGCTCGCTCGCTGGCCCTGCTCGGTGCGCTGGCCGGCATGCATGTCTCGGTCGCCTCGCCGGCCGGCTACTCCCTGGCGGACGATCTCACGCTACCGGACGGCGCACGCGGACTGGTCGAGCATTTCGTCGATCCGCACGACGCGGTCGACGGCGCGCGCGCTGTCTACACCGACGTGTGGGTGAGCATGGGCGACGAGCAGGGCGCCGCCCAGCGCCGGGAGGCGCTCGCGGCATACCGCGTCGATGACGCGCTGCTCGACGCAGCGGCGCCGGGGGCGTTCGCAATGCACGACCTTCCGGCGCATCCCGGCGAGGAGATAACCGCGGAGGTGCTCTACGGATCGCGCCAGCGCATCTGGGATCAGGCCGAGAACCGCCGGCACGCGCAGAAGGCCCTGCTCGAGCTGCTGGTGGAGCCGGCGTGACCGTGGAGCCGGCCGTGGCACCCGGTGGCTTGCCGCGTCCGCAGCGCGGCGACGAGATCGAGCTCGAGATCGACTCGCTCGCCTTCGGTGGCGAGGGTGTCGCACGCCTGGGCGCGGGCGGCTACGTCGTCTTCGTCGCCGGGGCGATCCCGGGCGACCGCGTCCGAGCGGTCGTCCACAAGCGCAAGCGAAGCTATGCCCATGCTCGTACCGTCGAGCTGCTTGAACCGAGCAGCGAGCGGATCGCGCCGCTGGCCGATCATCCAGGCGTCGCCTGGCAGGTGATCCCCTACGAGCGCCAGCTGCAGATCAAGAGCGAGCAGGTCGACGAGGCGCTTCGGCGGATCGGCCGCCTCGACGGCTTCGAGCTCGAGGAGATCGTGCCGGCGCTCGAACCGTGGCGCTACCGCAACAAGCTCGAGTACTCGTTCGGGGGCGGCGACGGCGAGGAGCTCGTCTGCGGCTTTCACGCGCCGGCGGGGGCCAACCGCGTCCTCGCGATGGAGGATTGCCTGCTGGCGTCCGAGCGCGGCAACCTCGCACGCCGCGTCGCCCTGCGCTGGTGCAGGGCGGACGGTCTCATCGCGTGGGACCGCGGTCGCGGCGGCCGCGCCGCCGACGGCGACGAGCGGGCGAATGGCGAGCGGACCGCGCGGACGCGGGGCGAGCGGATCGAGCGGGCGCGCGACGAGCGCACCGGGCCGGGCGCCGACGGGCGGGCCCGGCTTCGCAACCTCGTCGTGCGCGAAGGGCGGCGCAGCGGCAAGCTGCAGATCCGCCTGGTGACCACGCATGGCGAGATCGATGCCGGCGGGCTCGCCGCCGCGCTCAGCGCGGGGCTCGGCGACAGCCTCGGCGGCGTGCTGTGGACGCGCTCGCACAGCCTCGCCGAGACGACCGCGGGCGGCGACACCGAGTTGATCTGGGGCGACGCCGAGGTGCCGGAGC
Organism: Solirubrobacterales bacterium; assembly: GCA_025964355.1. Taxonomy (GTDB): domain Bacteria; phylum Actinomycetota; class Thermoleophilia; order Solirubrobacterales; family Solirubrobacteraceae; genus Palsa-744. The sequence continues at coordinate 3,859 of JAOPZB010000167.1, read as the reverse complement.
GGCTCGGCGAGCTCGACCTGCGTATCTCCCCGGAGGCGTTCTTTCAGACCAACACCGAGATGGCCGAGCAGCTCTACGACGTCGTCATGCAATACGCGGCGCTCGAGGGCTGGGAGCGCGTCTACGACCTGTACTCCGGCATCGGCACGATCGCGCTGACGCTCGCGCCGCGCGCCGGTGAGCTTTGGGGCATCGAGCTGGTCGAGGAGGCGGTCGCCGACGCGATCGCGGGCGCCCGCCGCAACGGGATCGAGAAGGCGAGCTTCTTCGCCGGCGACACCCGCCTGGCGCTGCGGGAGCTCGTCGAGCGCGCGGGACGGCCGGACGTCGTCGTCGTCGACCCTCCACGGGCGGGCATGTCGAAGAAGGTCGTGCACCGCATCATTGAAGCCTCTCCGAAGCGCATCGTCTACGTCTCCTGCAACCCGACGACGCTCGCGCCGAACGCGGCCGAACTGGTCGAGGCCGGCTGGGTCCTGCGCAAGGTCCGCCCAGTCGACATGTTCCCGCAGACGCATCACATCGAGTGCGTCGCCGTGCTCGAGCGGGGATAGGGTTCGCCGGATGCGCGCCGTCACGATTCGCGACGAGGAGCTCGTCGTCGAGGAGCACCCCGATCCGGTCCCGGGCAAGGGCGAGGTGCTCGTACGCGTCCGTGCCGCGGGGCTGAACGGGGCTGACATGCACCAGCGGCGCGGGCTGTATCCGGCGCCGCCGGGCTGGCCGCAGGACATTCCCGGGATGGAGCTGGCAGGTGAGGTGGCGGCCCTGGGCGAGGGGGTGGAACGGTTCGCCGAGGGCGACCGGGTGATGGCGATCATCGGCGGAGGAGCGCAGGCGGAGCTCGCGGTTGCCCACGAGCGACTCTTCATGCCGGTGCCCGAGCCGCTCGACTGGCCGGCTGCCGGCGGGCTGGCCGAGGTCTTCGTGACCGCGCACGATGCGCTCTTCACCCAGGCCGGGCTGGGCCCAGGCGATCGCCTGCTGGTCCACGGCGGTGCCGGCGGGGTGGGCACGGCGGCGATCCAGCTCGCCCGTGCGACCGGAGCGCGGGTGACGGCGACCGTGCGGCGGGAGGAGCTGCGCGACGCGGTCTCGCAGCTCGGCGCGGAGGTGATCGCGCCCGAGGGCTTCGCGGAGCACGGGCCCTTTGACCTGATCCTCGAGCTGGTCGGTGCCGGCAACCTGCCCGAGAACCTCGCGTCGCTCGCAACCGATGGAAGGATCGCCGTGATCGGCGTCGGCGCTGGCGCAAAGGGAGAGCTGAACATGCTGGCTTTGATGGGCAAGCGTGCCCGCGTCTTCGGCTCGACGATGCGTCTGCGGCCGCTGGAGGACAAAGCGCTGCTGGCCCGCCGCCTCGAGCAGCAGGTGCTGCCGCTGTTCGACAGCGGCGAGCTGCGCGTGCCGATCGCCGCGACGTTTCCGCTGGAGCAGGCCGCGGCCGCCTACGAGCGCTTCGAAGCCGGCGGCAAGCTCGGCAAGATCGTGCTCGTCGTTCAGTAGGGCGGCTGGGCGGAGTACCAGTCGCCAAGCGCGCGAAACGCCGCCCAGAAGTCTCGCTTGGCATCCTGCTCGTCGAGCGAATCGTCGATGTTCGGCACATAGAGCGCGTCGAGGGTCGGCGTCAGCTGCTGGATCTCGCCGAGGCTCTCGCGCAGCGGCCGCGCGAGCGGGATATCCATCTCGCCGAGCGCCGCGAGCGCCTCGCCACCCATCACCACGATGATCTTCGGTGCCACGATGGCGATCTCCTCGACCACTCTGGAGATGCAGGCGAAGTCGGCCAGCGATGAGTCGCTCAGCGGGCACTTGACGCACAGCGTGCCGTAGACGGCGAGCGGGTCGATCTGCAGGCGCTTCAGCGACTTCATCAGCGCGCCTCCGGCGCGCCCATAGAAGGCGACGCCCTCCTCGATCTCCGACGGCATCGGGGAGTGCTTGAGCAGCATGATGTCCGCCTGCGGATGGCCGGAACCGAGCACCGGCATGAGGTTGCCGCGGGGGCAGTGCGGGCAGGCCTGCAGCTCGCGCGTGAGCGTGTTCAGCTCGCGAATGGCGCGCTCGAGGTACTTCTCGCGGATCTCGTCATCGGTCACGGGCATCGACCCCGAGGGATTTGACGAGGCGTCGTCTTGTCCTTGAAGGTGCACCAGTACTTGCGCTTTCGCTACCGTCGTCCGCCGCTCCCGTGCGCTCGCCTGAGACGCTTCAGACGCCGGGCCTTGCTCGCGCGGCGGGCCGACGGCGGGGTGGCGCGCGTCTGCAGGAACTTCAACGCCTGCACGTAGAGCAGCGAGGACGGACGCGTGAGGATGTCGGCGTCGCGCAGCGACTGCATGAACTCCTGCGGGCCGTCGAAGTCGCGCATCCGGATACGCACCGAGCCGAGGCCCTGCGCCACGTGCGAGTCCGAGCCGGCGCCGGCCGGGATCCGGTACTTGGCCGCGAAGCGCGAGGCCTCCTCGTTGAACGCGCCGATCGCGACGCGGGGATTGAAGACCTCGATCGCGTCGACGTCATCGAGGATTCGCAGCAGGTGCTCGTAGTCTGGGACGGCGTGCATCCGGTCAAACGGATGCGGCACATACACGAGACCGCCCTGGCGCTTGATCTCGGCGACGGTCTCCTCGAGGCTCAGTCCGCGCGGGATCTTCTCCTCGATGAACAGGCCGATCACCTCGCCCTGGCCGGCGGTCTTGACCTCCTCGCCGACGACGACCTTGACGGGTGGGTGGGCATCGGATCTGGCGGCCTGCGCGCGAGCCTCGAGCGCGCCGGAGATCTCGTTGTGGTCGGTCACTGCGATCGCGCCGAGGCCCTGTTCGCGCGCGGTGGCGAGCAGGACCTCGACTGGCGTCGCGCAGTCCGGCGAATGGTCGGTATGCATGTGCAGATCGACGTCGATCTCCGACCGCTCGGTCAGGCGCCGCTCCAGCGACGGATCATCATCGGCGACGTGCCGCCGCGCGGCGAGCCCGCGGTAGATCTCCTCGAGCGCCGCTACGGCGCCATCGCCGTCTGGCACCAGTCGGTAGTCCCCGGGGAAGTGGCGCGCCATGAGCTCGGCGGTCGCCGGGAGGCTCGCGGTCCGGGCGTCGAGCCGGCCGAAGAAGCTCTCGACGAAGCGACGCGCCACCAGCGTCGAGAGCAGGCGCTCGGTCGACGCATGGAAGGACCCGACGTTGAGCGCCCGCGAGTGGCGCAGGGCTGCATTGGAGGTGCTCGGCGCGAACGGCTCGTGCACGTGGACGAAGTCGAGCTCGACGCTGGTGAGCGCTTCCTCGACGGTTCGCGCCACGTCGATCGGCAGGGCCGAAGGCCTGCGTCGCGTCGCGGCCACGACGTCGATCACCTCGCCGACGGCGAGCACCCGCGGGGTGCCTGAATCGGTTCCCTCGAGCAGGCTCTGCGGATCGCCCCGCGCCCCGCGAAGCGCCTTGCGCGAGTCGCGCACGCGCTCCTGCGAGCGCGAGGGGGCGAGGATGAGCACGCGATGCCCGCGCCGTGAGAGCTCCGTGGCCGCGCCGCGTACGTAGGCGTTGACCTCGTTGTCCTCCGCCTCCCACGGATACGGCGTGACATGCGCGATCGCGAACCGAGGCTTGGGCACGTAAGGAGGATACGGGCGACCGGTCCGCATACGAACCACGTCCGCGCGGCGCACCGGCCGCGGTGCCATGCGCGCCCGTCCTGTGCGCTACTTGCGCGGCTCGATCGTTCGCCCAGTCGGGCCTTGCGGCGTCCGGGTCAGCGGCCGCTTCGCGCGCGACTTCGCCGCGAAGCGGTCACAGGCGCCTTGGCTGCGCCAGAGGCCTTGGACGCCGCGCCAGTTGCTTTGGATGCTTTGGCGCGCGAG
>JAOPZB010000014.1 GCA_025964355.1 Solirubrobacterales bacterium | reverse complement strand
CGTGGCGCAGCGAACGCAAGGCGGTCGCAGGACCGGGCATGACCAGTGCAGCGCCGTACGGCGCGGCTCGTCACGCAAAGGCGAAGGCGGGCACAGGACCCCCGGTGGCTGACCGGGCACGAGCTCCAGGCGGCGCCCATCAGACGACGGGCCCTGTCGAGGACGCGCGCGCCGGCCGGGCGCCGGGCGCGCGCCCGGCGGCAACGGAGTCCGCCGTCATGCGAGATGCGCGCGAGGTCGCCGCGGGGCGAAAACGACAGCTGGGCATCGACCGCAGTTGAGCGCCGAATGCCTCTGGGGGAGCTCGCCTGAGAGATCGTGCGAGCGGCCCTCGATCCGCGCTCGACGTTGACGAGCACCGACAACAGGCACCTGCGCGCCACGTTGATCGGCGGCGTCGCAGCGGTCGGGGCGACGAGCTTTGTGCTTGTCGCGGCCGTGGCCACGCTCGCCGGCGGGCAGTCAGGTGACGTGCAGCTCGGCGTCGCCGAGCAGTCAGGTGCCGGCGTGTCCTCGCTCGCGCGGCAACAGATCCCGCCGCGGTACCTGCGCCTCTATGAGGGTGCCGCGCAACGCTTCGGCCTCGACTGGGCGGTGCTCGCTGCGATCGGGAAGGTCGAGTGCGATCACGGCCGAGACACTGACCCGTCGTGTACCCGCGAGGGCTTCGTCAACTCGGCGGGCGCCGGCGGCCCGATGCAGTTCATCGCCTCGACCTGGCAGCGGTTCGGCGTCGACGGCGACGCCGACGGCAACGTGGATCGGTGGGACGCGGCCGACGCCATCTACTCGGCCGCCAACTATCTCCGGACCTCCGGTGCCCCTTCGGGATATGCGCGAGCGATATTCGCCTACAACCATGCGGGCTGGTACGTCACCGAGGTCCTCAGTTGGGCCGCCAAGTACCGCGGACCGATGCGCCAGCGGGCGCAGCCGGCGGCGACGGGCGGCGACCCGACGGAAGGGCTATCGGCTCGCTCGCTCGCCGCGAGTCCCTCACCGGTTCGGTTCGTCGCCGGTGAACGGGCGGTCCTCGATGCTGAAGATGAGCGCGTGGCGCTCGTTCCAGCCGCGGTGCCACTCGCGGTGCAGGCGATGGTCGTGGCCGGCAACGAGTTACAGCGCCTGCCCTACGGTCCGAGTGGCCATCCCGATCCTCGCGGTGCGCCCGAGGAGGACTGTTCGAGCTCGATCAATTACGTGCTCTACCGCTCGGGCGTCCGTCCGATTTCGGAGATCCTCAAAGACAATCCGCTCGCACAGGACTATGTCGACTGGGGGGCTCCGGGGCCCGGCAGGTGGGTGACGATCTACGCCACGACCAAGCCGACGGATCACGTGTTTGCCGTCATTGCAGGATTACGGCTCGATACCAGTCGGGCGGGAACGGACGTCGGACCCAACCGTCACGAAGACGGCCCGCGCTGGCGCATCCTCGACCACATCCCGACCTGGGCGCACTGGTCGGTCCGCCATCCGCCGGGGTTGTAGGCTCCCGCCATGGCAACGCGCAGGGTCGACTACCTGCTCATCGGCGGCGGCCTCGCCTCGGGGAACTGCGCGCGCTGGCTGCGCGAGGAGGGGGCCGAGGGCGAGATCGTTGTCGTGGGCCGCGAGCCCGATCCGCCGTACAACCGTCCGGAGTGCTCGAAGGGCTACCTGCGCGGCGAGGAGTCAAGGGAGGACACCTTCTTCCGTCCCAATGACTGGTGGGGCGAGCAGAACATCGAGTTGATGACGCGCACCAGCGTCACGGCGCTTGACCTAGGCACACGCACCGTCAAGCTGTCCAGCAAGGAGGAGATCGAGTTCCTCCAGGCGCTCATCGCGACGGGCTCCAACGTGCGCCGCCTGAACGTCGACGGATGCCAGCTCGAGCAGATCCACTACCTGCGCACGCTCGGCAACGCCGACGCGATCCGCGCGGGAGTGGCGGACGCCGAACAGGTCGTTCTGATCGGCGGCTCCTATATCGGCTGCGAGGTCGCCGCGTCGCTGACCGCGATCGGCAAGCGCTGCACGATCGTGATGCAGGAGAAGGCGACGCTCGAACGGACCTTCGGCGCCCGCGCCGGGCGTTTCTTCCAAGGGCTGCTCGAATCCCACGGTGTGACCGTCCACGGCGAGGATGAGCTCGAGCGCTTCGAGGGCACCGGTCGCGTGGAGAAGGTGGTCACGAGAACTGGGCTCGAGCTCGCGGCCGATGCCGTCGTCGTCGGCGCCGGCGTGACGCCCGACGTGCAACTGGCGCAGAGGGCAGGCCTCGAGATCGGCGAGCGCGGCGGCGTGCGCTGCTCATCACGGCTGCAGAGCTCGGAGTCGGGCGTGTACGCCGCCGGAGACATCTGCGAGTACGACTCGGTCGTGCACGGAGGTCGGGCGCTGCGGATCGAGCACTGGGACGTCGCCTTCAATCACGGCAAGACGGCCGCGCTGAACATGCTCGGGCGCGATCTCGCCCACACCGAGGTTCCGTACTTCTACTCCGTGTTCGCCGACTGGGGAGAACTCGAGTACGTCGGCCCGGCATACGACTGGGATGAGGAAATCGTCCGCGGTTCGATGGACGACGGCAGCTTCACGCTCTGGTACCTGAAGGATCGGATCGTCAAGGCGGCCCTCACGTTCGGTCGCTCCGATGACCTGGACCACGCGCGGCGGCTGATCATGGACGGTCGCGAGCTCGACGACAGGCACCGCGCGGCGCTGGCCGACGCCGACGCGGATCTGGGCGGCGCATTGAGGTAGCGTCGAGCGCGCCGACTGACGCGGCCCGGACGGACGCAGTGCGCTGCGCCGGCCAACTGCTGAGAACGCTCAGCGTGGAGTAGGATCTGGACGTTCATACGGTCGGTGGCGAAGGGAAGCCGGTGCGAATCCGGCGCGGACCCGCCACTGTGACCGGGGATGCCCACCGCGGCGCGCCAGAGCGGCGCGCGGCCACTGATCAGCCGCCGGCGGATCGGGAAGGCGCGGAGGGGTAGGCCCGGGAGCCAGGAGACCTGCCTCCGACCCAAGCCCACAAGCCCTCGTGGAAAGGGGTTGGCTCCATGCATCTCTCTCGTCCCCGCGCCTACCGCGCAATCGCGCTACTCGCCGCCATCGCTGCGAGCACCGTCGTTCTCGCGGCGCCAGCGTTCGCCGGCCCGACCGTCACCGTCCGTGTGGAGGGTGAACAGTCGACGCTGCTGCCCGCCACCACGGTCACGCTCGGTGTGCCCGACCCGCTCAACAACTGTCCCGCAAACTCGGTCGCCGCCGCGATCAATCTCGCCACCGGCGGCAACTGGGACCACAAAAGCTTCACCGAAACGATCCTCGGCGAGACCCACTCCTTCGCGCACTCGGACACGTGGGCCGAGTGGGTCGACTACAAATGGGGCGGGGGTATCTGCAACGACCTTCTCAACGAAGGCGACGAAGTCGTGATGGTGGCTGACCTCGAGCCGCCTCCGACCTTCGCCGCCAGCGTCCTGCCGCTGGTGGTGAGCGAAGCTCCGAGCGTCGTGCCGGCCAACAGCCCGGTCTCCGTGAAGGTGAGCATCGTGCACCTCCCTCCGGGGGAAGTGCCACCGGGTAGCGGGACGCTCGAACCGGCCGAAGGCGTGACGGTGTCGCTCGGCTCGGTACACGTGACCACGGGGCCCGGTGGGGTCGCCAACATCACGCCGGTCGGCGTCGGCTCCCAGACGCTCCAGGCCACCAAGGCCGGGGATGCTCCGTCCAAGACGCTGTCTATCTGCGTCCACAACGGCAGCGACGGCAACTGCGGCACCCAGGCACCCGACGCGCCCTTGGCCGCCGCGACGCCCGGGTCTGGCGCCGGCGGAGTGTTCGGGTCGCTGAACCGCTACACCGGCCCATACGCACTCGTCGCCGCTTCCAACGGGATCGGCGACGGACGTGTCTACGCGCGCGGGCATGCGCCGAAGCTGCTGTCCGGAAGCATCCTCGCGCACAACACCGTCTCGTCGGTCAGCCTCGAGCTGCGCCGCCAGTACAAGCGCCGCTGCTATGCCTACGACGGGCTGAGCGAGCGGTTCAAAGCGGCTCGCTGCGGCGGCGGACGTTTCTTCAAGGTGTCCTCCGGCGGCCTGTATTCCTATCTCCTGCCGGAAGCGCTCCGTCCTGGGCGCTATGTGCTCGACATCCAGGCCACCGACGTGGCAGGCAATCGGACCACACTCGCGCGCGGCACGTCGCGCCTGGTCTTCTATGTCCGCTGAGCGCTCATCGGCAGCGACCCTCGCCGCGTTCGCCGCTGTACTGGCGGCACTCGCCGGGGTGGCGTTGGCCGCGGGCAAGACGGCGGTTGCCTCCGGCGGCGTCGCGGCGTCGCCGCCGAATGTGGAGACGATGATCGTCGGCTCCAACGGCTCGCTCCTATTGAGCGCGCGAACGGTCGTCGCCGGCCGCGCGACGGTGCGCGCAGGTCACAACGCGTGCGCCGTGGCGGCGGCCACACCGCTGGCGGCACTGGCCGCCGGGCGGCGGGGCGGCGGTCCGGGATTCGCCCTGCGCGACTACGGCCGTTGCGGATCCTCGACCGCGAACTCCGGCGAGCTGTTTGTCTACTCCATCGGCGGCGAGACGAACAGCGGGCAGAGCGGCTGGGAGTACAAGGTCGACCAGCGATCCGGGACGACCGGCGCAGCTGATCCCAGCGGTCCGATGGGCAACGGCGTGCGCCTGCGCAGCGGTGATCGCGTGCTCTGGTTCTGGTGTCACGCGTCGGGCGCCGGCTGCCAGCGCACGCTCGCGGTCTCCCCGGCGGCTTCGAAGGTGAGCGCCTTCGGGTCGCTGACGGTGAAGGTGACCGGCTATGACAATCTCGGCCGCGGCGCGCCCATCGCCGGTGCGATCGTGACCCTCGGCACGGACTTCGCCTCGACGAACGCGCGCGGACGGGCCACGTTGCTCGCGCCAGCGCCCGGGCGCTACGCCCTCGCGGCGACGCGTCCGGGCCTCGTGCCGTCGTTCCCGGAGACGATCGTGGTGCGGTGAGACCACATCTCGCCACGACCGCGCCGCTGCTCACGGTCGCCGTCCTTGCCCTGACCGGTTGCGGGCTCGGTGCCGGATCGGCCCCGAGCGCGGTACAGATCAACGTGACGCGCGACTTCGGGGCCAAGGTGCTGCGCAGGACGGATGCCCCAAAGGTGCGCGGGCAGGAGACGGTCATGAGCCTGTTGATCCGCAACAACGCCGTGAGCACCCGCTACGGCGGCGGCTTCGTGCAGAGCATCGACGGTGTCTCCGGCGGCCAGGAAGCGGGCCGGCCGATCGACTGGTTCTACTACGTCAACGGGCTCGAGGCCCGACGGGGCGCCGCCGCTACGACGGTGCATCCGGGAGATCACATCTGGTGGGACCGCCACAACTGGAGCCAGACCGAGAACGTCCCCGCGGTCGTCGGATCGTTTCCCGAGCCCTTCCTCAACGGGATAGACGGCAAGCGCCTGCCGGTTCGCGTCGAGTGCGCGGCGCTCGGCGGCGCCTGTCGCACCGTGGCGGCGCGGCTGCGCGCGCAGGGCGTGCCGGCGGGTGTGGCGGCGATCGGCGCCGGCGGTGCTCCGCAGACGCTCCGTGTGGTGGTCGGTCCGTGGGCGAAGGTGCAGGGCGATCTCGGCACCGAGACGATCCTGCGTGGTCCCCGAGCAAGCGGCGTCTACGCTCGCTTCGCCAAGGACGGACGCACGCTCACGCTGCTCGACCAGGACGGACGCCCGACGCGAACGCTCGTCTCCGGCGCGGGACTGATCGCGGCCACCCGTCACGCTGAAGACGCACCGGTGTGGGTCGTCACGGGAACCGACGGGTCGGGAGTGGATCTGGCGGCCCGTGCATTCGGCGTCCAGGCGCTTCAGAATCGATTTGCGCTGGCAGTCACCGCGGCAGGAGCGGTTCCGCTGCCCGAGGAGGGATCGTGAGTCGATGAGAACCACGACGCTGTTCTACCGCCGAGTCCCGAGCCCCCTGCACGCCACGCGCGCGGGGGTGGGAGCGCTGTGGGCCACGGCGCTGTCGGCCGCCACCCTCCTCTTCGACCATCCGCTCGTTCTCCTCGCGCTGCTGCTCGCCGTACTTTTCTCCGGGGCGGGCGCCGGGGTCGGCCGGCCGCTGGCGCGTTCGATGCGAACCGCGGCGATCGTCTGGCTTCCGATCGTGCTGGTCAACGTGCTGGTCTCGCGCGACGGCCTCGCAGTGTTCGCCCGCCTCGGTTATCTCGGTCCGTTCGGTCAGGGCAACCTGACGCTCGAGGCGGTCGTCTTCGGTGCCGTGATCGCACTGAAGGTCATGCTTCTGATCCTCATCACAACGCTCGCGAGCCTCGCGGTGGATCCCGACGAGGCCCTGAGGATCCTGCGCCGCCTCTCGTTCCGCTCGGCGCTCACGGCCTCGCTGGCCACACGCATGATTCCCGTGCTGGCCGCCGACTCCCAGCGCTTCGCCGACGCGCAGAGGACGCGCCCGGAGGGTTCGCCGCACGGGGCCCGCGCACGCCTGGCCCTGCTGCGTGCAGTGATCGCCGGCTCGCTCGATCGCGCGATGGACGTGGCCGCCACGCTCGAGTTACGCGGCTTCGCTACCGCTCGCCGCGCACCACGCGCCTACCGTCCATGGTCGCGCCACGACGTCGCCTTTCTCGCCTCCGCGCTCGCGATCCTCGGCCTCGCGGTGATCGGGAGGCTGGCCGGGGC
>JAOPZB010000159.1 GCA_025964355.1 Solirubrobacterales bacterium | reverse complement strand
GCCTTCGTCCGCCTGAGCGAACCGGCGGAAAGTCGCGCCCCCGCCGCGACCTCCAACTCACGCCTGCTGAGCGGCGCGGGGAATCGCTATGACTACTGGCGGATCGCCTGGAGCGTGTGGCAGGCGCATCCCGTGGCCGGGGTTGGCGCCGGCAACTTCTCCCGTCCCTACTTCCAGCGCCGCGCGACCACCGAGGACGTCGACCAGCCGCATTCGCTCGAGCTTCAGGCTCTTTCCGATCTCGGGCTCGTCGGGCTCGCGCTGCTCGTCTGCTTCGTCGGCGGTGTCTTCTGGGGAGCGGTGCGGATGCGCCGCGGCGCCAGGAGCTCGCAGTTGCGCCGCGGGCTTCTGACGGCCGGCGTTGGCACGTTCACGGCGTGGCTCGTGCAGGCGAGCGTCGACTGGATGCATCTGCTGCCGGGGCTGACGGCCATCGCGCTGGCCGGCGCCGCCGTGCTCGTCTGGCCGAGGAGCCGACCGGCCGCGCAGGCAAACGGACCGAGCACGCGATCAGGGGGCATGCGGTGGGCGCTCGCGATTGGCGTCTCGGCGGTGGTCATCGCGCTGATCGCAACTGGTGCGAGCCTCACGCGACAGGGTCTCGCGCAGGTCTACCGCTCCCGTGCACAGAGCGAGTTGGCGGGCAACCCGGCGGCGGCGCTGACCGATGCGAACCGCTCGCTCGACGTCGATGCGGACGCAACGAGCACCTACTACATAAAGGCCGCCGCTCTTGCGCGATACGACCAGGCGGCGGCCGCCGAACGAGTGCTGCTCAGCGCGCTCGCGCGCGAACCGGACAGCTTCGTGACCTGGGCGCTGCTCGGCGACATCGCGGTTCGCGAGGCTCGTCTGACCGTCGCACATCGCGACTACGTGCGCGCGCACGACCTGAACCCGCGCAATCCGACGCTCGCAGCCCTCGCGCGCAGAGTGCCCGCAGCTCCCGCGCGCTGACCGCACGTGACACCGCGTTAGGCAACAGGTCGCATCTCTGTTCAAGCAGTTGTCAAACGGCTATCTTCAGACATATGCGTGTGGGGGGTTTCAGGGTGAGCGCAACGCTTGCGGTGGTCGCGGTGACCTGCGTCGCCGCCTGCGCCCAGGCGGCCTATGCACTGGAACCGGGGGTGCATGTCGACCCCGGCTCGCCCGCCGCGAAGGAGTACGCGCTGCCCCTGAACCAGGCCCGTCAGACGGGCGCGACATCATCGCCGCAGCAAACCTCCGAAAGCACATCATCGCCGCAACAGAGCTCTGAAAGCACGCTCTTCGGCGCCGGCATCAAGCCGCCGGGCTCCAACGGCGGCCACGGTGCAGGCAAGGGCAAGGGCGGCGCGCCCGCAGGACCAACCCCGCGCGCCACGTCCTCCTCCCCCGGATCCGGCCGTGGCTCCCGGTCCTCGCCGCCGATCACACCGACGGTGTTGCGTGCGGCGCGCGAACCAGGCTCGCCGAGCAGCGAGGGCTCGACCCTCGCGCTTATCGGGGGAGCGGTGGCGATCCTCGTCCTCGGGGCCTTCGGGGGAACCGTGCTGCGGCATAGCCGGCGCCCCACGAGCTCGGCATGATCGACGCGTGTTAGATGCGGTTCCTGGTAACCGGCGGCGCCGGCTTCATCGGCTCGCATCTGTGTGACCACCTCCTGGAGGCGGGGCATGACGTGAATGTGCTTGACGACCTCTCGACGGGGTCGGTCGAGAACCTCGCACATCTCGAGATACACGACGGCTTGCACTGCACCGTCGGCTCGGTGGCCGATGGGGACGTGCTTGACGCCCTGGTGGCCCGGTCGGATGTCGTCGTTCACCTCGCGGCCGCGGTCGGCGTGCGGCTCGTGGTCGAGAGCCCCGTGCGGGCCATCGAGACGAATGTGCACTGCACGGAGGTCGTGCTCGCGCATGCCGAGCGGCACGGCAAGCCTGTGCTGATCGCGTCGACCAGCGAGGTGTATGGCAAGAGCTCGGCGCTCCCCTTCCGCGAGGACGGCGACCTGCAGATGGGCTCGACCGACAAGTCGCGCTGGGCATACGCCTGCTCGAAGGCGATCGACGAGTTCCTGGCGATGGCCTACTGGCGCGAGCGCGGCCTGCCGGTGATCGTCGTGCGCCTGTTCAACACGGTCGGGCCACGGCAAACCGGAAGCTACGGCATGGTCGTGCCGACGCTCGTCTCCCAGGCGCTCGCCGGGCAGCCCCTGAGCGTCTATGGCGACGGCCGCCAGACACGCTGCTTCTGCCATGTGAGCGACGTGGTTCGCGCACTCACTGGGCTGATCGACGAGGACCGCGCCTACGGCAACGTGTTCAACGTGGGCGCCACCACCGAGATATCGATTCTGGACCTCGCCAGGCGGATCATCGCCCTAACCGGCTCGTCCTCTGACGTGGCTCTGACGGCCTACGCCGATGCGTATGGGGACGGCTTCGAGGACATGTACCGACGGATCCCCGACATCACCAAGATCGGCGAGTTGATCGGCTGGTCGCCGACGCGTTCCCTGGACGATGTCGTTCTCGATGTCGTCCAACATCAGACGAGGCGCGAAAGTCGCGTTTAGCGGATGCGTTTTGCGGGTATTGTGCTGCTTGGCGTGAACTCGTGGTGGGAAGCGCCTAGAGTCGAGGGGGAGAGCATTTCCATTATTCGTACGGGGAAGTACTCGTTTTACCCGAGCGTCTTGACGGGTATCGACCTTTCTGCAAAGATCGACCCGTTCGTCCCGTGTTTCGGGGGGTTCGGTGCTTGCGTACTGGAGGGTGCGCGAAGCGCCGCAGGGTCCTAGAGAGAGATGGAGGCAGACATGAAGGTCATCAGGGTGGGGCAGATCTGCCTCCTCGCCGTGCTCGCACTGGCCGCCTTCGGAGCTTCGAGCTCGTCGGCGGCCCCATATGAAGTGCACGCGCTCCCGGAAGCTGGACGGTGCGTCAGCACGGCGCTCGGGAAAGGCATCTACAAGGGCGGCCAATGCGTGACCGTTGCTAAACCCGGAACCGGCAGATGGGAATGGGTCCCGGCGAGCGCGAGCGAAAAACTGACGTTCTTGGGCGCTGGCGAAGAATCGAAGCTCACGACCGTCGGGGCGCCGACGATCAAATGCATCAACGCCAACCTCAACGGGGAATGGAGAAATCCGAAAACGGCCACCGTGGAAATCGAATTCCAGGGATGCCAGAACCCTCAGGAAGTCCAGTGCCAGAGCGGATCGGCCAAATCCGAAATCAAGACGCTTCCCCTTGAAGCCGAACTGGGCTTCATAAGAAACGAAGAAGTCGAAGGCAGGCAGATCGCCGTCGTTGGCCTTGATCTCAAACCGCAGGCGCCTTTGACAGCACTGGCGATCTACAACTGCGGAAGCCAGACGGAAACATCGACTCTCGAAGGGTCGGTCATCGGCGAACTCAAACCGATCGACAAAATGGGCCTGCCCCAGAACGTGATCTACAAAACGAGGGTGTCCGGCGCCCAGCTCGTGGAATCCTTCCAGGGCGGCCCGAAAGACACGCTGACCACGAAGTTCACGTCGGGAATCGAAACGGTCTCGGCGCCCACGACGCTGAAAATCATTAAAGAGACCGGCAAATCCTCGGTCCCGCTGGAGATCAAAGCGAAGGAAAACTAGGGTCAGGACATCGCGCTGCTGCTCGCCCGGGCACTCGAGCAGCAGCGCATGCCGCCCTCCCGCGGCGCATCAACAGCTGGACCTGACGACTCGGTCCTGCGCCGGAAGCCGCTCCCGGTGCGCGGTGCACAGACGCCGTCGAGCAGCCAGCTCGATCCCGGCGGGACCCGGGCGCGCCGCTTCCCCGACGCCGGCCCCGAAGGGGTAGGCTCGCGGGGGACGCGAACCGGAGAGCGCTAGGAGGCCAGATGAGCGAAGTGATGCAGGACGTCGAGGTCGTGCAGAGGAGCGTCGCGGACGGCGTCGCGCTTTTGACCCTCAACCGCCCCGACCGGCTGAACGCATGGACGGTCGAGATGGAGCACGCCTACTTCGGCCTGCTCGAGCAGTGCGCGAGCTCGCCGGAGGTCCGCGTCATCGTGGTCACGGGCTCCGGAAGGGGCTTCTGCGCGGGCGCCGACATGCAGGACCTGCAGGCACTCGGCGACGGCAACGTGGACGTGAGCGCCCATGCCGCGGAGCGCCGGGCGCAAACCTTCCCGCTGTCGATCCCGAAGCCGATCATCGCCGCGATCAACGGCGCCTGCGCCGGGATCGGGCTCGTGCAGGCGCTGATGTGCGATCTGCGCTTCGCCGCGGCGGGCGCGAAGCTCACGACCGCGTTCGCACGTCGCGGTCTGGTGGCCGAGCACGGCATCTCCTGGCTGCTACCGCGCCTCATCGGTCCCGAACGCGCGCTCGACCTGCTGCTCTCCGGACGCGTCGTGCTCGCCGAGGAGGCTCAGTCACTGGGAGTCGTCAACCGCGTGATCGCCCCGGAGCGGCTGCTCGACGAGGCGCTCGACTATGCGCGCGAGCTCGCTTCGTGCTGCTCGCCGGCGAGCATGGCGACGATCAAGCGCCAGGTCTACGCCGATCTGCAGCGCGATCTGCCGGATGCACTCCAGGAGGCCGACCGGCTGATGCTCGAGTCGTTCGCCGCTCCCGATTTCGTCGAGGGCGTGACGAGCTTCCTCGAGCGTCGCGACCCGCGCTTCGCAGCGCTCAGCGGCTGATCAGACGCCGCGCTCGGATGCCTGTCCGGCCGCGAGCCGGCGCAGGCGCAGGCCGCCGACCTCGTTGACCTCGCCCGCGCCGGGCTCTGCGCCCGGCCACTCGACGGCGATCTCGACGAGGCCTTCAGCGCGCTCGCTGTCGGCCTGCTCGAAACGCACCTCGCCGCCGTCAAGCGCCAACGCGGGCGTGTCGCCGTCGCCGACCGCCAGCCCCAGCACCTCCGCCCAGCGTGCCGCGACGGCGGGCGGGTCAAGGACGGCGATCGTGATGCCGGCCAGGCGCCCGGCCGCCCCCTGCCCCGTCCGCCCGGTCCACTGCGGGCCGCCCCAGCGCCACGTGCCGTAGGGGTCCGAGCGGTCGAGCGAGACGATCGCGCCGCGCATGTCGGCGGGGTGCAGGTGCGTGCCGGAGATGTCGGGGAGGTCGATGCGCCAGACGACACGCACGCCCTCGCTCTCGGCGCGCGCGCGAG
>JAOPZB010000115.1 GCA_025964355.1 Solirubrobacterales bacterium | reverse complement strand
CGTTCACATACGGCAGCAACGCCAGCTCGCGAGCGCGCTTGACAGCGCGGGCGATCTGCACCTGGTGGCGCCTGCAGGACCCGGTGATGCGGCGAGAGCGGATCTTGCCCTTCTCGGAGATGAACTTTCTCAGCGAGGCGACGTCCTTGTAGTCCACCTGCTCGATCTTGTCGCGGCAGTGCTGGCACGGCTTGCGCCGCCCGCTGCCCGGTCCGCCCTTCTTGTCGCGCCGGCGAACCGGCTTGCCGCGACCGCGCGCTTTGGCCATCAGCGCTCGCCGCCGTGGCTGCGGTCGCGTTCGGGTATGACTGTTGTGGAAAACACAGGGACCTCGCTGTACTGGCTAGAACGGAATGTCGTCGTCACCGGTCGTGCCGCCGGCAGGTGCGGGCTGGAAATCCCCTTCGTCAGCCGGGACGTCGCTGCCCTTGGAGGCTCCGTTGCCGGCGAATCCGCCTCCGCCGGAGGAGTCATCGCGCGAGCCCAGGAACTGCACCGAGTCGGCAATGATATCGGTTGCCTGGCGCTTCGTCCCGTCCTGGGCCTCCCACTCGCGCCACTCCAGGCGCCCGTCGATCGCCACCGGACGTCCCTTGGACAGGTAGCGCGCCGCGTTCTCGCCCTGCGCCCCCCAGACGGTGACGTTGAAATAGTTGGGCTTGTCCTCCCATTCCCCGGTGCTCGCGTTCTTGCGGCGCGTGTTGCATGCGATGCGCAGGCTGCACACCGACATGCCGCTCGGCAGCGAACGCAGCTCGGGGTCGGCGGTCAGGTTCCCTGTCATCACGACTCTGTTTATGTTGGTTGAGGCCACGGCTCGGTTCCTTTCAGCTTGTTCCTCGTGCGGTGTCGCGAGCAGCGAGGCTCGCGGGCTGGCGCATCGAGTCTAGAGCGGCATGCGGGCGCAACTCGCGTGTCCGGGCCGCGCCAACTCGCTTATTGCGAAGATCGCTTCTCGCGCGAGGACGTGCGGAACACCTCGTCCCAGTATGGCGCGCTGATTCCAAAGCCACGCGTGTCGTCCTGAAAATGGTGGCGCATGTGCCGTTCGCGCAGAATCCGCCCGAGACGTCCCTGCGGACGGAAGTGGTGCAGGTAGTAGTGCATCATGTCGTAGACGAGGTAGCCGGCGAAGAACCCGGCGCCCAGACCGGGCGCATACCCGGTCCCGAAGATGACATAGAGCACGCCGAACACGGCGGCCCCAAGGGGCACGCTGACGGCAGGGGGCATGACGAGGCGCAGCGGGTCGTTCGGATGATCGTGGTGGACACCGTGGATGATCCAGTGAAGGCGCGCGCCGAGTCCGTGCTGGGGCTCGAAGTGAAAGACCAGCCGATGCAGCCAGTACTCGAACAGGGTCCACAGCGCATAACCCCCGGCGACGAGCCCGATCGACGTCGGCACGCTCGCGTTCGACAGGCTCCACGCGAACATCGCGACGATCGCTGGGAGGAAGATGATGACGGGAACGGCCGGATGCACCCGCGAGAGTGCATCGAGCACGCGCGAGTCGAACATCGGCGGCGATGCGCGGAGCACATCCGTCCTGTTGTTCGCGTCCCCCATGTCCTCAGCCCAGCCCATGTGCCGATCTTATTACGACGGCGCTGAATCCGTAACCGCGCAAGGCGAGCGCCGCGGGCGATCCTTGGCGGCTAGGCCGGCTCGGCGACCGGGAGCTCGGCGGGGACCTCGCCGTCGGGTGCCGGCTCGGGGCTCGCGTCGGACTCTGCCCGACGTGGGGCGCTTGCACCGGAGCGCATGTCCGGGGCCTCGGGAACACCGGGCTTCAGCTTGATGATGCGGAAGCGCATGATGCCGTCGGTGATCCGCAGGGAGCGGTTGAGCGCCGCCAGCAGCTCTGGGCTGCCGGCGTGGAACTGAAGCAGGTGATACTCGGCGCTCGGTTTGCGCTCGATCGGATAGGCGAGCGCTCGCTCCCCCCACTCGTCATAGCGGACGAGCTCTCCCTGCGCCTCGATCGCCGCGCGTGCATCGGCCACGATCTTCGCACGGGTCGCGTCCTCGGCCTGGGTGTCGAGGAGCAGCATCAGGTCGTATATCGGTGCGGGCAGGGTCATGCGCTTTGCTGCGGAAAGACTAGCGGGTCGGGAAATGCGGTCCGGTCGCCACCCGCCTCCGCATGGCGACGTGCACGACGGGCTAGCGGGATCGCCCCTTCGCACGGATGTCGGCCAGCTGCTCGTCGATCCAGTCGCCGGGGTCCCGGGAGGTGACGATCTCCACCAGTCCCGCGGCGCGCCGGCGGCGCTCGCGCGGGTCCATCGTGAGCGCCGCATAGATCGAGTCGGCGAGCTCCTGGATGTCGAACGGGTTCACCGACAGCGCGTACTCCCCGAGCTCCTCGTGTGCGCCCGTGTTCTCGGAGAGGATCGAGACGCCCTCGTGCTCGTTGACGATCGGACCCTCCTTGGCGACGAGGTTCATGCCGTCGAACATGGCGTTGACGAGCAGCACGTCGTAGTGCTTGTAGGCCGCCATCGCCTCCTCGAGGTCGTCGCGCAGCTTCAGCTGGACCGGCATCCAGTCCGGGGTCCCGTGGCGGTGGTTGACGACCGCGACGAGCGCCTCGATCCGCTCCAGGTACTCGGCGTACTGCGGCACGTCTGTCCGCGACGGCATCAGCTGGGCGACGAAGGTCACCCGCTCGGTGAACTCGGGATGCTGCTCGAGGAACAGGTCGAACGCCGAGAATCCCCGCAGGACGTTCTTGCTCAGGTCCGCGCGGTCCACGCGCAGGATCAGGAAGTCGCGTCGCCGGCGCAGCAGCTCCTGCTCGAAGCGGCTCACGCGCTCGCTCTGCGCGATCAGCCGGGTCGCCTGGTGGTCGATCGGCAGCGGATACGCCCTGACCCACACCTCGCGCTCGCCGAACCGTACGATCCCGCGCTGAAAGTCGACCTCGAGGTCCATCAGGTCACGGCAGCACTGCAGGAAGTTGTGCCGGTAGGAGCGCGTGTGGAAGCCGATGATGTCGTTCGCCAACAGGCCCGTGAATATCTCCTCTCGAATGCGCGACGGCAGCACGCGCCAGGCGTCGGCCTGCGTCCAGGGAATGTGGATGAAGTGATGCAGGAACACGTCCGGACGGGCGCGGCGCACGAGGTCAGGCAGCGTGTAGAGGTGGTAGTCGTGGACCATCACCACCGGCTCGTCATGGGCCTCCAGCTCCTCGACGACGGCCCGCGCGAGGTCCTCGTTGACGACGTTGTAGCCGAACTCGAACGCTTCGATCTCCTCACGGCGGATGTCCGGTGCGTTCGACAGATCCCAGAGGTAGTGCTGGATGAACCACAGCATCGGGTTCGCAAAGACGTTGTAGAAGCGGTCGTATGCGTCGGCGTCGCTCACCACCAGCCGGACCTCGAACTCCCCACCGGCCGGGGATCGGACGGGGAACGCGCGGCCGCCGTGTTCGAGCGAGACCTCCGCGTCGTACTCGTTCATCGCCGAGGCGATCCAGGTCGCTTCGCGGTAGGACGCGAGCCCGGTCAACGCCGTCACGAGTCCGCCTGATCCGCGCTGCACCTCACCACCCGCGTGGAAGGTCACCGGCCCACGGTTGCTGACCAGCACCAGCGGAGTCCGCTGTGCCGGCTCGCCGTTCATGCGTCTTTCAGCTCGTTGAAGATGCGTAGATAATCGCGCAGATAGCGCGGCATCAGGAAATGGCGGCGGACGTGCTCCTTGCCGACACGGCCGAGGCCTCGCCCGACGTCCGGGTTGGAGAGGATCTCCAGCGACCGCTGCGCGCACTGCTCTGCGCTGGAGACGAGAAAGCCGGTGATGCCGTCCTCGATCTGAAGCGGTATGCCGCCGACGTTCCCGCCGACGAACGGCCGTGCCTTCCAGATCGCCTCCGAGACCGTCAACCCAAAGCCCTCGCGGATCGACTTCTGGATCAGCACGTCGGAGTGCGACTGAAAGGCGTTCACCTCGATGGCTCCGACGTTGTTGAAGTTGTTGAGGATGTGAATGTCCGAGTCGCCGTCTGCATGGGCGACGGTCGCGTTGAAGTAGTCCCATCCCTCGGGGTCGTCGCTGGCCATCGACCCCACGAGCGCGAGCTGCACCTCCGGCATCGACTCCTTGACCAGCCGATAGGCGTCGATCACTCCGAGCGGATCCTTCCACGGGTCAAAGCGCGAGACCTGACACATCAGCGGACGGTCGAGGTCGATTCCGAACTGTCCGCAGACGAACGATGCGTCTTCGGGTGAGAGCGCCATGTTCTTCGGAGTCAGCGGGTCGATCGCCGGTGGCACGACGTGCACCCGGCCCTGCATGCCCGCGGGCACGTAGTCCTGCATGTGAAACAGCGAGTCCGGGTAGGCGGCGATGTAGGGCAGTAGGCGCGCGATCGTCTGAGGGTTCGGCGTCGACAGGTCGATGTGGCAGCGCCACACCCACCCCTTCGCCTTCTCCGGCACGAGCTGGTGCAACGTCGCGGGCTGGGGGTCGTGCACCAGGCAGACGTCCCAGCCGCCGGTCAGCTCGCGCGCGTTGATCTCCCCGAAACGCAGCCATGTCGCCCACTGCTCCTCGTCGAGATCCTGCGGGGCGCCCTGGAGGGCGTTGTGCATGAGCTTGGTCGCGTTGAAGAACTCCTCGCGGCCGTAGATGACCTGCCACTCGCAGTCGAGCCCGACGTCGCGCATCAGCGGCACGAGGGTGTAGAGGATCTCCGATACCCCTCCTCCGAAGGCCGTGGCCGATATGTGAACCACTCGCTGGCCCTGCAGCGGCTCGGCCAGCTCGCGAATCTCGGAGATCAGCTCGCGCCCGACGATGTGCGTGTAATCGGCGAGCGTCTTGTGTCCTACGGCGACGGGCTGGAGCACGCGGCGGCACGATACCTAACCGGGCGCCCCGATTCGGCGGTGGTCTTGCGGGGCGCGATGGATATCCCCGCTTGCGCATCTTGCGGATCTTTATCGGGACCTCGGGAGCGACAGGCGAACTATCGTCTAGGCGATGCTCAACGGGCGCCTCTACCGCGCGGCCTTCCTGCCGTTCCTGTTCGCGCTCGCGATCGCGGCGTTCTCGCTCACCGGGCGCCCTGCAGCGCTCACCTCGACCCTTGCGCCGGACGCGTTCGAAGGCGCCCGCGCGTTCTCCGGACTCCAGGCCATCGCCGCCCGATACCCGAGCCGACGTCCGGGCGGCCCGGGCGACCAGGCATTGGCAGGCTACGTCGCGCGAACGCTCGAAGGCCTCGGCGGCACGGCCGGCGGCGGCTTCTCGGTTCACAGCGTCCGCTTCAGAGGTCAGACGATCGACGGCGAGCGCACGCTCACGACCGTGATCGGCCAGCGTCCGGGCTCCACCAACGCACCGCCGATCCTGATCCTCGCCCATCGCGACGCAGCCGGGCGGGGATCCCAGGCCGAGCTGTCCGGGACGGCGGCGCTGCTCGAGCTGGCCCGGGTGTTCGCGGCCCGCGAGACCAAGCGTACGATCGTCCTCGTCTCCACGAGCGGCGGCAGCGGCGGCGACGCCGGCGCCGCGAACCTGGCCGCGACGCTTCACGGACCGGTGGATGCGGCGATCGTGCTGGGCGACGTCGCCGGCCGGCATGCAAGCCGCCCGTTCGTCGTGCCCTACTCCGATGGCTACGGTTCGGCCCCGCTCCAGCTGCAGCGTACCGTGGCGGACGCGATCACCCGCGAGACGGGCTCGAACCCGGGCGCGCCCAGCTCGCTTGGCCAGCTCGCGCACCTCGCCGTTCCCTTTGCGGTAGGCGAGCAGGGTGTTCTCGGCGCCCATGGGGTGCCGGCCGTCCTCGTCCAGGTGTCAGGCGAACACGGCCCGTCCGCGACGACTCGCGTCACGCGCGAACGGGTTGAAGGAATCGGCCGTGCCGTCCTGAGCGCTGTCGGGGCGGTCGACAGTGCGCCGGAGGTGTCCTCCGCGCCGCAGACGGGGGTGCCGCTGCAGCACAAGATCCTTCCGGCGTGGGCGGTGCGACTGCTCGTGGGCACCCTGCTGCTCGGGCCCCTCATCCTCGCCGCCGACGGTCTCGCTCGCCTGCGCCGTCGCCGGGCGCCCGTTGGGCACTGGACGCTCTGGACGCTCAGCTGCGCGCTGCCGTTCCTCGGATGTGCCGTGTTCGCGTACCTGCTCGGCGTGATCGGCCTGATGCCCGCGCCGCATGCTCCCGTGCCCGCGAGCGGTCTGCCGTTCAATGCGTCGGCGGCCGCAACCGTCGTGGTCGTCGTGCTCGTGCTTGCCCTCGCGTGGGTCGCGTGGGCCAGGCTGCTGCGGCGCCTGCAATGGAGCGTGCGCCCGGACCCGAACGTCGTCGGGCTTCCACTGCTCCTTGTACTGCTGGCCGTCAGCCTGATCGCCTGGCTGTCCGATCCGTTCACGGCGCTGTTGATGCTCCCGGCGCTGCACCTGTGGCTGCTGATCGCCTCGCCCGAGCTTCGCCCTGGACGACTCGGCTCGTTCGCGCTGCTCGCCCTCGGCGTCGCGCCCCTCCTGTTGCTCGTCGCGTTCTATGCCCACCAGCTTGGCCTCGGCCCGGGCGGTGTTGCCTGGACGGCCGTCCTGTTGATCGCGGGTGCCCACGTGGGCGTGGCCGGGGCGATCCTGTGGAGCGTCGCCCTCGGCTGTGCGGTCGTCACCGGAATGCTCACCTTCGCGACGCTGGCGAAGCCTCCGAGCGGGGGTATCGTGGACGAGGTCGAGATCACGATTCGCGGGCCGCTGTCCTACGCTGGCCCCGGGTCGCTCGGTGGTACCGAGTCGGCTCTGCGACGATAGGTGGGCGGTGCCCGAGATCCAGTTGATCCCGAAGACCTCAGGCGGCATGCTCGGCATGCCGGACGATCGTCCCGGCTGGTCGCGCCGCGCAGTGCGCGCGCTCGCCGTGATGCTCATCGCGAGCGGCGCGCTCGCCCTGCTCGATGCCGGCCTCACGCTCGTCTGGCAGGAGCCGATCTCGGCGATCTACGCGAAACTCAGGCAGGACCATCTCAGCGGCGCGCTGCGCAAGGTGGAACGCGCTTCGCCGACTGCGGGTGAGAGGCGCACGCTCGCAAGCCTCGCCGAGCAGAGCGCGCGCATCGCGTTCCTGGCCGGCGAGCTGCGCCGCCACGCTCGAGAGGGAAGTCCCGTCGGGCGCATCCAGATCCCGCGCATCGGCGCGAGCTTCGTCGTGGTCAACGGCACGAGCACCGCGGCCCTCGAGAGCGGCCCGGGCGTCTTCCCGGAAACCAAGTTCCCCGGCGTCGCGGGCACGACCGCGATCGCCGGCCATCGAACGACGTTCCTGTCGCCCTTCCGTCACATCGACGCGCTCTCCCGCGGCAACTCGATCCTGCTGAAGATGCCCTACGCCGACTTCACCTACACCGTCATCGGCCACCGCATCGTCGCGCCCACGAACGTCCAGGCGGCGGTCGCCCGCGTTGGCTATAGCCGGCTGGTGCTCTCGGCCTGTACGCCGCTTTTCAGCGCCGCCAAACGCCTGCTCGTGTATGCGCGGCTGACCCGCACGGTGCCCAGGGGCGCGGCGCGCACCCTCCCCGGCGGCGGGCTGCCGCGGGCGATCGACGCGCCGCGGGTGTCGGCTCGCGCACCGGCGCGGCGCCTACCAGCGGTGCTCGAACCCTTCGACGCGAACGTCGTCGCCCCGCTCGTCTGACAACGTCGCCCCCGGCGCCCCCGGGATCACCTCGCCGATCCAGCTGACCTCGACGTCGCCCTGGGCGCTGACGGCCTCCTCCACGCGCGCGCGGTTGCCCGGTGAGGCGCAGAAACACAGCTCGTAGTCGTCCCCCGCCCCGGCTGCCAGCCGCCAGGCCGGGATATCGAGCTCGGCGGCGATCTCCTGGACGCCATCCTCGAGCGGGAGGGTCGCCAGGCGCAACCTGAGGTGAGCGCCGCTGCTGCGGCCGATGTGCCCGGCGTCGGCGGCCAGCCCGTCCGACAGATCGATCATCGCGTGCACCCCGGCGCCTGCGAGAGCCCGCCCCTCCCGCAGCCGGGGACGGGGACGCCGCACCCGCCGCAGCGCGGCCTCTGCGCCCGGGGTGGCCTCGGCTCGACCCTCGAGGACCGCCAGTCCGGCGGCCGCGCCGCCGAGCCTTCCGGTGACGCCCACGATGTCCCCGTGCACCGCCCCATCGCGGCCGATCAGCTCCTGCTCGGTCTGCGCCCAGCCGACAGCCGTGACCGAGACGGTGAGGACGGGCGCGACCACGACGTCCCCACCGGCGATCGCCGTGCCCGTCTCCGCGCCCAGGGCGATCGCCTCGCGCACCAGCTCGAGCGCGCGCTCCTCGGCAAAGCCATGCGGTAGGCCGAGGACGAGGTACGCCTCGCCGGGCTCGGCCCCCATCGCCGCCAGGTCCGACAACGCCCCCGCCAGCGCGCGATGTCCGACCTCGGCCGGCGTGGCCCAACCGTTGGTCAGGCGGAAGTGGACGTCCTCGACCATCGCGTCGACGGACACGGCGCAGACCGGCCGAGCCAACACGACTGATGCGTCGTCGCCGATGCCCCGGACGATCCTCCCGCGCCCGCCGGCGATCTCGCTGCTCGCCGCATCGCCGGCGATCGTGCCCGCCAGCTCGGCAGCGATGGATTCGATCAGAGAGCGCTCGGCGATGCCCGTGCTCAGCGGTGCCGGTAGACGATCCGCGCGCGGTCCAGGTCGTAGGGGGAGAGCTCGCAGCGCACGCGGTCGCCCGGCAGGATGCGAATGCGAAAGCGCCGCATCTTTCCGGCCACGTGCCCCAGCACGACGTGATCGTTGTCGAGCTTCACGCGGAACATCGCGTTCGGGAGAGCCTCGATCACCTCGCCCTCGAATTCAACCTTGTCCTCCTTTGCCACGCCGCGTCCCATCTGGCGCCCCACGTCTCGGGGTCGCCGTCGTTTCACATATCGAGGATCAAACTACCAGCGTGGGCAGCGCGAAGCGGGTTCGGAGGCTAGCGCTGGTAGATCGTGACAGGGGTGCCCGGGCCGACGCGCGCGGCCAGCCAGTCGATGCTCGCCGTGTCGACGCGGATGCACCCGTGCGATTCGGCCGTGCCGAGCGTCCCGCCGAGGTTGTCGCGCCCGTGCATTGCGATCTGTCCGGGACCGCCTTCGAATTCCTGCAACGCGTCCGAGCGGGCGCTGAGCGCCAGCGCGAACGGGCCACCGGCCTCGCCGCCACTCATCTGGACAGTCTCCTCGACGAAGAACTCGCCGGTCGGCGTCGGCGTTGACGGCTTGCCGACGACCGCCAGAAACGCTCTCGCTATGCGCCCGTCGCGGTAGGCCGTGACGCGGCGGCGTGTGAGGTCGATGACGAGGTGCCAGCCCGTCACGAGTGGGCGGGTGCCTTGGGCGGCGATCCAGCCGCTTCGCCCGTTGGGGCGACCCGGGAGCATCACGCGCAGCCAACGTCTGCCGTCGGGACCTGTCAAGTCGCCGATCACGGGCAGCGTGGTCTGCTCGCCGGTGATCGGCGTGCGACCGGCGATCACCGACAGCTGACGAGTCCCGGATTGGGGCGTCGAGTGCACGCCGTGCGCCACCGTTAGGACCGCAAGCTGCTGCGTTGACCGCACTGGGCCTCCGACGCCGGCGCGGGCTGAGGCCCCGTTGGTCGCGAACAGGCACGTCGCGGCGAGCACGGCAATCAGCGCGCGCCCGACCCGCCCCGAAGACAGGGCCGCATGCGATGAGCCCGGGCGCGAGCCAAGGAGTGGGGTGATCGTTATGTTCATGGTGCGGACATGGCTGGGCGACGTCTGCGCCGCCAGCCTCTCCGAGCCTCGCTCAGCCTGTGAACGAGCCTCGCCGGTGGGGGAGCGCGGGTCGGGCGAGCGGGCGTCGTTTGCTGGTCCTTCGTGAACCATGGTGGCGCGGGGGGCGGCGATGACTGCGCTTTCCCGTCGTTTTCCGTGCATTCGCGGGCGGAGTGGCGCCGGGTTTCACGCTCGGGGCGACCGTTGTCCCGCTCGCTGTGGTTTCTGCCAGCACCGTGGCTGCTGCGAGCGCAGTTGCTTCTGCCGGCGTGGTCGTTTCGGTGCCACCGCCGGTTCCGGTGACGCTGGAGGCGCAGTTGGAGGTGGTGATGGTGTTGGTGTCCATGTTCACCGCTTCGGTTTGCGCGAGCAGCCTGCCATGGATCGTCGCGGCGGTGTTCGCCGTGATGTTCCCCGAAGCCATGATCGTGCCGACGAAGCGCGTGCCGGTTCCAAGCGTCGCGGACGAGCCGACCTGCCAGAACACGTTGCAGGCCTGCGCGCCGTTGATGAGCGCGACGGTGGTGCTCGAGCCCGTGATCAGCGTCGAGCCGATCTGGAAGATGAACACGGCGTTGGGGTCGCCCTGGGCGTCGAGGGTGACGGCACCCGATGACAGCAGCAACGAGCTGCTGGCGGTGCGAACGCCTGGCAGGAAGGTCTGTCCGGACAGGTCCGTCCCGGCCGAGCCGTTGCTGGGGCGGCCCGCCGCATCGTTGTAGGAGGTGGTCAGGGCATTCTTGGCCCCGATCGCGACCGCGTCATCGACGTGCGTCTGTCCAAGCACATGTGGCGCGCCCGTGACCGATGATCCCGGACTCAGCCCGAGATCGCCGAACATCGTCGTGGGGCCGGTGTTGGTCACCGTCGAGCCGCCGAGCACCGAGAAGCTGGCAGCGGTGCCCAGCCCGACGGTTGCGGTCGCCGCCAGCGCGCTGCCGGCAAAGACCAGGCCAAAGAGCGATCCCAGCGTCAAGAGACCGGCGAGAAGCATCTTGCGGCCGGCTCCGAACGGAGAACGGCGGCATACTGCGAGGGAGTCGCCGGAAGGCGACTCGTGCATCGATGGGACGCCACTGTTCATGGGCGTCTCCTCACTGCGGCGTCAGCACCGCGATAGAAGGGGATCGCTCCCCGGTCTCTTCGACCGTTAGCTGACTCGACCGTCCATCGCCGGACTCTTAGTCAAACCTGAGCAACTCAACGTATGGCGCGCAACGGTGCGCGTTTGGGGTTGGAGCTGGCCCGCAGCCTGCGACGCTGACCGTCAGTTGGGAGCGGCGCCGCCCGTTCGCGGGGATGGCGCTCCGGCGCCGGGCGTGGGGACCGGCGGGGTTGGGGCCGGCGCCGGCGGCGCGGGCGCGCCCGGCGCGGGAGTTGCGCCTCCATTGCCGCCTCGGCCGTGGCGCTGCGGGGATTTCTTGGTCTGACCGCCGCCGGATTCGGATTCGCTCGGCGCCTGCGCCTGGCCGGTGGTCGCGAATTTCCCGTAGAACGGCGTGTAAGAGAGCGTTTCGCTCGGCTGCGGGAACGGTACGCACGGCTTGCCTTCCGTCACCGCGGCCATGTAGGTATGCCATATCTCGGCCGGCAGCGCGCCTCCCTGCTGGGGTTCACCGTGCACGCTGGTCATCGAGACGCGCTTGTTCGGATAGCCCATCCACACGACCGTCGAGTAGTTCGGGGTGTAACCGTCGAGCCAGGCGTCCACCAGTTCGCTCGTCGTTCCCGTCTTGGCCGCCGTCGGGCAGCCGATCGCCGAGCGGACGGCCGTCCCGCTCTGGACGTTCTGGTGGAGGATGTTCGTCTCCTCGGCGGTGATCGCGTCGCTCAGGACCTTGACGCGGTGCGGCTTGCCCCAGTTGTAGTCGGTGTGGCCATCCGGGAAGGCGACCTTGGTGATGGCGATCGGCGTGTTGCGCCAGCCGCCGTCGGCGAGCGTCGCGTAGACGTCTGCCATTTCCAGCGGCGTCACGCCGAGGGTTAGACCGCCGAGCGCTTCGGCCGGGAAGCTCGAAAGATGGGTTTTGACCCCCATCTTGTAGGCCATCTGCGTGATCGTTTCCTCGCCGAGGTCCGCGCCCAGTTGCGCGTAGACGGTGTTGTCGGAGGCGAGCGTGGCGCTGACGAGGTTGAGGGACCTGTTCAACGAGGTGCCCTCGAATGTCTTGACTTCATAGCTCGGATAGCCCTGCAGCCAGCCCGGAGCGAGCGTATGCGAGAGGTAATAGGTGCTGTTGGGGTCCACGCCGTGCGACAGCGCGTCGGCCAGGTCGATCGCCTTCATCGTCGAGCCCGGCTGACGGTGCCCGTCCGCCGCGAGGTTGTACTGGGACTTCTCGTAGCTCTGTGACTCGGCCATCGCCTCGATGTTTCCGTTCGCCGGGTTGAGCGTGACGATCGCCGAGGCCGGGTCTTCGGGCTGGTTGAGCACCTGGGCGATCGCGTTGCGCGCGAGCCTCTGCATGTTCAGGTCGATCGTCGTGTAGACCTTCAACCCTCCCTGAGCCACCTTTTTCTCGCCGTAGCGGTGCACGAGCTGCTCGCGCACGTATTCGAAGAAGAAGTCCTCCCGCCGCTGCGAGTAATAGGTGCCGCGCTTCACTTCCAGGCGCGAGTGCTCGGCGGCCGCGGCCCGGCCGGGGGTGATGTAGTGGAGTTCGGCCATCTTCGTGAGCACCTCGTTGCGGCGCTCCTTGGCGGCCGCCGGGTCACGGAAGGGGTTGTACTGCGACGGAGCCTGCGGGAGGCCTGCGAGCAGGGCCGACTGCGCGAGGTTCAGCTGGGAGGCGGGTTTGTCGAAGAAGATGCGCGCGGCGGCCTGCACGCCTATGGCCGTCTGCCCACCGACGGTGCCGTAGGGCACGCTGTTGAGGTAGCTGGTGAGAATCGACTTCTTGGTGTGCGTTTTCTCGTAGTCGAGCGCCAGCTTGGCCTCGATGATCTTCTGCTTGAGGGTGTGCTGGTCGCCCCCGAGGTAGATGTTGCGCATCAGCTGCATGGTGATCGTCGATCCGCCCTGGACAGCTGCGCCGTGCGTGACGTCCTTAATGGCGGCACGGAAGATGCCAGTCAGGTCGACGCCGTCGTGTTTGTAGAAGCGTTGATCCTCGATCGCGACCGTCGCGTCCTTGAGGCTGGCCGGGCTTTCATTCCAGCCGACCGGCGTACGCAGCTGGTCTGACTGGATGAAGCCGAGGCGCGTCCCATCGGAGGCGAACACCTGCGAGGAGCCTCCTCCGAGGATGGGGTGCAGCTTGGCCACGGCCGGCGCCGAGCGGGCGACGTCGAGCACGTAGCCGACCGCGGCGATCACCCCGATGACCAGCGCGCCCGCGACCACAGCTCCGCCGACGAGTAGAACCCGTGTCGCCCCGGCGCCGTGATGCCTGCGCCGACGCTGTCGTGCTTGTCGAGACATGTCCGGAACTTCGAGATTACCGCGCCGGTATGTGATTTCCTGCCGGTGACATCGCGGCGCCCTCTACGCTCGGTGCAGACACCATGAACCCGGACACCGCCGAGCTGGCAATCGTGGAGACCGCAAGCGAGCCGGCAGTCGTAGTGCGCTCGCTGGATGCCGAGCGAATGACCGCGGCGCGCGAGAGCTGGCGGGCGCTGTGGAGCTCTCGGCTGGTCGTGTGGGTGGCGGGGGTCGGAACGCTGCTCGTGTTCGGCTTCGGTCCGGCGCGCAGCGCCTTCAACCCGCACGGGCTGACGCGAGGGTTCGGGTGGCTCGGAGACCTGCTGGCGGCTCCGGCCGCGCGCTGGGACGCCGCCTGGTACATGGTGATCGCCCACTACGGCTATCGCCCGGACCTCACCCCGTTCACGGCCCCGCGCACCGCGTTCTTCCCGCTCTACCCGCTGGGGCTGCGAGGGATCTCGATGTTCGGCATACCGCTGGTCATCGCCGGGGTGCTTTTGTCGCTGATCGCGCTGGCGCTCGCCCTCTACGGCATCCACCGCCTCACGACGCTCGAGCTCGCACGCGGCGGTCGGCTGTCGCTCGGTAATGGCCGCGGCGGCGAGGTCGCCCGCCTGGCCGTGCTGCTCACCGCATTCGCCCCGATGGCCTTCTACTTCTCGGCGATCTACTCGGAGTCGCTGTACCTCGCGCTGTCGGTCGGGCTGTTCTGGAGCGCCCGTCAGGGACGCTGGGCGCTCGTCGGCGTACTCGGCGCGCTCGCGGGCGCCACGCGCAGCACGGGACTGGTGCTCGCGCTGCCCGCCGTGATCATCTACCTGTATGGCCCCCGGGAGGACCGGCCGGTCGACTTCCCAAGCGCCGAGCGCGTGCGCCGCCGAGACACCGACGGCGGGAGCGCGCCGCTGACGGCCGCGATCGCGTTGCTCGGCCGCCTGCGGCCCCGCTATCGGGTGCGCCGGGACCTGTTGTGGCTGACGCTGCTGCCGGTCGGCGTCGCAGCCTATGGCGTCCTCCTCGGGCTCAGCGGCGGGGATGTGCTGGCGCCCTTTCATGCCCAGGGCGTGTGGGGAAGGCACTTCACCGGCCCCTACGTGGGCGTCTGGGACGGCGTTCGCGCGGCATTCGACGGCGCTCGTCAGCTGCTGTCCTTCCAGCGCCATCACGTCTACTTCGCGGCCGCCGGGGGCAGCCCGTTCGTGGTCGCCGGGCATAACCTGATGCTCCTCGCCTTCCTCGTGGCCGCCGTCCCGGCCGTCGTCGGAGTCCTTCGCGCACTTCCCATCGCCTATGGCGCGTACGTGGTCGCGGCGCTGGCGCTGCCGCTGTCATATCCCGTGGTCGCGCAGCCGCTCATGTCATTGCCGCGCTTTTTGGTTGCTCTGTTTCCCCTGAACATCTGGCTCGCGAGCTGGCTCGCGGCCCGGCCCCGTGCGCGCCTGCCGGCGCTTGCCCTGTCGGCGCTACTGATGGCGGGCTTCGTCGGCCAGTTCGCCACCTGGCACTGGGTGGCCTAGCCGATGGGCGATCCGACTCCCGTCGAGGGTTCCGCGCTCGAGGCCGGGCCGACACCCGCTGGGCGGACGTCGCCGCAACCCTCGTCGCCGCCGAGCGGGAACGGGGGCGCGGTTCGTCCAGCCGGAGCCTCGGGGTCGGAGCTGCCATGGCCGGCGTGGACGGCGCCGGTCGCACTCATCGGCGGACTCGTCCTGGCGGCACTCGGCGGACTCGTCGTCGACATCCCGGCACTCGCGCTCGGTGTGTCGATCTCCGCCTCGCACACGCCGCCGGGTCTCGTGATCGCCGACACGTTCGTCCAGGACGTCGCCTTCGTGCTCGCCGCGGTCTACTGCGCCCGTCTCGGCGGCCGCGTCGTCAGGGCGTGGCAGCTCGGGCTGCGCCCGCCTGCGATTGGATGGCGCTCGGCCGCGAAGAGCGTCTTCCTGCTCTTGCTCGCGTTCGTGGTGTTCAGCGCGCTGTGGACCGCGGCGTTTCATCCGAGCAAAGAGAAGCTGCTCGAACAACTCGGGTCCAACGAAGGCACTGGGCTGCTGGTCCTCAGCGCCGGCCTGACCTGCGTGGTGGCCCCGATCTGCGAGGAGATCCTGTTCCGGGGATTCATCTTCACGGCGCTGCGCAGCTGGCGCGGCACGCTGCCGGCGGCTCTAATCACTGGGGTGCTGTTCGGCGCCGTCCATGCCGGCTCGGCACCGGCGCTCGACCTCGTGCCGCTCGCGGCGCTCGGCGTCGGCCTGTGTCTGCTCTACCGGCGAACCGGTTCGCTGTATCCCTGTTTCGTCGCCCACGCGCTGAACAACTCGGTCGCATTCGCGGCGCTCGAGAACTGGAACATAGGAGAGGCGGCTCTGCTGATCGCGGGCGCGCTCGCAGGAGTCTGGGCGGTGGTGCAGCTGGCAAAGCGGGCCGGCCTGATCACGCCGGAACGGGCTCTCGTCGGCCCGGGTGCGTAGGATCGCGCTCATGAAGGCCCGTCACCTGCTTGCACTGCCTGCAGTGTTCGCCTGTATCACGGCGCCGTCCGCCTCCGCCGCCGCCTCAAAGCCGCCGCCGGCGAGCCCAGCACCGGCGCCCACGACGACCGGTGCCGCACCCGGTCGCGTGGCTCTCGCTCTGGCGCGGGTCGGCGGCAGGCCCCCGTTCGCCTTTGTCGGCGCTCGCATCGTGGTGCGCGGGGTCGTGTGGCCATATGTCGGCGGCCAGACCGTCAAGGTGAGCATGTATCGCGACGGGCGCAAGGTCGCTGTGGTCAGACGAACCGTCGTCGCGATCGGCAACGGCGGCGGACAGTTCCAGATTAACTACGTCAGCAGCGGCCCGGGATCGGTGCAGGCCCGCGTCGCCCACTACGCGACCGCCCAGCAGGCGGCCTTCGGCGCCCGCTCGGCCGCTGTGCAGTTCGTGCAGGCCAATCTGGGCCCCGGCGCGCAGGGAGCGTCGGTCCGCCTGCTGCAGTCCGAGCTGCGGGTGATGCACTATGCGGTGCCGCTCAGCGGGGTCCTGGACGAAGGCACGGGACGAGCCCTGATCGCCTACCGCAAGATGACCGGGCTCAACCGGGTCGCCTACGCCGGCAGGCGCGTCTTCCAGCTCCTGGGCCGGGGGGCGGGCAGCTTCAGCGTCCACTACCGCGGCGACGGACGCCACGTGGAGGCCAACCTCACAAGACAGGTGCTCGCGGAGATCGGCCCCGGCGGGCGGGTCGAGGCGATCTACATGATGAGCTCGGGCAAGCCTTCCACGCCGACGGTGATCGGGCGCTTCCGTGTCTACATGAAGACGTTCGGGACGAACGGCGAGGGGATGGTGGACTCCAACTACTTCATACGCGGATATGCCATCCACGGATATGCGGAAGTGCCGACGTACGCGGCCAGCCACGGATGCCTGCGGGTCCCGATCCCGGACGCCGCGGGCATCTATGCGTGGGTGCGGGAAGGCACGCCGGTCGACGTCTACAACGAGGGCGGTGGCGGCAGCAACCGGGTTCGCGGCAACGCGGGTCCGTGACCGGGCTGGTGTCTAGACCCTGACACGGAGGGCCCGGGCGACGTAGCCGAGGCCGAAGCCGTAGACGAGCAGCGCGAGCACCAGCTTTGCTCCGCGCGTCGCCCATTCGCTGCTCGATCCCGAGACGATGCCGGAGAACGGCGAGGTGAGCTGCCCCGAAGCTTCGTCGATGGCTTTGTGCACGCTGCCCTCGTGCGATCCCCCGCTGCTCGCGGCGGGCTTCGGCGCCGTCGAGCCGCCCGCCGACGCCGGTGCGCCACCTGTGACCTGTTCCTGCTGATGGCCGGATGCCGTTTTCGTCTGCTCGATGGCGAAAACCACGAACGATGCGATCACGATCAGGCAGATCGCGATCGAAGCAAGCCGAAGCAATCGGACGATCGTCGCAATCACACCGGTAGATTAGTCCGCGCGGTGGACGTCCTCGACGAAGATACGACCGACCGGGCGCTGGCGCGCGAACGCCTCGTCGACGCGCTGCGCCGCGACGCGCTTGTAGTCGGCGAGGTGACCCTGACGAGCGGTGCGCGCGCCGATTACTACGTAGACGCGAAGCGGGCGATCCTCCGCCCCGAGGGATTTGCCGCGCTCGGCATGCTGGTCGCCGCCCAGGTCGGCGAGTGGGGCGGGACGGCGGTCGGAGGCATGACGATGGGCGCCGACCCGGTCGCCTGCGCCGCGCTCGCCGGCGGGGCGCGCGCGAAGGCCTTCTTCGTACGCAAGGACGCCAAGGCGCATGGGCTCCAGCGGCGTATAGAGGGTCCCCCGCTCGACCCTGCAGACCGCTGCGTGGTCGTCGAGGACGTCGTGACGACGGGCGGCTCGACGCTGGCGGCGATCGGCGCGCTGCACGACGCCGGACATCAGATCTGCGGCGTGATCAGCGTGCTCGACCGGCTCGCGGGCGGCGGCGAGGCCATCGAGCGTGCCGCCGCAGCGCCGTACGTCGCGCTCACGACGATCGACGACATCTACCCCGATCGGCCAGATCGGCCCAGCTGAGATGAGCGCCGAGTCGCAGCCACCGACGCCGCTCGTCATCCGCGCGGCTCGCCGCGAGGACGTGGCCCTGCTGCTCGAGCTCTTCCGCGAGCTCGCCCAGTACGAGCGCCTCGAGCACGAGCTGCGCGCCACCGAGGATCTCGTGTCCGAGGCGTTGTTCGGAGAACGGCCGGCGGCCGAGGCGCTGATCGCCGAACGCGGCTCCGAGCAGGCGGGCTATGCGCTGTTCTTCCCAACCTTCTCCAGCTTCCTCGCGGTCCAGGGAGTGTGGCTGGAGGATCTGTTCGTGCGTCCGGTCCACCGCGGCGCCGGGGTCGGAAGGGCGCTGCTGGCAGCGGTGGCCGCCCGAGTGCGAGAGCGCGGCG
>JAOPZB010000009.1 GCA_025964355.1 Solirubrobacterales bacterium | reverse complement strand
GGCGCCGGATCCGGTCGCATCGCCGTCGAGGATCGACACCGCGAGATCGCGGCCCTTGACGTAGCGCTCCACGAGGATCGTGCGGTCGTAGGAGAACGCTCCGACGAGCGAGCCCGGGAGCTGCTCGCTCGCGCGAGCGAACTTCACTCCCAGCGCGGAGCCGCCGACGGCGGGCTTGACGACGAGCGGAAACCCGAGGCGCCGCTCGATGTCATCTAGTGCCGCCGCTGCGCCGAGCTCCTTGATCGAAGCCTCACGAAGGAAGTGGAAGTCGGGTGTGGGCACGCCAGCCTTGCGCATCAGGAGCTTGGCGAGAACCTTGTCCGTGCAGCACATGCA
The DNA here is from genome assembly GCA_025964355.1 of Solirubrobacterales bacterium. GTDB lineage: Bacteria > Actinomycetota > Thermoleophilia > Solirubrobacterales > Solirubrobacteraceae > Palsa-744. Next base: position 13,019 of record JAOPZB010000009.1, on the reverse strand, counting down.
AGCCGCCGGCCCGGACCCGGTGTAGGGAATGCCGACCGCCTCGAGCAGGCCCTGAACGGTGCCATCCTCGCCGTCGCGTCCGTGGAGCGCGATGAAGGCGGCATCCGGCTTCGCGGCGAGCAGATCCGTGACGAGCTGCGGCCCGGCGTCGAAGGAGACGACCTCGTGTCCGAGGCGCTCGAGCGCTTCCTGCACGTGTGCCCCCGAGCGCAGGGACACGGCGCGCTCGAGCGAGCGGCCGCCCTTCAGGACGGCGACCCTATGTGCCTCGCTCATCGATCCCGGCGCCGGCGTGCCGCTGAGGCCTCGCCGCGAAAGGGCAGCGCCACGACATCCGCCAGCGGGGCGTCCCCTAGCTCAGTGCTCCGCAGCTCCGCCTTCCGCGGCGGCGCATCGGAGCCGGCCGCCGGAGCGGAGCCGCTGAACGACCCGAGCAGACCTAGCTGCTCGCGCACGGCCCTGCCGATCCGGCGAACGCCCTCGCGAATCTCGGCGTCGGGGACGCCCGCGAAGTTCAACCGCATCGACGAGGCGCCGCTGCGGCCATCCATGTAGGCCGCACGGCCGGGGACGAACGCCACGCCCTCGCTCTTGCGCGCGAGCGCGAGCAGGTCGGTCGTGTCGATTCGCTCGTCGAGAGTCGCCCAGATGAACAGGCCGCCCTCCGGCGTCGTCCACCGCGCGGCTGCGCCGAAGTGCTCGTCGAGCGCCTCGAGCATCACGTCACGCCTGCCCCGGTAGAGCTCCTTGAGTCGGTCTACGTAGTCCCGCCATGCCGGTACGCTGCCGGGCCCGACCTCGTTGAAGTAGGCGGTCACGAACATCTGCGTCACCGTCGAGGAGCACAGGTCGGATCCCTGTTTGCCGAGGTTCAGCTTCTCGAGCACAGGTCGCGGGGCGACCGCCCAGCCCAGGCGCAGTCCAGGGGACAGGATCTTCGAGAACGTGCCGAGGTAGATCACGAGGTCGGAGGCGCGACCGCGCCCGACGGCATCAGCATCGAGCGAGTAGAGCGTGGGCAGCGGCTCTCCCTCATAGCGGAGCAGGCCATAGGGGTTGTCCTCCAGTACGAGCAGCTCGCGCTCGCGGGCCACCTCGATCAGCCGGCGGCGACGCGCCAGCGACATCGTCACGCCGCCCGGGTTCTGGAAGTTGGGGATCGTGTAGATGAACTTCGGCCGCCGCCCCTGAGCCTGCAGGGAATCGAGGGTCCTCTCGAGCTCGTCGATCGGCATGCCGTCCTCATCCGTCGCGATCTGCTCGACCTGCGCCTGATAGGCGCTGAACGTCGGGACGGCGCCCGGATAGGTCGGCGCCTCGGCGACGATCACGTCGCCGGGGTCGATCAGCGTCTTGCAGACGAGGTCGATGACCTGCTGGCCGCCGGTAGTCACGATCACCTCCGAGGGGTCGATCTCCGTGCCCTCGGCGTGCATGACCTCCGCGATACAGCCGACGGTCGCCGCCATACCTTCGGTGGGTCCGTACTGCAATGCCCGCGCGGTCGACTCGGCAGCGACGTCCGCCATCAGCTTCGCGTAGAGCGCCGGCGCGAACGTCGTCGTATCGGGCAGGCCGCCTGCCAGGGAGATCACGTCCGGACGCTCGGTCAGCGCCATCATCTCTCGCATCGCCGAGCTTTTCATGCCGCGCGTGCGCGCCGCGAACAGCGCCTCGTATCGCGCAAGCTCGTGTGCCGTCGGCCGGGCTCGTCGCCCGTCGCCCGTTCCGCTGGTCGATCGCTCCATTTGCCTCGCCGTCTCTATTCGCCGTCGCGCCGGCCGAACCTCGCATGGCGACCGCCTCAGCGCGGTACGGGTCGTCTATCGTGCTGGCCCCGCCCTCGCACGGTATCGCACCTGCAGCGGCGCTTGGAATGAACGGCATCTTCTTCTACATCGGTCTCGGCGCCGGTCTCGCGGTCGCCTGCGGGCTACGCCCGTTCCTGCCCACGCTGCTCGCCGGCGCGCTCGGATCCGCCGGCGCGCTCGGCCTCCGCTTCGGTGGCGGCCACTTCCACTTTCTGCAGTCGGGCTGGTGGCTGGTCGCCGTCGCCGTCGGGCTGGCGCTCGCCTATGTCCTTCAGCTGGTAGTCGGCCTCCCAGCCTTCATCGACCCCAGCGCCCGGCGCTCGCAGCCCGCGCGCCCCGATCCGCTCGCGGCGGCCCTCGCCGGGCTTGCCTATGGAGCCGGTGCACTCCTGTTCGCCGGCGTGCTCGCCGCCCACGGCGACGCCTGGTGGCCCGGCATACTCGGCGGCCTGGCCGCCGTCTGGATGACCCAGCGCGCCGTCCTGCCGATCGTCGCGCGCGCCCGTGCCCGGCTGCCCGACCGCGCCGCTCGCGAGGCGCTGAGCGTGTACCTCGACGCCGCATCTCTGCTGCTCGCCGCGCTCGTCTCGCTGCTTCACCCACTCGGCTATGCCGCGATCGCGCTGCTCGCCTGGTTCGCCTGGCGCGGGCGTGCCCGTGGTGGTGAAAAGTATGCCGGGCTGCGCATCCTGCGCCGCTGACAGCGGACCGTGACAGCCTCCCCGCCCAAGTTAGTCCTATGCGTGATCGACGCGATGTCGCCGTCGATGCTCGAGCGCGCCGTCGCTGCCGGCGTCGCGCCGACGCTCGAGAGGCTGATAGAGGGCGGCCTGTACGTATCCGACTGCGTCTCCGCCTTCCCGTCGGTGACGCCGGTCTGCGCCGCCTCGATCGTGACCGGCGTGGCCCAGGACGCACACAGGATCCCGGGCATGAACTGGTTCGATCGCGACGAGCACCGCTACGTCGAGTACGGCTCGAGCTTCCGCGCCGCCCAGCGCTTCGGAATAGCCCGCCAGCTGACCGACACCGTCTACAACATGAACCGCACGCACCTCGCGGCAGAGACGCTGACCGTATTCGAGTCGCTCGACGACGCGGACGTGCGCACGGCGGGTACGACGTACCTGATGTACCGGGGGCGATACCGCCACGAGCCGCAGCGCGACACGGCGCTGACCCGTGTCGCGTCGGCGCTGATACGACATCCGGTGATGGGCCCGCGCGAGCTCTTCTACGCCGACATCTTCGCGTCGCGGCGCACCGGCTGCCGTTCCGCGCTCGGTATGCCTGGGGTGCGCGACCGCCACTCGGGCTGCGTGTCCGCTCACCTGGTCGAGCACGACCTTTTCGATTTTCTGTTGCTCTCCCTGCCGGACAATGACTGGTACTCGCACAAGAACGGCCCTGAAGCGCAGATCCAATCGATCGCCGCGGCCGACCTGCAGCTCGCCCGGGTGATGAACGCCGGCGGTGGCGTCGAGGAGTTCCTGTCCGAGCATGCGGTGATCGCGATGGCCGATCACTCGCAGGCGGCGATCGTCGGGACGATCGCGCTCCAGGACGAGCTCGCCGAACTCGGAGTGCTCGGGCCGGTCCGCTCGTCGTCGGGGTCGCGCTCGGATGAGCCGCGGATAGCCGTCTGCCCGTCCCAGCGCGCTGCGATGGTCTACGCGCTGCACGAGTCCGAGCGGGACGCCATGCGTGCATCCGTCGCGACGCGAGCGCTCGCGATCGAGGGGATCGACCTGGTGATGTGGTTGGAGCGCGACGCACATGACGCGCCGCGCGAGGGCGTCATCTCAAGCCCCGCGCACGGAGAGCTCCGCTTCGCACCGGACGGCCCGGTGCTCGACTCACGCGGTCTCGCATGGAGCGTGGACGGAGGGCTTGCCGCGATCGACGCGAGAATCGAGGGGGACCGCCTGCTGTCGGCCGTCTACCCCGACGCGCTGGCGCGCGTGTGGTCGGCGCTCACCTGCCCGACATCCGGAGAGGTGCTCCTGTCGGCCGTCCCGGGATACGAGTTCATCGACTGGGGCCGCCAGGCGCATGTCGGCGGCGGAAGCCACGGTTCGCTGCACGCCAGCGACTCGCTCGGCGCACTGATCATGAGCGGCGTCCCGCCGCCGGACCCCGCGCCGGCGCAATGGGCGATCCGCGACGTCGCCCCGCTCATCCGCGGGCACTTCGGGCTCGACGGAGTGCCCTGATGCGGGCGCTCGCGATTCTCGGCGCCACTGCGGCGCTCACGATCGCGGCGCCGGCGATGCCGTCATCCGCGGCCACCACCGGGCGCACGGCCACTGCCTCCTCGGCGACCACCTCCGACGCTCCGATTCCGGTTCCCCGCTCCAGCAGACCACCAAGCGGCCGCCGTCTTTCCGCCAACCAGGTCATCGCGATCGCCGACAGGCTCCCGAAGATGCGCGCCGCCCGCGCCAAATATCCGGGCTCCTACGCCGGCGCCTACCTGAAGCCGGCGTTTCGCTGGCAGGTCAGCTACTTCTCGCGCAACGGCAAGAAGGAGATCGGCCAGGTGATGATCGACGATCTCACGGGTCGCGTGCTCGAACAGTGGAGCGGCTTCCAGGTCGCCTGGACGATGGCGCGCGGCTACCCCGGCGCGTTCGGCAGGCACGCGGACGCGCTCTACATATGGCTGCCGCTGTGCGTGCTGTTCATCCTGCCGTTCTTCAACTTCAGACGGCCGCTCTCGCTGCTGCACCTCGACCTGCTCGTCCTGCTCTCCTTCTCGGTCTCGCTTGCGTTCTTCAACCACGCGCGCATCTACGCCTCGGTGCCGCTCGTCTACCCGCCGCTTCTCTATCTCCTTGCACGCATGCTCGCGCTGATGCGCGGGCGCTCGGACGCGCGCAAGCGCCCCGCGCCGCTGCGACTGCTCGTGCCCGCTCCCTGGCTGGCCCTGGGTGTCGTCTTCCTGCTCGGTTTTCGCATCGCCCTGAACGTGACCGACTCGAACGTCATCGACGTCGGCTACGCGGGAGTCATCGGGGCGCAGCGGATCGTCGACGGCAGACCCCTCTACGGCTCCTATCCGTCCAACAACGAACACGGCGACACCTACGGTCCCGTGAACTACGAGGCCTACGTCCCATTCGAGCAGGCTCTCGGCTGGAGCGGCTCCTGGGATGACCTCCCCGCCGCGCACGCGGCGGCGATCGCCTTCGACATCCTCGCGCTCGCCCTGCTGTTCCTGCTCGGGCGCCGCCTGCGAGGTCCGACGCTTGGCATCGCGCTCGCCTACGCCTGGGTCTCCTATCCGTTCACGCTGTTCGCGCTCGACAGCAACTCCAACGACACGCTCGTCGCCGCCCTCGTGCTGGCGGCGCTGCTCGCCGCCACGTATCGCTCCAAGCTGGCCGTCTCGGCTCGCGGCGCGCTGTCCGCCCTCGCGGGGCTGACCAAGTTCGCGCCACTGGCGCTCGCGCCTGTGCTCGCGACCTACGGGCTGGGCGAGCTCGAGCCGCGGCGCCGCGTGCGAGCGCTCGCATTGTTCGTGGCCGCGTTCGCCGGGGCAGCGGCTCTCGCGCTCGTCCCGGCCCTCAGCCACGACTCGCTTCACACGATCTACCGCCAGACGATCGCCTACCAGGCCAACCGCGGATCGCCATTCTCGGTCTGGGGGCTCTACGGCGGTCTCGGCGGACTGCAGCTGGCTGTGGAGATCGCCACGGTCGCCCTGGCGCTGGCCGTCGCCGTCGTACCGATGCGCGCCGAGCTCCCAGTCCTTGCCGCCGCCTGCGGGGCTGTGCTCATCGCCACCCAGCTGGGCATCGAACACTGGTTCTACCTCTACATACCGTGGTTCTTCCCGCTCGTGATGCTCGCCCTGCTCGGGCGCTTCAGCGATCCCGCCCTTCCTGCGCCGGCCGAGGCATCAGCACCTGCTCGATCGCATCTGCCCGCAGCGGCCGTGAGCAGCTGACCAGCACCCCCATCAGCCACGGGTCCTCCTGGGAGGTCTCGAAGCGGATCGGCATCTGCGTACGCAGCGCTTCGATCGCCTGCTCGCGCTTGACGCCGATCACGCCGCCGCGCGGGCCGGTCATCCCGACGTCGGTGATGTAGGCGGTCCCGCCGGGCAGCACGCGCGCGTCTGCGGTGGGGACGTGCGTGTGCGTGCCAACGACGGCGGTTACCCTGCCGTCGAGGTGCCAGCCCATCGCCACCTTCTCGGAGGTTGCCTCGGCGTGCACGTCGACGAGGATGTGGTCAGCGCCCGCGACCTCGCCGAGCGCCACCTCGATCTCGCTGAACGCCGATCGGCCCGCCCGCAGGTACAGGTTCCCGCTGACGCTGATCACCCCGAGCCGCAGCCCGTCGCGCTCGACGACGCATGTCCCGTGACCCGGCTGGCTGCGCAGGAAGTTGACCGGTCGCACTATCCGTGGCTCGGAGTCGAGATACGGGTAGATCTCACGGCGATGATAGGTGTGGTTGCCGAGCGTGATCGCGTCGACGCCGGCCGCGAACATCTGGTCGGCCAGCTTCGGCGTGATACCGAGGCCGCCGGCGACGTTCTCGCCGTTGACGACCACGAACGTCGGTGCGTAGCGCTCGCGCAGCACCGGCAGGCAGTCGAACAGGGTGAGCCGACCTATGCTGCCCACGATGTCGCCGACGAACAGGACGCTCGCGGCCCTCTCGGCCGCGGGCCCCGCCTGGGGCTCAGCCATACTCTGGCGATGGTGGGAGGTCAGTGACAGAGGTCTCGGAGAACGCTCCCGAAGCGGCCCCGCCGCGGCAGGAGGAGCGGGCGCTCACCGACACTCCGCCCGAGCAGACGGCGGAGCCGCCCCGCGTCGTCGTGCCACGCTGGGTGCAGCTCGTCGGGCTGCCGCTGTCGGTGCTGGCGCTGTGGCTGCTGGCGAAAGCCGCGGGGAAAGTGCTGTTGCTCTTCATCATCGCCGGGCTCATAGCGCTGATCCTCAATCCGGCCGTTTCCTTCGTCCAGCGCGGGCGCGTACCGCGCGGGCTCGCAGTGCTCGCGGTGTACGTCGCGTTCTTCGTGGGACTCGCCGGCATCGGGGTTCTCCTCGCGAACCCTATCTCCAACCAGGTCCGCACCTTCACCAACAATCTCCCCACCATCGTCAACGAAGCAAACAAGAAGCTCGCAGAAGCCCAGAATGAACTCAACCACGCGGGCATTCACGTGGAACTTGTCAAACCGGGCAAAACCGCGCTTCAGAGCATCCAGGCCAAAGTCGCGAAAAGCGCGAGCAAGTTCGTCTCCTTCGGCGGCGCCCTGCTGACCGAAGTGGCCAACGCGATCTTCAATCTCGTGCTGATCTTCGTGCTGTCGGTGTACATGCTGTTATACGGGCAGCAGATCGGGGCGCTCGCTAGACGGGTCATGCCCCCGGGCGACGGCTCGCGCGCCGACGACTATCCGACGCTGGTGCAGCGCGCCGTGTCGCGCTATGTAGGTGGCCAGCTGCTGTTCAGCGCGATCATGGGCGCCTCTGCGGGCTTCTCGCTGTACATCTTCGGCCTGCTCGGGATCTTCCCGGACGGGAGCAAGTATGCGCTGGCCTTCGGCGTGTTCTACGGCGTGATGGAGCTCGTGCCGTATATAGGTCCGATCCTCGGCGCGGCCCCGCCGGTCGCAGTAGCGCTGTTCACCAATCCGATCACGGCCGTATGGGTCGTTCTGCTGTTCGTCGGGCTGCAGCAGCTGGAGGGGCACGTCGTCGCCCCGCAGGTCTTCGGACACACCCTGCGGATCAACCCCCTGCTGGTCATCTTCGCGCTCCTGACAGGCCTCGAGGTGGACGGCATCTTCGGAGCGCTCGTCGCCCTCCCGATTCTGTCGGTCGTGCGTGAGACCGTCGTCTACCTGCGCCGGCACCTGACGTTCGAGCAGTGGGACGGCACGTCTCGCCGGCTCCTGTGAGCGCGGCTCTCAGCGTTCGCGCCCTCAGCAAGCGGTTCGGCGAGCTGCAGGCGCTGCGCGACGTCAGCTTCGATGTCGACGCGGGGGAGCTCGTCGCGGTGATCGGACCGAACGGCGCCGGCAAGACGACGCTGCTGTCGATCATCGCCGGACTCCAGGCGCCCACCGCCGGGACGGTGAGCCGGGGGGCCGACGAGGTCGGGTGGGTGCCGCAGCAGCCGGCGCTGTACACGAAGCTCTCCGTCGCCGAGAACCTCGCGCTGTTCGCCCACCTGGAGAAGGTGGGCGACCCACGCGCCGCGGTCGAGCGGATGCTCGAGCAGACAGACCTTCGCGACCGCGCCTCCGAGCGCGTCGGTCGTCTCTCGGGCGGCAACCGCCAGCGGGTGAACGTAGCGCTCGGGCTGATCGGCGACCCGCCCGTACTCGCGCTCGACGAGCCCTCGGCGGCGCTCGATCCAGCTCAGCGCGAGCGCCTCTGGGCGTTCATCGGCGGGCTCGCGCGGGCGGAGCGCGCCGTCCTGTTCTCGACGCACAACGTCGCCGAGGCCCAGCGCTATGCGGGCCGCGTGATCGTCCTCGCAAACGGCAGGATGCTGTTCGACGGTCCTCCGTTGGTCCTGTTGCGGGAGGTCGGCGAAGACGAGCACGGCGACCTCGAGCGGGCGCTCGTGAGGTTCTTGGCGCAGCGAGCCGTGACAGCGCAGGCGGGCGAGCGATGAGATGGCTGCTCGGAAAGGACCTCCTGATCCTGCGACGCTCGCGCCTGCTCGTCGCGCTGCTGATCGTCTACCCGGTGGCGATCGCCCTGCTGATCGGCTTCGCGATCTCGCGCAGCCCGTCGCGGCCACGGGTGGCGATCGTCGACGAGACCGCGCCGGGGGCGACCGTCCAGGTTGGCAGCGAACGCGTAAACGTCGGCCAGTACGCGCGGCAGCTGTTCAGCCAGGTCCAGCCCGTCAGGGTCGGCACACGGGCGCAGGCGGTCGCGAAGGTCAAGTCGGCCGAAGTGCTGGCGGCCGTCGTGATCCCTGCCGATATCGCCGCGCGTGTCACCTCTGCCACCAGCCAGGCGGAACTGGAAGTGATCTACAACGGCGACGCGCTCGAGCAGGCGATCGTGCAGTCGCAGATCAACGCCGCGATCGCCCAGGCGAACCTCGGCTTCTCCGAGCAGATCCAGCGCGCCGCCGCGCGGGCCATCGACCTGCTGCTGCGCGGAGGGAATCTCGGTGTCCTCGGGGCCCCGGCCAATCTCGTGGGACTGGACGAAATCCCGTCACTGCTGCATCGCGTGATCTCTCACCAGCGCCCCGGGCCCGATCGCGTGTCGCTGGAACGGGTTGCTGCCTTCGCGGGCTTCGCAGCCGCGAACCTCAGCGTGAGCAAGAACGTGCTCGCCACGGTGGGTCAGCCAATTCGCGTACGCAGCACTTTGCTGCGCGGACGCCGCACGCCGCTGAACACCTTTGCCGTCGTCGTCGCGGTCAGCGTCTCGCTGATGTTCGTCTGCGTGCTGCTCGCCGCCGGCGGGCTCGCGCTCGAGCGCGAGGAGCACGCGCTGGGCCGGCTGGTCCGCGGCCTGGTGTCCCGCGAGACGCTGCTGGCCGAGAAGGCGCTGCTGGCGGCCGCCTGCTCGTTCGTGGTCGCGTTCGCGATGCTCGCGGGTGTCGGCGCGTTCGTGACGCTCGACTGGAGTCGTGTCGGGCTGTGGCTGCTCGCGCTCGCCCTCGGCGCCGTCGCCTTCGGCGCCCTCGGCGTGGCGATCGGCGCGCTCGCGCGCGAAGTGCGGGCCGCCTCGCTGCTGGCGTTCCTGCTCTCGCTTCCCCTGGCCTTCCTCGCCCTCGTGCCGGCCGGAGCGGTCGCCCGCGGCCTCTACGACGCGATCAACGCCGTGTCGTTCGTGTTCCCCTTCAAGGCGACGCTGCAGGCGCTCGACGCCGCCGTGAACCGAGCCTCCCCGTCGCTCGGGCTGTCGCTGCTGCACCTGGCCGTCCTCGCGATCGTGTTCGGCGGGCTCGCGCGCGTTGGTCTGCGGCGTGCGGAATGAGCCTCTAACCTGGGAGGGCGATGTCCTTTCCACAGACGCGCATGCGCAGACTGCGGGCGACGGCCGGCCTGCGTGGCCTCGTGCGCGAGACAGACCTGCGGGCCGGACAGCTCGTCCTTCCATTGTTCGTTGCCGAGAACGCGCCGTCGGAGCAGGGCGGCCGCGAGGCGATTGCGACGATGCCGGGCGTCGACCGGCTGTCGCTGTCGGCGGTGGTCGCCGAGGCGCACGAGGCCGCCGCGCTCGGCATCGCCGCCGTGATGCTGTTCGGCATCCCCGCGGAGAAGGACGAGCACGGCTCCGGCGCCTGGGAGGAGGAGGGGGTCGTCCAGCTCGCCACGCGTGCGATCAAGCACGCCGAGCCGGAGCTGCTCGTGATCACCGACGTGTGCCTGTGCGAGTACACGGCTCACGGCCATTGCGGCGTGCTCGCAGCCGACGGCGCCGTCGACAACGACGCGACGCTCGAGTTGCTCGCCCGCACCGCCGTCAGCCACGCCCGGGCGGGCGCCGACCTGGTGGCGCCGTCGGACATGATGGATGGTCGCGTGGGGGCGATCAGGGAGGAGCTCGACGGAGAGGGCCTGCATGAAACTCCGATCCTCGCGTACTCGGCCAAGTTCGCCTCGGCCTTCTACGGGCCGTTCCGCGACGCCGCCGACTCAGCCCCGGCGTTCGGCGACAGGCGCGGCTACCAGATGGACCCGGCCAACGGACGCGAGGCGGTGCGGGAGGCGCTGCTGGACATGCGCGAGGGAGCGGACATGGTGATGGTCAAGCCGGCGCTCGCATACGGCGATCTGATCCGCGCGGTCAAGGACGCCACCCAGCTTCCCGTGGCGGCCTACAACGTGAGCGGCGAGTATGCGATGGTCAAGGCTGCGGCGGCAGCCGGCTATCTGGAGGAGCGGGACACGGTTCTCGAGATCCTCACCTCCCTTCGTCGCGCCGGCGCCGACACGATCATCTCCTACCACGCAAAGGACGCGGCCCGATGGCTGGCAGAGCAGACCTGATCGACGATACGGCGGACGCCGGGCGGAGCGCCGCGGTGGCCAAGACGCGCAGCCGCAGGGACGGCGCGGCGGTGCCGCTCGACGAGGTCGACCGCAGGCTCTTGAACCTGATGCAGGGCAGCTTCCCGATCGCGCCGCGCCCCTACCGGCACGTGGCCGAGCTGGGCGGTATCCCGGAGGCCGAGGCGATGAGCCGGGTCCAGCGCCTGCTGGAGAAGCGCATCATCCGCCAGGTCACGCCGATCTTCGACACCAGGGCGCTCGGTTACTCGTCGATGCTGGTGGCTGCCAAGGTGGACCCAGAGCATCCGCATCGCGCCGCCGCGGTGATCAACGAACACCCGGGCGTCTCACACAATTACCTGCGCAATCACGAGTTCAACCTGTGGTTCACGATCGCGACCGAGCCTGACTCCAAGCTCGGCCTGGACGGGACGCTCGAGGTGCTCGCCCGCGAAGCCGGGGCGGAGTCGGTGCGCCAGCTGCCGACGCTCAGGCTGTTCAAGATCCGGATGGATCTCGAAATGGAGGGCGACACGGAGGCGCTCTCGAGCTCGGCCGCGGTCAGCGAGCCGATCGAGCTCGAGCCGCAGCCCTACGACGAGCTCGACATCGCCGTGATCCGCGCGCTGCAGGGAGACATGCCGGTCGTGGAGCAGCCATACGCGCCGGCCGCGGCGGCGCTCGGGATGACCGAGGTGAGCTTTCTCGACCACCTCGCCGGAATGCAGGAGCGTGGTTTGCTGCGGCGCGTCGCCGCGATCCTCTACCACCGCCGGGCGGGATTCTCGGCGAACGGCATGGGCGTCTGGCAGGTGCCCGAGCCGCGGATCTTCGAGGTCGGCTGCTCGATGGCCGCCGTGCGCGGCATCTCCCACTGCTACCAACGCCCGACCTACGAGGACTGGCCCTACTCCGTATTCACGATGGCGCACGGGCGCTCCAAGGAGGAGTGCGACGCCGTGCTGGACGCGATCGCCGAGAAGACCGGAATCAGCGAGCGGGCAACGCTCTACTCCTCGACCGAGTTCAAGAAGATCCGCCTGCTCTACTTCACCGATGACTTCAAGGACTGGGAGAGCAGGCACGCGTGAGCGCCCGACGGCTGCCCTCCGAAGAGGGTCGCGCCTGAGCGTGGCTTCGTGACGGCGTCTCTCACCGACACGCGCTCGGGCGAGCTCTACCGGCGCGCTCTCGATGTCATGCCGGGGGGCGTCAACTCCCCGGTTCGAGCGATGAGGGCGATCGGACGCGACCCGATCTTCGTCGCCCGCGGCGAGGGGGCAGAACTCGTGGACGTCGACGGCAACCGCTTCGTCGACTACGTCTGCTCGTGGGGACCCCTGATACACGGGCACGCCCATCCGCACGTGCTCGCTGCCGTGGCCGAGGCGGCGGCGCGCGGAACGAGCTTCGGCGCGCCGACGCCCGGCGAGGTGCAGCTGGCGGCGGAGGTCATAGGCCGCATGGATGGAGTCGAGATGGTGCGCATGACCACCTCGGGGACCGAGGCGGCGATGACGGCCATCCGCCTGGCGCGCGCAGCGACCGGCCGGGACCCGATTCTCAAGTTCGCCGGCGCCTACCACGGGCACGCCGATGCGCTGCTCGCTCAGGCCGGGTCCGGGCTCGCGACCCAGGCGCTCCCGGCGAGCCCCGGCGTGCCCGAGAGCTCCGCTGCACAGACCGTCGTGGTCTCCTGGAACGACGCCGAGGCGGTGCTCGCCGCCACCGAACGGCACGAGTTCGCGGCGATCATCGCCGAGCCGCTTCCGGCGAACATGGGGCTCGTCCCGCCGCGCTCGGGCTTTCTGGAACTGCTGCGCGAGCGGGCCGACGCTACCGGCGCCCTGCTCATCCTCGACGAGGTGATCAGCGGCTTCCGCGTGGCGCGCGGCGGCGCGCAGGACAGGACCGGCGTGCGAGGGGACCTCACGATCATGGGCAAGGTCCTCGGCGGCGGACTGCCGGCGGCGGCCGTCGGCGGCAGGGCCGAGCTGATGCAGATGCTCGCGCCGGTCGGTGACGTCTATCAGGCAGGAACGCTTTCCGGAAACCCACTCGCCGTGGCCGCCGGCCTGGCGACGCTCGAGATGCTCGACGAATCGGCCTATCTGCGGCTCGCGTCGCTCACCGACACCCTCGCCGAGGGGCTGCGCGAGGCCGCCGGCGACTATCCGGTGAAGGCCGTGAGCGTTCCCGGACTGATCACCGTCTTCTTC
>JAOPZB010000086.1 GCA_025964355.1 Solirubrobacterales bacterium | reverse complement strand
AGTTCACGACCCGCCTGATGCCCAAGATGGTGCTGATCATGCCGACCGCCGTGACGGTCACGCTCGCGGCCGGATGGCAGCTTGGCACGAAGCTCGGAACGGTCCAGACGAGCTATTTCCTGCACGGCTGGGTCGTCGCCAGCTACATAGTCGTCGGCGTCATGGCGGTGATCGCTCTGGGGCTGCTCGAGCCGGCGAACATCGCGGTTCTCGTCGAGCTCAAGAAGGCGCGGCCGAACCCGGCGGTCATCGACCGGCTGATGAAGCGCTTCATCTACACGGCCGGCGCCACCGGACTGATGCAGATCGCGACGTTCGTGATCATGACCCGGCTCGCCGCCGGATGAGCGAACACGACGGGGCCGGTGGGGCCCGGCTGCCGCCCGTCACGCCGGTCGCCATGCTGTCGCTGGCCCTGATCGTCGCGGGCGGCATCTACCTGTCCGCGCACCTTCCCCAGCACGTGTCGCTCACGCCGGCAATCGTGCTGCTCGCCGCGTCGGCGCTGCTGCTCGCCGCATATCTCGCGTCGCTGGCGCGCGTGCCTGGATTCGCCTGGCGACGGTTCTTCGAAGTCGCCAGATGGGCGCTGATCGCCTATGTGCTGATCGCGGGGATGATCGAGTACGCGTTCGTGCGCAACAGCCTGAGCGGCGGACCGCTGATCGTGCTGACGCTCTCGCTCGTCGTATTCGCCGTGCACGTGCCGGTCCTCATCGGCTTCACGGTTGCGCGCTACGCCGACGCGTAGTCGCATCCGCGCGGCGCCTCCAGCCGCGCCGGCGCGCGGTCGGACATAATCCGCTCGATGAGGGCCATCCAGATCGTCGAGGAGAGCGGTCCCGACGCCGCGCTCGCGCTCGTCGAGCTGCCGGAGCCCGAGCCGTCGCACATGCTCACGCCGGGCGAGGGGGTCGTCGTCGAGGTCCACTGCGCCGGCGTCTCGTTCCCCGAGCTGCTGCAGACGCGCGGCGAATACCAGATGAAACCGCCCCTGCCGTTCGTGCCCGGCAGCGAGGTCGCCGGGATCGTGCGCAGCGCGCCGGCCGGCGCCCAGGTCAAGGAGGGAGACCGCGTGGCCGCGTTCTGCGCGCTCGGGGGCTTTGCCGAGACGGCCGTCGCCCCGGAGTTCTTCACGTTCCCGCTGGCGCCAGAGCTCGATTTCGGACAGGGCGCTGGCCTCGTCCTCAACTACCACACCGCCTACTTCTCGCTCGCGCTGCGCGGGCGTCTGAAGGAGGGTGAGACCGTGCTCGTGCACGGCGCCGCGGGTGGCGTCGGCACTGCGGCGCTGCAGGTCGCCAGGGCGCTCGGAGCCCGGACCATCGGGCTCGTCTCCACCGACGCCAAGCGGCGCGTCGCCGAAGAGGCCGGCGCCGGCGACACGGTCATGGTGAGCGACACCTGGAAGGACGAGGTCGTCGAGCTCTCCGGCGGGGGTGTGGACGTCGTGCTCGACCCTGTGGGCGGCGATCGCTTCACCGACAGCCTGCGCTCGCTGCGCGAGAACGGTCGCCTTGTCGTCGTCGGCTTCACCGGCGGGTCGATCCCCGAGGTGAAGGTCAACCGCCTGCTGCTGCGCAACACCGAGGTGGTGGGTGCCGGGTGGGGCGCCTACGTCATGGGCAAGCCCGAGCTGAACCGCGAGATCGGCTCGGCGGTGAGCCGCATGGTCGACGAGGGCTTCATCCGGCCGGTGGTCGGCGAGCGCTTCGCGCTTGGCGACGCGGCGGACGCGTTGAAGACGCTCGACGAGCGGCGCGCGACCGGCAAGGTCGTCCTCGACGTGCGCGCCGGCTGAGCGCGCTGGCCCTAGCCGGTCTTCAAAAGCTCGCGCCAGGCGTCGGCGGTCATGGCGGCCGGCTTGGTCGACTCGACGAAGTCGACGAGGACGTCGATGAAGCGCTCGGGCTCGTCCAGCTGCGGGAAGTGGCCCGAGTCCGCAAAGACCTCAAGCCGGCTGCCGGGGAGCTGCTTGTGCGCCGTGCGGCCGTGCGAGGCCGGTATCAGGGAGTCGCGTTCGCCCCAGACGAGCAGTAGGGGCAGATGCTTGGCGAGGTACAGGCGGTTGGAGGCGTCCACCCGCTGGCCGCCCGGGTCGACGACCGAGCGAAGGGTGCTCACGAAGGCGGCCCGCGCGTCGCGGTCTGACAGCGTCGCATGCCCGCGCGCCATCTCCTCGATGTCCGTGCCGGCGCGCAGGCCGACGCGACCGAGGATGCTTCCGGCCAGACGCCCGGCGGCCAGCAGGCGGCTGGCCGCCAGCAGCGGCAGCACGAGCTCGGAGCCCGGGAGCGTGGCGGCGCGCAGCAGCATGCTGACGTCGCGTCCGAGACCGCCGCTGTCGACGAGCACGAGGCGCTCGCAGCGCTCGGGGAACTGGTAGGAGATCTGCATCGCGATCCCGCCGCCGAGGGAGTGCCCGACGAAGGTGGCGCGGTCGTGGCCGAGCGCGACAAGCAGGTCGCGGATGCCGGTGGCATGGGCGCCGAGGGAGTAGTCGCCCTTCGGCTTGGCCGAGCGTCCATGGCCGGCCAGGTCGGGCGCGATCACGGTGAAGCGGCGGGCGAGATAGGGGAGCACTCGCCTCCACGTCGACGAGTCGGAGGTGATGCCATGGATGAGCACCACGACCGGTCCGCTCCCCGCTTGGCGGTAGGCAATGCGATGGCCGTGCAGATTCAGCTCGCACAGCTGCGGCTCCTCGACGACCCTCAATGGCCTGCGCGTGCTCATGGCTGTGATTTTTACAGTAGCGGTCGGATCTGCATATGGCACGCTTAGGGGTGTGCGACACGCTTTGGGGGGCTATCCCCCCATCAGAGCCGGGGGAGGGCCACCGGACGCTCGGTGGTCGGCCGCATCGACAACCGTGAACCCCTCTCTCACCATCATTTGAGCGATGACCGCAGCCCCCGACAGGACCGCCGCACCTCGGCCGCAGGACGCGCCGTCCGAGGCCGCGAGCGCGGACGGTCCCACCCCCGGGGAGATCGAGGCTCCGGCGTTCGCCAACGTCGACCGGGCGGCCACGGCGCTGATCAACGCCGTGCCGGCGCTGCTGCTGGTGCTGGCGGGCTGGCAGCTGTGGAACCACGGTCTGAGATGGCGCGACGTGGCGATCTTCTTGATCATGTACGTGCCCGTCGGGCTGGGCGTCACGGTCGGCTTTCACCGCCTGTTGACACACCGCAGCTTCAAGACGTCGGCCTGGATGCGTGGTGCGCTGGCGGTGCTGGGCACGATGTCCGTCGAGGGCCCGGTCATCTCCTGGGTCGCCGATCACCGCAAGCACCACGCCTACACCGACCGGCTCGGCGACCCGCACAGCCCGCACGTGGATCACGGAGGCGGGTTGCGCGGAGCGGTTCGCGGACTGGCGCACGCCCACGTGGGCTGGCTGTTCGACCACCAGCAGCGCGGCGCGCGCGAGCGGTTCGCCCCCGATCTCGTCGGCGATCCGGTTGTCGCCTTCGTCGACAGCACGTTCGTGCTGTGGTCGCTGGTGGGCCTGGCGATCCCGTTCGGCCTAGGTGTGCTGTTCGGGGGAACGGTTGGAGCCGGCCTCGAGGGGATGCTCTGGGGTGGGGCGGTGCGCATCTTCGTCCTGCACCACGTCACCTACAGCATCAACTCGCTGTGTCACTTCTTCGGCCGCCGGCGTTTCGCGACGAACGACCACTCCCGCAACCTGATGTGGCTGGCGCCGCTCTCCTTCGGGGAGGCCTGGCACAACAACCACCACGCGTTCCCGACGTCGGCGATGCATGGCATGGGGCGCCTGGAGCTCGACCTGTCGGGCCTGTCGATCGCGGCGCTCGAGCGCCTGGGTCTGGCGTGGGACGTACAGCGGGTCGCCCCCGAACGCCAGCTGTCCAAGGCGCTCTAGTCGTCAGACGGGCCATCGGGGGCGCAGCCGTGGGACGATAGCCCGCGTGAGCCAGCGGCCCCCGCTCTCGAGCGATCTGTCGTTATCGGCCGCGCCGGGCCGGCGGTGGATGCCGATGCTCGCCGCCGGCCTCTCGATCGGGCAGTACGCGCGCTCGGTGCTGCATCGCGTCGCCGCCCTGACCGCCGTCCTGCTCGGTGCGATCTGGTTTCTGGACGGACAGGGCTACCTGTGGCCGGCCTGGGCCTGGTTGGGGCTCGCCGTGCCGGTGCTGCTGGACTTCACCGCCGACTGGGCCTGGCGCCAGGCGCCAGGTGCGGTGCGGCGCGTCGCCTGCGTCTGGGCGCTCGCGGGCGTGGCGGCGGTGATCCTGCTGCTGACGTGGCTGCTGACGTGGCTGCTGGCCGGCGTACGCGAGTTCTGGCCGGCCTGGGCGCTGCTCGGGGTCGCGACGGCGGTCAGCTCCTACTCGCTGTTCGCCCTCCACGATCGCGTGCTCGTGGCGTACGGCCGGCGGGCCCTGCGGGCCAGGATCGACCTGCTCACCCGCACGCGCCGCCAGGTCGTCGCCGCCCAGGCGGCGGAGCTTCGACGGATCGAGCGCGACCTGCACGACGGGGCGCAGGCGCGGCTGGTCGCGCTCACTCTGCAGCTCGGACGCGCGGAGATGAGGGTGACCGACCAGCCCGATGTCCAGCGACTCATCCACGAGGCGCAGCGGGAGGCCCACCACGCGATCGACGAGCTGCGCGACCTCGCGCGCGGCATCGTCCCGCCCCTGCTCGCCGACCGGGGGCTCGTAGCGGCGGTGCAGTCGCTCGCCGCGCGCTACGGGTTCGGCACGACGATCGAGGTGGCGACCCACCGCAGCCTCTCGCCGGCGGCCGAGAGGACCGCCTACTTCGTCATCGCCGAGGCGCTGACCAACACGGCCAAGCACGCCGGGGCGCGCCACAGCTGGGTTGCACTCGCCGACGAGCGCGCCGCGCTGGTGGTCACGGTCGGCGACGACGGGCGGGGCGGCGCCGACGCGAATGGCTCCGGCATCGCCGGGCTGCGCGCGCGTGTCGAGGCGCTCGACGGGACGCTCAGCCTCGAGAGCCCCAGCGGGGGTGGCACCGTCGTCAAGGTCAGGATCCCATGCGCGTAGTGATCGCCGAGGATCTCGCGCTGCTGCGGGAAGGACTGGTGGCGCTGCTGCGCGAACACGACATCGAGGTCGTGGCGCAGGTCGAGGACGGCCCGGCGCTGCTGCGCGCCATCGCCGGCCACGAGCCCGACCTGGCGATCGTCGACGTGCGCCTTCCTCCGAGCTTCAGCGACGAGGGCCTGCTGGCCGCGATCGAGGCGCGCCGGCGTCAGCCGGACCTGGGGATCCTGGTGCTGTCGCAGTATGTGGAGACGGCCTACGCGAGCGAGCTGATCGGCGAGAACACGGCGGGGATCGGCTATCTGCTCAAGGAGCGGATCGGCGACGTGCGTGCCTTCCTCGACGCGCTCGAGCGCGTCGCGGCGGGGGGGACGGTCCTCGACCGGCAGGTCGTCACTCAGCTGCTCGCCCCACGTGGAGGCGCCGATGACGGCCTCTCGCGCCTCACGGCCCGGGAGCGAGAGGTCCTCGAGTTGATGGCGGAGGGGCGATCGAACACCGCGATCGCCGAGGCCCTCGTGGTGACGCCGGGCGCAGTCGAGAAGCACATCACGAACATCTTCACCAAGCTCGACCTGCCCGCCTGCCACGACGACCATCGGCGCGTGCTCGCCGTGCTCGCCTACCTGCGCGTCGCGCGCTGAGGCCGTCGCCCGGCGACCGGGACTGGTCGGCGCCCGGAAGTGATAGAAAGCGCGAAACGCAAGAGATGAGCGATCCCTCATGAAAGTCATCGGTGCGGGGCTCCCGCGGACAGCGACCACAACGCAGATGTTCGCGCTCGAGCAGCTCCTGGGCGGGCCCTGCTACCACATGCGCGACCTGCTCATGGACCTCGAGAGCGGCCTGCCGCTGTGGGAACGCGCGTACGAGGGCTCGCCCGATTGGGACCGGATCTTCGGCCAGGCGCACTCCACGGTCGACTGGCCGTCCGCGCGCTACTACCGCGGGCTGATGGACTACTACCCCGACGCCAAGGTGCTGCTGAGCGTGCGCGACCCCGAGGACTGGATCCGCAGCATGCGCGAGACGGTGTGGGGCATCTTCCACGGGGACTCGGTGATCCACCACGTGTGCAGCGCGCGCGCCGTCGTCGACCCGCTGTGGCGGCGCTACATCGACCTGATGCGACGCATGACATGGCAGGAGGAGACGGGCGTGCTAGCCGGCGAGACGTTCACCGACGAGGGCCTCGCCGCGGTCATGGAGCGCTGGAACGAGGCCGTCGAGAGGGCCGTCCCGGCCGACCGTCTGCTTGTATGGAATCCGTGCGAAGGCTGGGATCCGCTGTGCGACTTCCTCGCGATGGACGTGCCGCCGGAGCCGCTCCCGCGGCTCAACGACACGAACTCCTTCCGCGAGGGCATCATCGGCGATGCGCTCGACGCGGTCGGCGACTGGTGGGAGGCGCGCGAGCGGCCGGCCAGCGGCCTGCACGGGGCTCCGATCAGCTGAGCGTCATGCGAGCGCAGGCGGGCGCATGAGCGGCGCAGACCTGCTCAGCCGGGTACGCGGCGAAATTGATGCTCGCATGCGCGAGCTGCGCCCGGCGGTGCTGGAATACGAACGACTGCTCGACGCGGCCGATTCCGCCGGTCCCGATCAAGCGGCAGCGAAGTCCTCATCCCCGCGGGCGGCGCGCCGCGCCGCGCCAGCGACTGCAGCGGCGGCGCCGCGCAGCCCGGTCGGCGTCGCGATCATCGCCGCGCTCGAGCACGGCTCGCACACAGTGAGCGAGCTCGTCGTCGTGACCGCTATGTCCCCCGCGAGGGTTCGCGAGGGCCTTCGCCGCCTCGCGAGCGCCGGGACGGTCACGAAGGCCCGGCGCGAAGGCAAGGCCGCCTACGCGCTCTCGTCGCCCCCCGCCTGAGGCGGCGGCTTCGCGCCTGGCACCGGCAGCAGCGCCACCTTGGCTGCACGCTTTGGTCCGAGGAACGGGGTGAGCAGCATGTAGGTCATCTGGGGAGCGGCGCCGGGCAGCTCGCCGATGCGGTCGTTCTCGATGTAGTGGTGCAGCACCTGCCAGCAGCCGCCGACGACCGCCTCGGCGGCGATCGGGGGGACCTTGACGCCCTTGGGCGGCTGCTCATAGCCGGGGTCGAAGTAGGTGGCGAACGCGCTGAGGATCTGGTCTCGGGTCTGGATCGTCTCGGGGCTTGCGCCGAACCCGTCGACGATGCTGAGGTGGGCGTGTGCGGGCTCGGAGACGACATAGTCGATCACCGCTCGCATGCCGGCGGCGATCGCCCGGGGCCAGTCGGGCATCTGCGCTTCCCAGGCCTGCACGCCCATCGTCAGCGCCTGGTGCATGCCGACCTTCTGTGCGCCGAGGAACGCGTCGTGCTTGGACGGATAGATGTCGTAGAAGGTCTGGTGCGAGACGCTCGCACGCCGCGCGATCTCAGGGATCGTGAGGGCCGCCAGCCCCTTTTCGGCGACGATCGCGGCCGTTGCGTCCACGATCCGCTCCTGCTGGTTTGCGACGATCGCCTCGCGTGGCAGGTCGCTGCGACCGCTCGGCAGCCGCCCCTCCGCTCGACGGGCCCGCTCGGAGGCGGGGACGACCCGACTGTCGGACGCGGCCCGCCGGCCCATCGAGGGAGCGAGCAGCGCGGGCGCAACGTGGCGCGGGTAGGACGACGCCCACGCCGACAGTTCGCCCGCCAACTGCGGCAGCTCGCTCTCGCGCTTTCTGACGAGGCGCGCGGCCGTGACCTCGCGGATCCCGCCCAGAATGACCCTGACCGTGAGGTCACCTCCGTCTCCCGCCGGACGGCCGTCTCGCCCCGCGCGGATGTTTCGCTCCAGGACCTCGAGCGAGCCGCTGCGGTGTTCCAGCGCTTTGGGGCCGGCGCCGAATGCGCCGAGCACGAGCAGCGACATCGCCTCCGGCTCGGCCGCGGCGAGCTCGGCGTAGGCACGAAGCGCCACCAGCAGCCGGTCGGCATTGGAGTCGTCGCTGCCGTAGGCCTCGATCACTGCACGATAGGTTCGCCCGGCTACCTCGTCGTAGGCGCTGACGAACAGCTCTTCCTTGTCGCCGAAGAGAGAGTAGAAGGTGGGTTGGGAGACCCGCGCGAGCTTGGCCAGGTCGACGATGCGCACGGCCTGGTAGCCCTTCTGGGCGATGAGCTCGACCATCGCGTTGCGCAGGCGTTCGCGCTGATCGCGCTTGACGAGCTCCGGGTCGAGCCCGTGCATGCCGGTGGGCAGCGGGCGGTAGCGCTTGCCGGACTCAGGCGGCGCCGCCGGCTCCACGGTGGGCGTGCTCGGCGAGCCCCCTGTCGTGCGGGCCGGCGCAGGCCGGTCACGCCTCGACGGCTTGGGAGTGACCTTACGCGCCGCCATGTCCTGCAGGCCTCCATTCGACAATCGGCATGTCGAGCGTAGACAGCCAGTTCGTTGG
Organism: Solirubrobacterales bacterium; assembly: GCA_025964355.1. Classification (GTDB taxonomy): domain Bacteria; phylum Actinomycetota; class Thermoleophilia; order Solirubrobacterales; family Solirubrobacteraceae; genus Palsa-744. The sequence continues at coordinate 1,523 of JAOPZB010000086.1, read as the reverse complement.
GATCAGACTGCTCCCAGCATACTCCTGTCATCCCCAGTTTACGAGAGCACGCGACCGGTAATCCGGCCGCGACGCGTCGAAGATCACCCCGCCGCCGGCGCCACTGCGGCGGAGGTCGCGAGGACTTCTCCCGAGGCGCCCAGCGCCTGGACCGAGACGTAGGCGGGGGGCGCCGGCGTGGCGATCGCCGTCTCAAACCCGGCGCGGGGCGCGGTCGCGACGGCTGCCAGGCGATCTCTGGCGGGACCGGCGAGCACGCGCCAGGCGGCGGTTCGCGTGTCGCCGTTCCAACTCGCGTAGACGGTCGCCGGTCCACCGCCGCGCGCTGTCACGGCGGCCGCTGACGGCGCTTCGCCGGGCGCGCCGGTCCAGGGGAAGCGGTAGGCGCGGTAGGACTGGTAGGAGCCGCGCATGTGCGCGTCGAACAGCAGCTGGCCGCCGGCGCTGAACTCCGAGAAGTACGGCTGCGAGCCCCAGCCGATGAAGACGTCGCCGTTTTCGAGGGTTTGCAGGTTGCCCTGGCTGGCGGCCAGGAGCGGCTTGGGGTGCAGGTACTGCGCGACCACCGTCTCGCTTCTCGTGGCGGTGTTGAGCGCCACGACGAGGCCTCGCGACTGACGATGGACCTTCGGCACGGCGCCGTTGTCGAACAGGCTGATCGCGCCGTTCGCCAGCGGCATCGCATCATGCTGGAAGGCGGTGGCGGCGCCCGAGGACGGCTTGAGGTTGGGACGTTTTCCCCCGATGCGCGTCCCGATCTGGCCGGTGACGGTGTTCAGCTCATACAGCGCCGACGTGTTGCGCGCGGACAGCAGCGTCGCTCCGTTGCCCAGCCGACCGATCGAGTTTACGTGGACGAAGTCGAACGGCCATGTGGTGCTCGAGCCGCTCGCCGACATGTAGGAGTCGCGCAGCGGGACATGGTCGAGGCCGTGCCACTCACGGCGGACGAGCCCAGTCCTGATGTCGATTTCCTGAAAGCCGCTGTCGGTGACGGCCCCGTCCCGCGGCCCGCCGGCCGCCGAGAGGTCGCAGTGCACCGGGTCGAAGATCGTGATCAGCGCGGTGCCGTCGGACGTGATCTGGAACTCGTGCAGGTCGGCCTTGTAGCCGTTGCCGGCGTGGACGCGTCCGATCTGGCGATAGGAGCTGTTCGCGATCACGTCTTCGCCCTCTCCGAACCCCTGTTGCGGAACGTAACCCTGCCACCACGTCAGCACGGGCTGGCCCGCATAGCGCTGCACCTGCAGGTTCGTCGATTCCGCGCCCGCCGGCAGCGGGTGAAACCAGACGAGGTTGCCCGCTTCGTCGAAGATCATCGGACCCGGCTTGCCGGGTCCGGCATAGGGCGAGGCGAATATGTACCCGCCTGCGGTCTGCGCCGAGCGCGCGGTGATCGCCAGCGCCGGCGGTTGAAGGTCGGGGCGGGTGCGGAAGTGCTGCACCTCGTTGGGATCCCGACCGGAGGGGACGTGCGGCGCGGTGTAGGGAAGCGCATCCTGGCGCGCGACGACGAATCGGTA
>JAOPZB010000064.1 GCA_025964355.1 Solirubrobacterales bacterium | reverse complement strand
GTCGCGGAGGAGGCCGGGGCGGCCGCCGTGATGGCGCTCGAACGCGTGCCCGCCGACATCCGCCGCGACGGCGGGGTCGCACGCATGTCCGACCCGGAGATGATCTCCGGGATCCAGGAGGCCGTCAGCATCCCCGTGATGGCCAAGGCCCGGATCGGCCACTTCGTCGAGGCGCAGGTGCTCGAAGTGCTGGAGGTCGACTACATCGACGAGTCCGAGGTGCTCACCCCGGCCGACGAGACGCACCACATCGACAAGTGGGCCTTCAAGGTCCCGTTCGTCTGCGGGGCCACCAACCTCGGCGAGGCGCTGCGCCGCATCGGTGAGGGCGCCGCGATGATCCGCTCCAAGGGCGAGGCCGGCACCGGCGACATCGTCGAGGCCGTGCGCCACATGCGCCGGATCACCGGTGAGATCCGCCGGCTGGCGACGCTCGGCGGCGACGAGGCGGCAGCGGCCGCCAAGGATCTCGGCGCTCCGCTCGATCTCGTGCGCGACGTCGCCGAACAGGGCAGCCTCCCGGTCGTGCTGTTCTGCGCCGGCGGCATCGCCACGCCCGCCGACGCGGCCCTGATGATGGCGCTCGGCGCCGAAGGCGTGTTCGTCGGCTCCGGCATCTTCAAGTCCGAGGACCCGCCGGCGCGGGCCCGCGCGATCGTCGAGGCGACGACGCACTGGCAGGACCCGGAGCGCGTCGCGCAGGCATCGCGCGGTCTCGGCACGCCGATGGTCAGCCTGGAGAGCTCCAAGCTCGAGGGAGAGCAGCTCCTCGCCCAGCGCGGCTGGTAGCACGGCTGACGTGGGTTCGCCGCTGATCGGCGTTCTGGCGCTGCAGGGCGGCTTTGAGGCGCACGAGCGGATGCTGCGGCGGCTGGGAGCGCGGACGCGAGAGGTGCGGGTCCCCGACGACCTCGATGGGATCGACGGGCTTGTCCTGCCGGGAGGCGAGTCCACCACGATGACGCTCGGCATCGCCCGCGAGGGCCTGGGCGAGCCGCTGCGGGCGTTCACGGCGTCCGGCGCTCCGATCCTCGGCTCCTGCGCCGGGCTGATCCTGCTCGATCGCGAGCATCTCGGCCTCATGGACCTCCGTGCCGAGCGAAACGCCTTCGGCCGCCAGGTCAGGAGCTTTGAGGCCGATGTCGATCTGCTGGGCCTCGACGGCGGGCCGATCCACGGAGTGTTCATCCGCGCGCCTCAGATCGCCGAGCACGGGCCAGGCGTCGAGATCATCGGCTCCGTCGACGGGCATGCGGTCGCCGCCCGCGAGCAGAACATGATCGCCGTCGCCTTCCACACCGAGCTCGGCGATGACCCTCGGCTGCACCAGCTGTTCCTCGAGAGAGTCGCCGCGCTGCGCTGATGCTGATCTCAGTGTCCGCCGATGAGCTGACCGGGATAGCGGGCCTGCTCGTCGACGAGCTCCAGCGGCGCGGACACGAAACGGTCGCGCATGGGGCGCTCGCTGGAGACGAGCGCCCCGACTGGGCGTGGGCGTCGGAGTCCGTCGCCCGCGACGTCGCCGACGGACGCGCCGCCCAGGGGATCGTCTGCTGCTGGACCGGAACCGGCGCGTCGATGGCCGCCAACAAGGTCGCCGGCGCTCGCGCGGCGCTATGCCTCGACGCCGCCACCGCCGCCGGCGCGCGCCGCTGGAACGACGCGAACGTGCTCGCGCTCAGCCTGCGCGCGACCTCGCAGGCGGAGCTCGCCGAGATCCTCGACGCCTGGCTGGCCACCGAGCCGAGCGCCGACGCCGACGACCTCGCGAACGTGGAGCACCTGCGCGAGATCGAGCGCCGCTAAGCGTCAGCCGCCGTCCCAGCGCGCGAGCACGCGCAGGCTGCCCCAGGGGATGTGGCTCATGCGGAAGCCGTCGCTCGTCAGGCCGGCTTTGTAGTAAGGGCTGGCGGGTGTGACCGGCCCCGCGTCCTCGAAGCCCACCGCCATCGCAGGGGAGGTCGTGTTGCGAACGTAGATGCCATACACCTGGGCCGCACGGCCGATGGCGACTTCGGCGCTGGAGATGCCGGGGATGGCGGCGAGATTGATCGACGGGTCGAGCTGCAGCCGCGCACCCTCAGGGAGCCCGGGCGGATAGGGGTTGTGTCCATCGGACTTCGTCGCCGGGAAGCGGAAGCTGCTCGCGCTGAGGCTCGTGGCGATGTCGATGGCATGCGGAATGACGCCCGCTTCTATCTCGCTGACGCGGATCATGCACGCGAGGAGTGGGATGTTAGATCCGGTCGCTCCCACCATCGCTTCCGGTGGCGCACCGGTGCCCATGACCGAGAACCTGGTCGCGTAGCCGGCGACCCATTCGCTTCCGGTCCATTTCATCTGCCAGAAGTCGTACGCGGCGCCGCTGCTTCGGTCGATGACGACCAGCGAAGCATCGCTCCCGACCGACGCCGCGGTTCTCGCCGGGATGGGCACCGACCCTTCATAGAAGCCCGACCAGTGGTTTTCGACCCTGACATTCACGCCCGGCGTCCCCGCCGGCGCTTCGACGACCGGGTTGCCGAATTCGTGCAGCATCGCATCGGCATGGCCTTCGCGTGTGACGCCCGCGATCATCACCGCGCTGAAGCGGTCGAGCACGGGATTGGCCGGCAGGGGAGTGTTGTAAGGGGAGGCCGAGTTGAACGGACGCCAGCCTTCGAAAGCTGGCGGCTGCGGCGCCGGGACGGTGACGATCGGCGCGGGCGCCGGGCTCGCCGCGTGGGCCGCGACCGTCGGGAGCGCCGGCCTGTGCCGGGCTCTGTGGAGGTTGTGTCGGCGGGCGCGGGCCGTCCGCCGCCGGTGATGGCTGATGAACCGGTGCGTCCTCTTCACCGCCCGCCTGTGGTTGGTGACCGTCCGCCTGTGGTTGGGGGTCGGTGCCGCCCTTTTGTGCTGGCGGTTTCGGGCGAGGCGCCTGTGGTTCGGGGTCTGCGCCGCCTTCTTGTGCTGGTGTGTCCGCGCGAGGCGTCTGTGGTGGTAGGTCAGGAAGAGGCGTCTCTGATACGGGATCCACGCCGACGTTCTGTGGTCGTGCTTGCGGGCGAGGCGCCTGCGGTGGGGGCTGTGCTTCGCGGCCTTACGGGGGTGTGTCCGTGCCGCTGTCCTGTGGTGTCCGCGGGCGGCCGTCCTGTGCTTGCGCGTCCATGCCGCCGTTCTGTGGCGGTGACTGGAGCGCGGTCGAGATGCTCGCCGAGGCACCGCAGCCGTGCGCGCCCCCGACAGGGGCTGTTTCAGCGTGGCGATGAGCCGTGGTGCCGCGCCCACCGACCAGTCGAACGCGTCGACGCCCACGATCTTGACGAGCGGTCCGGGGGCGATCGGCACGGTTCGGTCGCGGCTCGGGTGACACACCCCGCTGTGGTGCACCAAGCACCAGCGCAGGCCGAACGGGCCATGCCCTGTCAGCGCCGCGGCTGTGGCCGGAGCGAGCGCGACCATGGCGACCAGGAGGCCGACCAGTGCGCGGATCCTGCATGACCGGTTCTCCGGCCCCTTGCCTGCGTCGCCGTGTGGGGCGTGCAGGCTCGGGCTCAGGAGCCTACGTCTCAAGATCGAATCCCTTCGGCTATACGTCGAATGGGCAGCTCGGGGCCGATGTGGTGGCCAGGCTCGATCGTTGGTGACCGGCCTCGAGCAACGAAGCGCGGCACTCTAGCAAAGGCGTCGGCGGCAACATCACCGCCGTTTTGGCTCTATGAAGCCAAATGGTCCGCAAATTGCGGCAAACGCCGGCGATATCCCGCAGCCTCAGGCGGACGCGAAGCGAACCACGCCGTCCTGCGCGTGCTCCACCACGACGCCCTCCTCGAGCAGCAGGTCGACGTGTCCCAGCACCTCCGAGAGCGTGAGATAGGCCTGCGTGACCGCCACGTTGCCCCAGAGCTGCTGGGCGATCTCGTGTGCCGTGCGGGGCCGCGCGGCGATCAGGCGCTGGATCTTCTCGGCGCGGCGGCGATGCAGGCGAAAGCGCTCGTCGATCAGGGCGACATGGTCGGTGATCGGCTTTCCATGCCCCGGCAGCACGAGCGATAGGTCCATCGCGCGCGTCTGCTCCAGCGAGGCGAGGTAGGCGATAAGCGCCTGCGGCCGCGGTCCGTCGTAGGTGGCGCCGGCGCCGAGCGGGCGAGCCAACAGCGGGTTGGAGGAGATGTGGGCGATCAGATGGTCTGCCGACAGCAGGATGGAGCGCGACTCGTCGAAGAAGACCGTGTCCGACGGACTGTGCCCTGGGCGGTGCAGCACGCGCAGCGTCCGGTCGCGCAGCTGCAGCTGCGAGCCGTCGGCGAGCAGGCGGCTGACCTCCACCTGCGAGCCCCACGCGCGAAAGCCGGCCGATACGGCCCGCAGCGCGGTGACGATTTCGGGCGGGATGCCGTGCCGCAGCATCATCTGCTCGGCGAAGACGTCTTCGAGGTCGGTTTGCTCGCCGTAGCCCGCGAGGAAGGGCGCGAGCCCCTCCAGCGCCGCCACCTCGGCGCCCGAGCGCCTCGCCAGGATGGAGGCCAGCCCGAAGTGATCCATGTGCTGGTGGCTGATAACGAGCAGCTCGATGTCCTCGACCGCATGACCGCGTGCGCCGAGCGCCTGCTCGAGCTCATCGAGCGCCTTCGCGGAGTTCGGCCCGGAGTCGACCAGCGTCAGCGGTGAATCCTCGATCAGGTAGGCGTTGACGCGCCCGACCTGAAACGGCGTCGGGATCGCGAGGCGGATGATGCCCGCCTGCTCGGCCAGCGCAAGCGTCTCGAGCTCGTCATCGGCCTCGCCGGGACCGTCTTCGGCGCTCACGACCCGGCCGTCGCGGATGAGCGGATTAGCGCCAACACTTCGTCGCGGCGCTGTTCCATGTCCTCTTTGGAGATCAGCGACTCCAGGCACAGGCGCAGCAGCGGCTCGGTGTTGGACGGCCGCACGTTGAAGTGCCAGTCCTCGTAGTCGATCGATATGCCGTCCAGGCGGCTCTGGCTCGCGTCGGAGAAGTGCTCGGCGATCTCCTCCATCTTCGCGGTGGGATCGGCGACCTCCGAGTTGATCTCCCCGGAGATGAAGTAGCGCTCACGGTAGGGGGCCAGCAGCTCGGACAGGCTGCGGCCCTCGCGCGAGAGCAGCTCAAGGACGAGCAGGGCCGGGAGCGTGCCGGAATCGGCGCAGTAGAAGTCGCGGAAGTAGTAGTGGCCTGACACCTCGCCGCCGAACAGCGAGCCCTCGCTGCGCATGCGCGTCTTGAAGAAGGCGTGGCCCACGCGGTTGACGTAGGGGACGCCGCCGGCCCTCCTGACCGTGTCCGGCACCGCCCATGACGCGCGCACGTCGTAGAGGATCGCTTCTCCGGGCTTCGGCGCCTTGCCCAGCAGCGACTCGGCGAGCAGCGCCGTGAGGAAGTCGCCGGGCACGAACTCCCCCGTTTCGTCGATGAAGAAGCAGCGATCGGCGTCGCCGTCCCAGGCGATGCCCAGGTCGGCGCCGCTGCTGAGCACCTGCTCGACGATGAAGCGCCGGTTCTCCTCGAGCAACGGGTTCGGTCCCTGCTCCGGGAAGTTGGCGTCGGGCGTCCAGGAGGTCTCGATCAGATCCAGCCCGAGGTTCTCGAGCAGCGGCCCCGCCATCGGCCCCGCCATGCCGCTGCCGCCGTCGACCACGACCTTGCGTGGCGGACCAGTGCGTCCACGCACGATGTCCGGGTCGATGAAGCGCAGCACCGTCGCTCGGAACTCGTCATAGATGTCCACCTGCTCGACGCTGCCGCGGGCCGGGGCGCCTGCGCTCGGCGCGCCGGGCGACCCCGCCAGATCGGCTTCGACGGCGCGGCGGACGTCCTGGATGCCGCTGTCGCCCGACAGGGCGAGCGCACCCTCGCGGAGCAGCTTGGCTCCCGTGTATGCCCTCGGGTTGTGCGAGGCCGTGACCATCAGCCCGCCGTCCAGCTCGCGCGAGCCCACCAGGAAGTAGAGCATCTCGGTGGCGACCTGGCCGGCGTCGATGACGTTGGCGCCGGCGTCGAGCATCCCATCGCGGTAGCGCGCCGACAGTTCGGGGGAGCTGAGGCGCATGTCGTGGCCGAGGCCGATGTGCAGCTCCGAGACCGGCTTGCCGGCGAGCGCAGACAGGACGCCGGGGAACGCCCGGCCGATCCGCTCGGCGATGTCGCCGTCGATCTGCTCGCCATAGATCCCACGGACGTCGTACGCCTTGAAGATGTCGGGGGAGAGCGTCGCGGACATGCGCCTGCGCCCATCCTACGTCGCGCGGCCGTGGCTCCGCGCGCCGGCCCTGGCTGCTCGATCGCATTGGGGACTCGTAGACTTGCGGATATGTCCGGGCATTCGAAGTGGGCCAGTATCAAGCACAAGAAGGCGGTGGTCGACTCCCGCCGCGGCGCCCATTTCTCCAAGCTCACGCGCGCGATCACCGTCGCCGCGCGCGACGGCGGAGGAGACCCCGACGGCAACGCCGCGCTGGAGAACGCCGTGCGCAAGGCGAGGGAAGCGTCGATGCCGAAGGACAACATCGAACGGGCGATCGCCAAGGGGACCGGGGAGGGGGGAGAGGCCGACGCCATCGAAGACGTGCTCTACGAGGGCTATGGCCCTGGCGGTGTGGCGGTCCTCGTAGAGGCGCTGACCGAGAACCGCAACCGCACGAGCGCCGACGTGAGGCACATCTTCTCCAAGAACGGCGGCAGCCTCGGCGAGCCCGGATCCGTCGCCTATCTGTTCGAGAAGAAGGGCACGATCGTGATCGATGGCGGGCGCTACTCCGAAGACGACCTGATGGCCGCGGTGGAGGCCGGCGCCGAGGACATCTCCACCGACGAGGGTGTCTTTGAAGTGATCGCCGAGCCCGCCGACTTCACGCCCGTGCG
>JAOPZB010000032.1 GCA_025964355.1 Solirubrobacterales bacterium | reverse complement strand
CCGAACCCCAGGCCCGCGATCTCGTGGTCGCAGAGCCGCTCGATCAGCTCGCGCTGCAGCCTGGGCGCGGTCAGCTGGATACCTGTGGTGAGCAGCAGCTCGCCCCCTTTCAGCCATGGCGTGGGGTCGAGCAGCTCGGTGCTGTGCACCCAGCGCACGTGCTTCTGGGCGGCCTCCTCTCCGCACAGGAGGCTCAGCCCGAGCTCGCCGACCAGGCTTGCGACCGTGAGCTCCACCGCTACATCCGTTCGGATGCCTCGCTCAACACGGGGCGCAGGATCGCCTCGATCTCCGCGAACTGCTCCGGGCCGGCGATCAGTGGCGGCGAGAGCTGAACGATCGGATCGCCGCGGTCGTCGGTGCGACAGATCAGACCGCGCCGGTAGAGCTCGCCGGAAAGGAAGCCGCGCAGCAGGTCCTCGGACTCGTTGCCGTCGAAGGTCTCCTTGGTGCCTTTGTCCTTGACCAGCTCGATCGCCTGGAAGTAGCCCGCGCCGCGCACGTCGCCCACGATCGGGAGATCGCGCAGCCCGTCCAGCATCGCGCGGAACGCGCCCTCGTTCTCGCGCACGTTCGCGCAAAGATCCTCGCGCTCCATCACGTCGAGGTTGGCCATCGCGACCGCGCACGACACCGGGTGCCCGCCGAACGTGAAGCCGTGGCTGAACGCGGCCGTGCCGTGCAGGAACGGCTCGGCGATGTGGTCCCCGGCGATCACCGCGCCGAGGGGCGCGTAGGCGGAGCTGAGACCCTTGGCGGTCGTGATCATGTCCGGCACATAGCCGTAGCGGTCGCTGCCGAACCAGTGGCCGAGGCGCCCCCACGAGCAGATCACCTCGTCGGAGATCAGCAGCACGCCGTGGCGGTCGCAGATCTCGCGTACGCGCTGGAAGTAGCCCTCCTGCGGTACGAAGCAGCCGCCGCCGTTCTGAACCGGCTCGAGGATCACCGCCGCAACGGTGTCCGGACCCTCGAACAGGATCGCCTCCTCGATCGCATCGGCCGCCCACAGCGGGTCTCGGTCCTCGCTCCAGCGGTATGAGTTGGTGTTGGGCACGTGGGCGCCACCGGGCGTCAGGGGTTCGAACGGGGTGCGCAGCGCCGTCAATCCGGTCGCGGTCAGCGCTCCCATCGAGGTCCCGTGATACGCGAGATTGCGCGAGATCAGCTTGTGCCTCTGGCGCTCGCCCTGCGCCGTGTGGTAGGCCTTGGCGAGCTTCCAGGCCGACTCGACCGCCTCCGACCCGCCGGAGGTGAAGAACACGCGATTCAGGTTCCCCGGCGCGAGGCCGGCGATGCGCGCCGCCAGTTCGATCGAGCGGGGATGCGCGTAGCTCCAGTTCGTGTAGAACCCGAGCTCGGCCGCCTGCGCGGCTGCAGCCTGCCCCATCTCGGCACGCCCGTGACCGATGTTCACGCAGTAGAGGGCCGACAGCCCGTCGAGGTAGCGCTTGCCGTGCTCGTCGTAGACGTAGCATCCCTCGCCGCGGACGATCACCGGCACCTCCGCGTCCGCATATGCTCCCATCCGCGTGAAATGCATCCACAGATGGCGCTTGGCCTGCTCCTGAAGATCAATCGACATTGAACACATCCGAATCCCGTAGCTGACTAGACACTAAGGACAACGCTACCGCGCTGCCTGCATGCCGTTCAAGACGTCGCGTGTTCAACATGGGCTAGCACGATTGTACGCGATGTACAAACCGACGGGTCCGGTTTGGGAATTGCGCCACTTGTACGATTGGCGCATTAAGACGTAGCTTTTGTCACAACTAGGAGCAGTCTCCGTTCCAACGACCCACGAAGAGGAGCCACATTGGCAATCGAGAGCGTCGCACCCAGCAGCCCCCTGGGATCGGGCCGGCCCGCGACCTCGCAGGTAGAGGACAAGGGGCTCAAGAAAAACGCCATCGGCTACCTCTCCAATGTGGTGATCGGTGTTGCCTCGGTCGCACCCGCGTACTCGCTCGCCGCGACGCTCGGCTTCATCGTCGCGGTGCAGGGCATCGGTGTGCACGCGCCCGCCGTGCTGCTCGTCTCGTTCGTGCCGATGCTGCTCATCGCCACTGCCTACAGGTACTTCAACCGGGCCGATCCGGACGCCGGCACGACCTTCGCCTGGACCACGCGAGCGTTTGGTCCGGGCGTCGGCTGGTTGAACGGCTGGACGATCGTGCTCGCTGACGTGATCGTCATGGCATCCCTTTCGGACATCGCGGCCATCTACACGTTCAAGCTCTTCGGGTTCACAGAACTCGGGGAATCGAAAGCGGCGATCATCGTCGCCGCCGTCCTGTGGATCGCGATCATGACCTGGATCTGCTACCGCGGCATCGAGCTCTCGGCCCGCATCCAACGCGTGCTGCTCAGCGCCGAGGTCCTGATCCTCGGGGTCTTCGCGGTGGTGGCGCTCGCGAAGGTCTACGGCGGACACCCGACCGGTTCGATCCAACCGCAGGCCTCCTGGTTCGATCCCACGGCGCTGAAGTTCGGCGACCTCGTCGACGGCGTGCTGCTCGGCGTGTTCATCTACTGGGGATGGGACTCGGGTGTGGCCGTCAACGAGGAGTCCGAGGACCCGAATGAGGGACCGGGCCGCGCGGCGGTCGTCTCGACGATCCTGCTCGTCGTGATCTACCTGGTCGTCACGACAGGCGCCCAGGCCTTCCACGGCATCGGCTTCCTTTCCAGCGAAGCAAACTCCGAAGACGTGCTGAGCGCGCTCGGCAAACCGGTTCTCGGCGGGGTCCTCTACAAGCTGCTCATCATCGCCGTGCTCACCTCGGCGTCTGCGTCGACGCAGACGACGATCCTCCCGACCGCGCGGACGACCCTCTCGATGGCGAGCTGGAGAGCGATCCCCGGCGTGTTCGGCCGCATCCACAAGCGCTACTTCACGCCGACGGTCTCCACTCTCGCGATGGGCGCTGTGTCGATCGCCGTGACGGTGACTCTGCTCCTGATCTCTGAAAACGTGCTTGCGGACTCGCTCATCGCGCTCGGCTTCCCGATCTGCTTCTACTACGGCTTCACCGGGCTCGCGTGCGTCGTCTACTTCCGCCACGAGCTGCTCAAGAGCGTGAAGAACTTCCTGCTGATGGGGTTGGCGCCTCTCGCCGGCGCACTGATGCTGTTCGGCGTGTTCGGGAAGGCCGCCGACTTCTACGGGCACGAGGCGAACGTCGAATCGCCGGCCATCGGCGGCGTGACGCTGCCGCTTTGGCTGGGGGTCGGCGGCCTCGCGCTGGGGTTTGCGATGATGCTGCTCTCGCGGCCGTTCTTCCGCGAATTCTTCGCACGCAAAACCGAAACCGCGCCGATCGGCCTCGTAGAGGAGCCGGTCGAGCGTGCGCCGACGCACTTCTGAGGGGATTCCAGGGCTTCCGTCACACGGGGAACGGCGCGCCGGCAGGGAGAGCGGGCGCGCCGTGTGACGGGGCGCGGAGAGCGGGTGCCGGCGGGCCGTCAGTGCCGCGCGACCACTCCCCCGACGGGTCCGGCGTGCCCGCGCGGCGTCCGAGCTCAGCCGGCGCCAGGCAGCTCGATCTGCGCGTGTGGCGAGCCCATCTCGCCCAGGAGGTCGAGGAACGGCTTGGGCGGGAACGCCTCTGGGCCGAGCACGCCGGCGCCCTTCCAGGCACCGCTGTCGAGCAGCTCGAGCGCGGCGACCGGGTTGATCGCCGTCTGCCACACGACCGCCTGGCTTGAGTACTCGCGCATCGTCTGCTCGTTGTCGGCGACGTGATAGAGGTAGGTCGAGCGCGGCCTGCCGTCGAGGCCGCTGCCGGTGACCCATGTGCCGGCGCAGGTGCGCCCGCTCATGCGCTCGCCGAGCGTCGCGGGATCCGGCAGCGTTGCGGCCACCAGGTCGCGCGGGGCGACCTGCAGACCGCGCACCGACACGGGCTCTGTCGAGTCCAGTCCGAGCTTGTGGAGGGTCTCCAGCACGTCGATGAACTCCTGCCCCAGCCCGTACTTGAACGTCACGCGCTCGCACTGCACCCAGCGCGGGATCAGCACGACCTCCTCGTGCTCGACGTTGACGCACTGCACCGGCCCGATCCCGGCGGGAAAATCGAACAGCTCCGGTTCTGAGAACGGTGCCGTCGTGTGAAAGCCACCGTCGCGATCCCAGATCAGCGGCGGGTTCAGGCACTCCTCGATCGTCGTCCAGATCGAGAACGTCGGCGCGAAGTCATACCCCTCGACAACCAGGTTGGCCCCGTCGCGCACCCCGACGTGCTCCACCGTCGAGAACAGCTCGTCGGCGGCGTATCGGGCAAAGACGTCCGACAGCCCGGGCTCCACGCCGATTCCCACGACGGCGAGCAGGCCCGCCTGCTCCCAATCGAGATGGCGGGCAAGCTGACGTTCGCCGAGCATCTCCCCGGGCAGCTCGTATGGACGCTCGGGGTGGGGACTGGATAGCGTCATCGCCATGTCCAGATAGGTGACGCGACCGTCGAACGCAGCGCCGAATATCGGCTCGTTAAAGCGCGGATCGCACGCGTTGAGCACCGCGTCGGGTCGCACGCGTCCGATCAGCTCCGCCAGCTCCCGGCGGCTGGACGCGTCGACCCGCTCGGCGCGAAAGCGGTCGGGCTCACCAAGCCGTTGCACCGCGGAGCGCGCGCGCTCCTGCGCCAGATCGGCCAGCACCACCTCGGTGAACGCATCGCGCCGCTGCGCGATGGCCGCGAACGCGGCACCGACTCCTCCTGCGCCGACCACCAGAACCTTCATCGGTGGCAGTCTGACGCAAACGCCAGGCCGCCCACGACGCTTACGGCAGACCCTCGTTTGACGCAATGCCGCAGGCCGCTCCCGTATGCTGCGCCGATCCGCGTGGCTCCGAACACCAGCAGAGCATGAGCACCGGCCTTCCCACCCCCCCGCGCACACCGACCGAATCGCC
>JAOPZB010000025.1 GCA_025964355.1 Solirubrobacterales bacterium | reverse complement strand
CACACAACGTGACGATCGCCAACGGCACCAAGCTGCTCGGCGCGACCCCGACGTTCGTCGCCGGGAGTCGCAAGGTCACGCTCAAGCTGGCGCCCGGCACCTACACCTTCTACTGCTCGGTACCCGGCCACCGCCAGGCCGGAATGGAAGGCACGCTGAGCGTCTCTTGAAGCTCTACGTCTGTTGGGGCACCTTTCCCACGCCGCGGCCCGGCGGACATCCCTGCGCCAACGCCTACAACGCGCTCAAGGACGCCGGCTACGAGCCCGAGCTCGTCAAGTCCTACGGGTTCGCGCCGCTGCCCGGCCTGTTCAACCAGACACGCGGGCGGCGCGAGGTCCAGGAGCTGACGGGCAACCGCTGGGTGCCCACGCTCGTTCTCGATGACGGCAGCGTGATCGACGATTCACGCGCCATCGTCGAGTGGGCTCGAGCCAATCCCCAGTAGCGCTCGCGCAGCATCACGATCGCCGCGGCCGCGCGTTCCTTGGCCAGCGCGCTCTCGATCTGTTCGTCGGCACGGTGAGCCACGCGCCCGAGGGCGACCGCGAAGGTGGCGCCCAAGACCATGGCGGCAATTCCCAGAACGACGATGATCACCATCGACATCACCTCGTGACTATCTATCGTCAACCCTGCCGAGACCGACCGTCGCATACTGTCCGGATGGGAGTCCAGCCCAGCGCGGCCGTCGGGCCCGCTATGACCGATACATTTCCTCGCCCGGGGGGCGATGTCCTTCCTCCGGCGCCCGAAAACCACAGAGAAGGGGAACGCTCAATGGACGTGCTAGCCAGGCTCGAGGAGACCCGCCACCGCATCAACGTGCTCGAGCACCCGTTCTATGAACGCTGGAGCGCCGGCGAGCTGAGCGCCGAGGAGCTCGCGCGCTATGCCGGCGAGTACCGCCACGCGGTAAGCGCGCTCGCGCGGGCCTCCGAGCTCGCGGCGGCGAAGGCCGGCAGCGAGCACAGCGCCGCGCTGCGCCGTCACGCCGAGGAGGAGTTGGCGCACGTCGCGCTCTGGGAGGAGTTCGCGAACGCCGTCGGCGCCCGCTCGCCGGAGGCGCACGCCGGCGCGCTGCCCGAGACGCGGGCCTGCGTCGAGGCCTGGGTCGCGGGAGAGGTCCTGCTCGAGCACCTCGCTGTCCTGTACGTGATCGAGGGCGCCCAGCCCGAGGTCTCGAAGACGAAGCTGGAGGGCCTGACGGCGCACTACGGCTACAGCGAGGAAGGACCGGCGAGCGAGTACTTCCGCGTGCACGAGCTGCTCGACGTCGAACACGCCCGCCGGGCCGGTGAGCTGATCGAGGAGCTGATGGCAGGTGAGGACGATCCCGCCGCGCAGGCCGAGCGGATGGTCCGGCGCGCCGACGCCGCCCTGCGGGGCAACTGGACACTGCTCGACGGCGTGCAGTCCGGCGCTGCGGCTCCGGGGGCACCGGCTCCCGCCTGAGCCGCGGCGGCTCTCACGCGAGGGGCGTGACCGCGCGCGCCGACAGGCGCCACCCGTAGAGAACCGCCGCCACCGACGTGGCGAGGTTCAGGCTCGAGACCCCCTCGCGCATGGGGATGCTCACGCATGCGTCAGCGCGGGCCGCAAGCTCGTCGCTGAGCCCCCGGCGCTCGCTGCCGAACGCGAGCACGGCGCGCGGGTCCAGCGCCGCCGGGTCGAGCGGCTCGCCGTCCGGGTCGACGGCTATCAGCGGCCGGTCCAGTCCCGAGAGGTCGGCGACGTCCTGCAGCCGCGCGACCGGCAGCGCGTAATGCAGCCCGGCCGCGCCGCGCAGCGCGTCGGGATGCCACGGGTCGTGGCCGCCGGTCGTCAACACCGCCGCCGCGTCGGCGGCCGCCGCGACGCGGACGCAGGCGCCCATGTTTCCGAGGTCCCGCGGATCCTCGAGCACCACCACCGGAGCAGGGCGCTGATCGGCCAGCACCGCCGCGGGATCGACGAGGCGCCGCTCGGCCAGCGCCATCACGCCGGTCGACGGCGCCAGCGGCGCGAGCTGCAAGAAGACCTCAGGGTCGATCTCCCGGGCGATCGCCGCGATCCGATCGGCCAGGTCGGGTGCGAGCTGGCGGCTGAGACGCGCGAGCTCGGCGGCGTCCGGTGTGACGGCTTCGAGCACCGTCGCCCCGAAGCGAACGGCGTGCTTGAACGCGTGAAATCCTTCGAGCACCGCCAGCGAAGGGTCGCGTCGCGCGCGCCCGAAGCGCGGGATCAGTGATCCATCCTGCACGCCCCGATGATCGCAGGCGTGCGTGCATGCGCATACGCGGCCATGTTATGCGGGTATACGGTTAGCCGAGATGAAGCTGGAGGGCATCCACCACATCACCGCGATCACCGGCGACGCGGCAGGCAACGTCGAGTTCTATACCGACGTGCTCGGCCTGAGGATGGTCAAGCGGACCGTCAACCAGGACGAACCGAACGTCTACCACCTCTTCTACGGCGACGAGCACGGGTCCCCGGGGATGGACCTAACGTTCTTCGAGTATCCCGGGGCGGCCGCCGGCGTGGCCGGCGCCGGGATGGTGCATCGCATCGTCTGGCGCGTCGCGTCGGTGGAGGCGCTCGAGTTCTGGAAGGACCGCCTCGAGGCCCGCGGCGTTGTCTCTGAGCGCAGCGGCGACAGCCTGCTGTTCAGCGATCCCGAGGGGCTCGGGCACGAGCTGGTGGTGGCGGGCGTCGACGACGAGCCGCTGACGGCCGACTCGCCGGAGATCCCGGCCGAGCACGCGCTGCAGGGCTTCGACGGCGTGCGCGCCTACAGCCTCAGCCCGGTTCGCAGCGAGCCCCTGCTCGGCGACACGCTCGGCTTCAGGCGGGCTGAGGGAGAGCGCTGGAACGTGCGCGGCGAGCGCCGCGGCAGCTTCTACTCCTACGACCCCGCTCCGCCGGAGCTCAATCGCAGGCAGGGCGCCGGAACGGTGCACCACGTGGCGTTCGCCGCGCTGCCCGAGGACCTCGAAGCGTGGCGCCTGCGCGTGGTGAGCGCCGGCGCGAGCCCCACGCCCGTGATCGACCGCTTCTACTTCAAGTCCGTCTACTTTCGCGAGCCCAGCGGCGTCCTGTTCGAGATCGCGACGATCGGCCCCGGGTTCGCCGTCGACGAGGACGCCGAGCACCTCGGCGAGCGGCTGTCGCTGCCGCCCGACTTCGAGCCTCTGCGCGAGCGTTTGGAGCTGACGCTGAGGCCGCTGCCGTACCCGCCCGCCTGGCGGCTGGCGTCGTCGGCCTAGAGCCGCCGCGTCCAGCAGTTCGCCCGCGCGGCTCATGTCGCGCCGCGAGCGCCCGATAACTACCGCATGAAGGGCGAGGAGGACCGCGGCATAGTGGACCAGTCGGCGCTGCGCGTGCGCGTGGCGACGATCTCGGCCGGCATCTGGCTGACGTATGTCGTCTGCGGCAGCAGCGCGATCTACCTCGTCCTCACCTGGGATCGCCCGCACAGGGCGCTGATCGCATCGCTGTTCGGGGCCGGGATCGCCGCCGCGGCGATCGCCGCGCAGCTGCCGCGCGAGCGCATCGTCCGCAGCCGCTATCGCGAGGCGTTCTTCCTCGGCTGGAGCGTCCTCGACCTCGCCCTGATCATGGTGGGCACGCTCGCCGACGGCGGAACGAAGAGCCCGCTGGCGCTGATCTTCTTCATGCCCGTCGTGTTCGCCTCCCTGTCCTACCCGCGCGCGTCGGTCCTCGCCGTCGGCAGCCTCAGCGTCGCCGGCTACCTCACCCTTGCCGTCGCCCTCGGCGGATCGTCCTGGGGCTATGAGGCGCTGTTCGCCGTGATGCTGATCTGCACCTGCGCGATGAGCTCCTGGCAGGCGCGCATCCACCACCGTCAGCGCGGCGCGCTGATGGAGGTCTCGCGCGCCGATCCACTGACCGGCTGCCTCAATCGGCGGGGCTTTGAGGAGCGGGCGGTCGCCGAGCTCGGAGCCTCCGCGCGGCGGGCCCGCCAGGGCGCCGTGATCGTGCTCGACATCGACCACTTCAAGGAGGTCAACGACCGCCACGGTCACGCCGCGGGCGACGAGCTGCTGCGCTGGGTCGTGGCGACGCTGAGGACGACGGTCAGGACGGCCGACGCGATCGGGCGCCTCGGCGGCGACGAGTTCGCAGTGCTGTTCGCCGACATGGACTCGGCCGGCGCGCTCGAGGGCGCGGCGCGGATAACGGAGGCTCTCAGCGAGCGGGCCCCCTGCTCGGTCGGAATGGCGTGCTTCCCGGTGGATGGGGTCGAGCTCGAGGAGCTGATGCGCCAGGCCGACATCCGTCTTTACGCCTCACGCCACGGCCGGCCGGACCGGGACAGCACCAGCACCACCGAGCGACTGAGCTGGGCCGCCACGCTCGCCCACGCCGTCGACATGCGCATGGACACGCAGCACGAGCACTCGCGCGCGGTCGCCAACTGCGCCGTCACCATCGGCGAGGCGCTCGGTTGGCCGCAGGAGATGCTCGGCATGCTGCGCATCGCGGCCATGCTGCACGACGTCGGCAAGGTCACGGTGCCCGACACGATCCTCTGCAAGCCGGGCAGGCTCACCGCCGAGGAGCTCGCGTGCGTCCAGGGCCACAGCGCCGCCGGAGCGGAGCTCGTCTCGCGCGTCGAGGGCCTCGACGTGATCGTCCCCTGGATACGTCATTCACACGAGAGCTTCGACGGCTCGGGCTATCCCGATGGGCTCGCCGGGGAGGCGATACCGCAGGCCTCGCGGATCAAGCTCGTGGCGGACGCCTTCGACGCGATCACGAGCAAGCGCTCCTACAGCGACGCGATGTCTGTGGCGGATGCATGCGAGGAGCTGCGGCGTAACGCCGGCACCCAGTTCGATCCGGCCTGCGTGGACGCGCTGATGAAGTGTCTCGGCGCCAAGGGCGCCCCCGTAGCCTCGCCGTTCGCGATCGCCTGAGCGCCCCTCAGGCGGCCGCGTCGCCGAGCCGGCGCGACCGGGGCGAGCGGTGCGCCAGCACGGCTCCCCAGTCGGCGTCCTCTATCCGCCCGGGCTCGGTTGTCCGCATGAACTCGCACAGGATCTCGGCCAGGCCATCCGCGTCTTCGAGATGGGGGAAGTGCGCCGAGCTCGCCAGCGTCCTGAACACGCTGTTTGGGATCGCCTGGTGGGCGAGCCGTCCATGCTCGATCGGGATCGTGTGGTCGCGCTCACCCCAGACGATCATCGTCGGGATCGACTCGAGCAGGTAGAGGCGGTCGGTCGCGCTGACGCGCTGGCCGTGCACGTCGATCACGGCGCGCAGCGTCTGCAGGAAGGCGGCCCGCGCGCCGGCATTCTCGAGCGGACGCAAGGCTCTGGCAATCGCCTGCAGGTAGACGCCGCCGCGCGCGTCTCGCTCGCGCAGGCGCCGGCCGCCCTCCCACAGCGCGCCGAGCAGGCGCGGGCGGATCGCCGACAGCAGCGCCGAGACGCCCGGCAGCGCGGCCGTGCGCAGCAGCGGGCTGACCTCGTGTCCGAGACCCCCGCTGGAGACGAGGACGAGACGCTCGACGCGCTGGGGGAACTGGTAGAAGAACTGCATCGCGACGCCGCCGCCGAGCGAGTGCCCGACGATCGTCGCTCGCTCGATGCCGATCGCCGCCATCAGGTCGCGAATGCTCGCCGCGTGCGCGCCGAGCGAGTAGTCGCCTCGCGGCGCCGCCGAGTCGCCGTGCCCGATGAGGTCGGGGGCGAGGACGGTGTGGCCGCGGGCGAGCGCGAGTGCGACGGACTGCCAGTGACTGGAGGCGTTGAGCATCCCGTGGATGAGGACGATCGGAGGTCCGCTCCCGGCGACCCTGTAGACGACGCGGCGTCCGTGCAGCTCGATCTGCCACTCGTCGAAACGCCCGGGGAGCGTCGCGACCGGGGCGGGGCGAGTGCGCTCGGACCCCTCGCGGCCCCCGGACCCTGCCTGGCTGGAAGTCAGCGCGGCACCTCGCGCGGCACGTTAGCAAAGGGCAATAATGGTGCCCGTGCTGCGGCTGATCACGATCCCCATCAGCCATTACTGCGAGAAGGCGCGCTGGGCCTTGGAGCGAGCCGGCATGCGCTATCGCGAGGAGCCGCACGTGCAGGGCGTCCATCGCGTGGCCGCCCGCCGGGCGGGCGGAGGCAGCACCGTTCCCGTGCTCGTGACGCCCGATTCGGCGATCGGCGACTCTGCGGAGATCCTCGCGTGGGTCGACGAGCGCGCGACGCCCGAGCAGCGACTGTACCCGGCGGACCCGGCGGCGCGCAGGGAGGTGGAGTCGCTGTGCCAGCGCTTCGACGAGCGCCTCGGGCCGAGCGGGCGGCGCCTGATGTACGTGCACATGCTCGCCCAGCGCCGGCTGACGCTGCGATTCAACAACCAGGGCGTGCCGCCCTGGGAGGACCGCCTGCTGCGCCGGGGCTGGCCGCTGATCGTCCGCTTGCTCTCCCGCGCCCTGGAGATCCGCCCGGGGGTCGAGGTCGAGGACGAGGCGATGGCGTGGGGTGAGCTGGACTTCGTCGCTGGGCTGCTCTCAGATGGACGCCCCTATCTCTGCGGCGAGCGCTTCGGCGCCGCCGATCTGACTTTCGCCGCACTGTCGGCGCCGCTCGTCGTGCCCAGCGTCTACGGCGTCGCGCTTCCGCAGCCCGAGCTACTCGACGCGCCCACCGCGGCGCTCGTGCAACGGGCGCGAGAGCATCCGGCCGGGCGCTTCGCGCTGCAGATGGTCGCCGAGCACCGGCCGCTGCCAGTGGCGCCTGACGGAGTGGCGCCCGACGGCCCGGTGGCCGCCAGCAGCTAGGGGCCCAGATGGAGCATGCCGGTCGCGGAGATTGTCCATGGACGCAGCTTGTATGCGTCTGTCAGGCGGATTAGACTCGCTGTGGATGCTCTCCGCAGGAGGTACGACGGTTGATGCGCCCGGCTCGCATCCGTCGGCGGCTGGGGGAGTAACAACACCTCCCGCCGTCGCGCTCGTGGATGTCCGCAAGACGTTCGGCGAGGTGGTCGCGGTCGAGGGCCTGTCGCTGGAGGTGAAAGCCGGCGAGTTCTTCACGATGCTGGGGCCCTCGGGCTCGGGCAAGACGACGACGCTGCGAGTGATCGCAGGCTTCGAGCTGGCCGACAGCGGGAGGGTGCATCTGCACGGGGTGGACGTGACGCGCAGCCCGCCATACGAGCGGGAGGTGAACACCGTCTTTCAGGACTACGCGCTGTTCCCCCACATGGACGTGCTGGAGAACGTCGCCTACGGGCTGCGCGTCAAGGGGGTCTCCAAGCGCGAGCGACGCGAGCGCGCCTCGGAGGCGCTTGAGATGGTGCGCCTTCCGAACGTCGAGAGCCGGCGCCCGATCCAGCTGTCGGGAGGTCAGCGCCAGCGCGTCGCGCTCGCACGCGCGCTCGTGAACCGGCCGCGCGTGCTGCTCTTGGACGAGCCGCTCGGCGCTCTGGACCTGAAGCTGCGCCAGGCGATGCAGCTGGAGCTGAAGTCGATCCAGCGCGAGCTCAGCGAGCACATCACCTTCATCTACGTCACCCACGACCAGGACGAGGCGCTGACGATGAGCGACCGCATCGCAGTCTTCTCCGATGGGCGGATAGAGCAGGTGGGCACGCCGGGAGACGTATACGAGCGTCCGGCCAACGAGTTCGTCGCCGGGTTCGTTGGCACGTCGAACATATTCGAGCAGCACGGGCGCACCTACACGGTGCGACCCGAGAAGATCCGGCTGCTGGCCGACACCGACACGGATGTGCCGGGCGCCGCAGGGATCGTGCGCGACGTCGCGTATCTCGGTTCGGTGACGCGCTACGTGGTCGAGCTCGATCGAGGGGAGACGCTGGTGGTCGTGAGGCAGAACCTGGACATGTCCGCGGAACAGGCGCTGGCAGAGCGCGGCCGCCGTGTCCGGCTGGCGTGGCGTGAGCAGGACGCGAAGGTGCTCCAGACAAACCAACAGGAGGTTGAGAGGCAATGAGGCTCGCGAAGATCGACTGGGCTTTGGCCGGCGTGCTGGGTGTGATGACGATCGGCGTGAGCGCATGCGGCTCGAGCAGCTCGTCCTCCAGCAATCTGCCGACGAAAATCGGAAACGGGGAGGGGCAGCTGAACCTCGTCGCCTGGGAAGGCTATGCACAGCCCGAATGGGTGAAGCCGTTTGAAAAGGCCACCGGCTGTCAGGTGCATGCCAAGTACGCGGGCTCCTCGGACGAAATGGTCACACTCATGCGCCAGGGTGGCGGCAGCACATACGACATGGTGTCGGCTTCCGGCGATGCCAGCCTGAGGCTGATCAGCGGCGGCAACGTGGCGGCGATGAACGTGAACCTCGTTCCGGAATGGAAGAACTTCATCCCGCAGCTGCAGTCGCCGGGGCACAACACGGTGAAAGGCGTTCACTACGGCATCTCGCTGCAGTGGGGCCCCAACACCCTGCTCTACAACTCCAAGGTCGTCAAACCGGCGCCGACGAGCTGGGAAGCGATCTATAGCCCGAAGTACAAAGGAGCTATCACGGTTCCCGCCAACCCGATCCAGATCGCCGACGCAGCGCTCTACCTGTCAAAGACGCGTCCGAGCCTCGGGATCACCGACCCGTACGAGCTGACCGAAGCGCAGCTCGGCGCCGCGGTGAGCCTGCTCAAACAGCAGCGCCCGCTCATCAAGAAGTACTGGACGGCGGCCGCGGACGAGGTGGAACTGTTCAAGAACGGTGACGCGGTCATCGGCGCCGCGTGGCCGCTGCAGGCCAACAACCTGGAAGCGGACAAAGTGCCCGTCGGCGAACTGATCCCCACCCAGGGAGCCACCGGATGGGCAGACACCTGGATGCTGGCGGCGCACGCCAAACATCCGAACTGCGCCTACAAATGGGTGAACTGGGTGTCGACGCCGAAAGTGCAGGCCGAACAGGCGATCTCCTTCGGGGAGACGCCTGCGAACACGAAGGCATGCGCGTTCATGGAACAGATCAAGAAGGGGTCCTGCACGAAGTACCACGCCAACGCGCCGAGCGCCTACTTCCAGAGCATCAAATTCTGGAAGACGCCGGTGAAAAACTGTGGCAACGGCAAAGAAGACTGCACCGACTACAGCGTCTGGCAGCGCAAGTGGACGGAAATAACCGCGTAGCGTTCCGGCGGCCCGCATCGCTGTGAACGGCGCGGCCCGCACCCGCGTGTCGGCGGCACTCTTCCGCCGACCGTGGCTGCGGGCCGGCCTGCTCCTGTCCGGGCCGACGGCATGGTTCGTCCTGATCTACCTCGGGGCGCTGTTCCTGCTGTTCCTGTCGGCGTTCTGGAGCGTCGATTCCTTCAGCGGCAAGATCGTCCACAGCTGGACGCTCACGAACTTCGAAACGCTGTTCAAAGTCTCCGCCTACCGGACGATCGCCCTGCGGACGATCGGCATCGCGGCCGCCGTCACGGTCACCGACATCGTGCTGGCGGTGCCGTTCGCGTTCTTCGCCGCGAGGATCGCGTCGCGGCGGCTGCAGGCGGCGCTGTTCGTCGCCGTGCTGATACCGCTGTGGTCGAGCTACCTCGTGCGCGTGTTCGCCTGGCGGCTGATCCTCGCCAAAGAGGGCGTCCTCAACTGGTTTCTGGGACAGGTCGGCCTCGGATCGGTGAACATCGGCTACTCCAACTGGGCGATGTGGATCGTGTTCAGCTATATCTGGCTGCCGTTCATGATCCTGCCGGTATGGGCTGCGATCGAACGCGTGCCCGAGTCGTTGATCGAGGCCTCGGCGGACCTGGGCGCGCGAGGGTGGCGAAGCTTTCGCTCGGTGCTGCTGCCGCTGATCCTGCCGGGGATCCTCGCCGGCTCGATCTTCACCTTCTCGCTGACCCTCGGCGACTTCATCACGCCCACGCTCGTCGGCGGTGCCGGCTCCACGTTCATCGGCAACGTCGTCTACCAGGAAGTCGGCATCTCCAACAACGTCCCGTTCGCCGCGGCGTTTGCGACGGTGCCGCTGGTGATCATGGGCATCTATCTCCTGGTCGCCCGGCGGCTGGGAGCGTTCGAGGCGCTGTGATCGGGTCGGGGCGATGGAGCCGGATCGCGTTCGCGGTGTGGGCGGCGCTGATCATGCTGTTCCTGTTCTTTCCGATCGTGATCATCATGCTCTACGCGTTCAACCCGTCAAACGTGCAGAGCTGGCCGCTGTCGGGTCTCTCCACGCGCTGGTTCTCCTCCACCTGGCACAACACCGAAGTGCGCCAGGCGCTGTGGCTGTCGCTGCGCGCGGGGCTGCTGGCGACGGGGGTGGCGATGCTGCTGGGCACGATGGCGGCGTTCGCCGTCGATCGCTTCCGCTTCTTCGGGCGCGAAGCCGTCTCGCTGGTGCTGGTGCTGCCGATCGCGCTGCCCGGGATCATCACCGGGATGGCGCTCAACTCGTTCATCAGCTTCAACAGCCTGACTTTCTCGCTGCTGACGATCGTCATCGGCCATGCGACGTTCTGCATCGTCACCGTCTACAACAACGTGCTCGCGCGGCTGCGTCGCACCCAGTCGTCGCTGGTCGAGGCGTCGATGGACCTGGGGGCTGACGGCTGGCAGACGTTTCGCTACGTCACGCTCCCCATGATCGCGACCGCACTGGTCGCCGGCGGCCTGCTCGCGTTCGCGCTTTCGTTTGACGAGATCGTCGTTACGACGTTCACCGCGGGGGCCCAGAACACGCTGCCGATCTGGATCTTCGCCCACATCCGCAACGGGCAGCAGCTGCCGCAGGTGAACGTCGTGGTCCTGTTCGTGATCCTCGTCAGCCTGCTGCCGGTTGCGCTCGCACAGCGGCTGACCCGCGACACGGGCGTGCTGAGGTCCGGGCGGGGCGCGCCCGCCCCAGGGCCGGCACGCGCGACCGCAGCACCCGCCATCGGCGCCGGCGCGGCCCCCTGATCGAGCGCGGGCATGGACTCACGACAACAGGAGACCCCCTACCTCGACGCCCTACGCGAGTATGCGGCCAGGAAACCGGCGCGGCTGCACGTGCCCGGCCACAAGGGCGGCCCGGGCGCCGACCCGGGCCTGCGCGAGGCGATCGGGGAGCGGGCCCTGAGCCTCGACATACCGGCGCTGACCTACGGCATCGACCTGGGCGGCGACCCCACGCCGTTCGAGCAGGCGCAGCGCCTCGCCGCCGACGCGTGGGGGGCGAAGCGGGCGTGGTTCATGGTCAACGGCGCCTCTCAGGGCAACCTCGCCACCGGCCTCGCGCTCGCGCACCACGGCCAGGAGGTGGTCGTCCAGCGCAACGCCCACTCGAGCGTGATCGACGCGCTCGTCCTGTCCGGCCTGCGCCCGACGTTCGCCGCGCCGGAGGTCGACCCCGAGCTGGGCATCGCCCACTGCCTGACGCCGGAGACGCTGCGGGCGGCGCTCGCCGCCACACCGGGCGCCGTCGGAGCCTGGGTCGTGACGCCCACCTACTTCGGCGCGGCCGCCGACGTCAGGGCGCTGGCGCGCGTCGCCCACGACCACGGCGTGCCACTGATCGTCGACGAGGCCTGGGGGGCGCACCTCGCCTTCCACGAGGACCTGCCCGAGCACGCCTTGGCGGCCGGGGCGGACCTCGTGATCTCGAGCACCCACAAGATCGTCGGCAGCCTCACGCAGTCGGCGATGTTGCATCTCGGGCACGGGTCCGCCGCTCGGATCGGCGAGGACGCCGTCGACCGTGCGGTGACCCTGACGGAGTCGACCAGCCCGAGCGCGCTGCTGTGCGGCTCGCTCGACGCCGCGCGGCGCCAGGCCGCCGTGCATGGGCGCGAGCTGCTGTCGGAGACGATGCGGGCGCTGACCACGGCGCGTGAGCTGATCCGCGAGATAGACGGCCTCGACGTGCT
>JAOPZB010000015.1 GCA_025964355.1 Solirubrobacterales bacterium | reverse complement strand
GATCTCCGTAGCGCGTGGCCGATGCCACGGCATCCGGGAACTCGTCCTGGAAGGCACGTTGGTTGGGGAGGTCGGTCAGGCCGTCGCGCGTGGCCCGCCTCAGAACCATGCGGTGGTCGCGCATCAGCCGACGGCCGCCGACGAGATAGAAGACCACGGCGCCTCCGAGCAGCGCCAGCAGCCCGATCAGGCCGAGGACCAGCCTGACTTCATGGAGCTGATTGTCATAGACATGATGGTCGTAGACGACGTTGTAGGCGTAACGGCCGCCACGCAGGTTGACGGGGATCACGAACTCGAAGTTGCGAGCGTCCTTGTGCGCGTCGCTCTCGCGTCCTGAGTAGGAGCGGCCTTCGCGCAGGGCTGCGGCGATGCGCGGGTCGATGTCGGTTGCGCCCTGGAGCGGCGGCCGGTTCGCCGCCACGACGACGTGCCGCTGGTCGATCAGAAGCGCCTCGAGCGTGCCTTCGCGCTGTCCGACACCGTCGAGCAGGCGTTCGATCTCGGCGAGGGCGTCTCCTCGGCTGAGGGCGAGGGCGGCCTCGTGTTCGATGGCCTTCGCATCCCCGCGCTGCGTGGCGGCGTAGGTGCTTATCTGCCGGTGCGCGAGCGTGCGCTCGAGAAAGACGTAGCCGGTGGCGCCGATCAGCGCGAACGTCAGCATCACGGTCACGAGCAGACGCACCCCGAAGGCGAACGCCGAGCTCTCCTCCCGGGCGGCGCGACGCGCGAGCAGACGAGGATATGGATGGAGCAGCCAGCCGGACCGGGGTTTCGACGGCTCAGGCGGGGTGGCCGTGGACAAACGTCGCATCACCGGATGATCGGCACCGCCGGCGGATAGCGTGAGCCTCCGGCGCCCGCCTGCCGGGTTGTTGTGGTGGCCCGCGGCCGCTAGAGGCGTTCGACGAGCATCGCCATGCCCATGCCGCCGGCGACGCACATCGACTCGATGCCGTAGGTCCCGTCGAGCGTCTCGAGGTCGTTGATCAGCGTGGTCATGATGCGCGCGCCGGCCGTCCTCATCGACAGCCGCGCTTAGCTCTCGCGGCGGGACGGCCCTCGTCTCGAATCTCCGCCTCAGCGAGGCGGCATGCGCAGCGCCCCGTCGAGCCTGATCGTCTCGCCGTTGAGCATGCGGTTCTCGACGAGCTGGCAGACGAGCTGGGCGTACTCCGTGGGCGCGCCGAGACGGCGTGGAAAGGGGACGCCGGCACCGAGCTTCTGGCGCGCCTCCTCCGGGAGGGCTGCGAGCAGCGGCGTGTCAAACAACCCGGGGGCCACCGTGTTGACACGGATGCCGTACTGCGCCAGGTCGCGCGCGGCCGGCAGCGTCATCGCCACGACGCCGCCCTTGGATGCCGCGTAGGCGATCTGGCCGACCTGCCCGTCGAACGCGGCGATCGAGGCGGTGTTGACGCACACGCCGCGTTCGTCATCCTCGAGCGGCTCGTTGGCGATCATCGCCGCGGACGCGAACCGCAAGACGTTGAAGGTGCCGATCAGGTTGATCGAGATGATCGTCTCAAACGGCAACAGCGGGTGCGGACCCTTGGATCCCGCGACCTTCTGCGCCCACCCGGTGCCCGCGCAGCAGATCGCGATGCGCAGCCCTCCGCCGACGGCGGCTGCATGCTCCACCGCGGCCTGCACGTGAGTCTCCTCGCGCACGTCACAGGCCAGGAACTCGAGGCCGAGCTCCGAGGCGAGCGCCTCGCCCTTCTCGGCGTTGACGTCGGCGACGGTCACGAGCGCGCCGCGCCCGTGCAGGTCGCGGACGGTGGCCTCGCCGAGGCCGGAGGCTCCCCCGACGACGAGTGCTGAGGAGCCCTCGATCTTCATGCCCCCGCAGCCTACCCGGTGCGGATTTGTGACAGCGTCAGGGCGAACAGCCCCTCGGGGTCGGTGAGCCAGCGCGCGAGCTCGAGCCCTGCCGCGGCGAGGTCGCCCTCGAGGCGCTCGGGTGTGAACTTCGCGCTGATCTCCGTGCGCAGTTCCTCGCCGACGTCGAAGTGCACCGCCAGGTCCAGCCCTCGCACGACCGTCGTGTGCTCGCGCCGGGCGCGCAGCCGCATCTCGATCCACTCGTGCTGGGGGTCGAACAGCGCGACATGGTCGAAGTCGCCGGGATCGAAATCGGCCTGCAGCTCACGATTGAGGACGCGCAGCACGTTGCGATTGAACTCCGCGGTGACGCCCTCGGCGTCGTCGTAGGCGGCCTCGAGCACACGCGGGTCCTTGACCAGATCGGTGCCCATCAGCAGATAGTCGTCCGGTCCCAGCAGGCGTGCGATCTTGCGCAGGAATCGCCGACGGCTGCCAGGGGGAAAGTTGCCGATCGTGCCGCCGAGGAACGCCACGATACGTGGCCCGTCGGCCTGAGGTACGCGGTCGAGATGACGCTCGAAGTCCCCGATCACGCCATGCACGCGGAGGCCGGGGTACTCGCTCGCGAGCTCCTCGGCGCTGTCCCGGACCATGCTCTCGGTGACGTCGACCGGTATGTAGCGCTGCAGGGTGCCGGCGGCGTGCAGCGCGTCGAGGAGCACGCGCGTCTTGGCAGCCGTGCCGGAGCCCAGCTCGACCAGCTCGACGGCGCCGGTCAGCGCGGCGATGTTCTGCGCCTCGGCCTCGAGGATGGCGCGCTCGGCGCGCGTCGGATAGTACTCCGGCAGCTCGCAGATTCGGTCGAACAGCTCCGCGCCGCGCGCGTCATAGAAGTGCTTGGGGGGCAGCTCCTTGAAGGGACGGGTGAGCCCGTCGAGCACGTCGTCGGCGAGCGAGCGTTCCTCGGCTCCGTCGAGGTGGGAGTCGATCCGGATCGCCGCGTCGGCGAGCGGCTCCGAGGGGGTGGGGGACGCCGAGGACTTCATCACGCGTCTGCGGCCAGTCGCAGGCCCGCGAAGATCTGGCGCCGCTGCGGCAGGTCCCAGTTGCGGAAAGTGAGCGTGACGACGCGCGGGTGCGTGGCCCAGGACGCGCCGCGCAGGACGCGGTAGTCATCGCCGAAGAAGACCTCCGAGTACTCGCGGTAGGGGCGGGCGACGAACCCCGGGTAGCCCTCGAAGCTCGACTGCGTCCATTCCCACACGCGGTGCATCCCGGCGAGCGGGCCACCCCCGGAGCTCCCATCGCCCATCTGCCGGCTCCAGGCCGCCGCCCTCTCCCACTCGGCCTCGGTGGGCAAGCGCGCGCTTTGCGCTCTGGCAAAGGCGTCGGCCTCGAACCAGGAGACGTGGCAGGCGGGCGCGTCCGGGTGACCCGCCGCCACGGCCGGATGGTGGGTGATGTCGTGCTCCTCCTTCCACGCCCAGCCCTCGTGCGACCACCACTCACGGCGTTCATAGCCGCCGCCCTCGCTGAAGCGCATCCAGCTCCCATTGGTCACCGGCCGGTGTGCCATGGCGAACGGGCGCAGCTCCACCGTGTGGCGCGGGCGCTCGTTGTCATAGGCGAAGCCCTCGCCATCGGCGCCGACGGCGTACGGGCCGCCGCCGAGCTGCAGCCAACCGTCCGGCGTGTCGTGCGGCAGGGGGGCGTCCAGCCTCGCACGGTCCTCGTCGCCGAGCAGTCCGCCAATCGCCATCGTCTGGCGCATGGTCTCGGTGTGCTGGAGCTCGTGACGCAGGACCATCTCACAGACCATTCCGTTTCCGACACCGCGTCCGGCGATCACCTCACTGGTGCGCGCGCGCACGGCGTCGAGGTAGTCCCGCGCCTCGTCCGGGCCGAGGGCTTCGATCTCGCCGCGAACCGCGCGCGGTGTCTCGAACGCGTCATACAGGTGCGCCAGCTCGGGGCGCAGCAGCGCCAGCCCGCCGTGACGGTGGGCGAGCCACAGGTCCTCGTAGGCGGCGATATGGCCGAGGTCCCAGACGAGCGGGCTCATGATCGGCGAGTGAACGCGAATCAGGTCGTCCTCGTCGATCCCTGCCACCAGGCCGAGCGTCAGCTCGCGCGCCGTGTGCATCGCCGCAAGCGCCTGCTCAGCGTCGGTGGAGAGAGAGATGCTCTGCTCTGCGTTCGCAGCCACGGCTCCGGACCACTGTAGAGCTTCCACGTCGCCTTCGACTCCAGCGCCCCAGGATTCTTCCCGCGAGCGCAGGTCCACGTGTCCCATGTGCTCATATCGTTACGTCGCTGGGGGCGACCTGGGCGGCCGGCCGCGCACGCGGGCTGCGCCGCTGGCGCTTCAGCTGGAAGAGGGACGCGCGAGCACGTGCGCCCACCATGGCGCCTGTCGCGTGGGAACATCGCGCTCGATCGTGAAATGCTCGTAGCCGCTGTGGTCGAGCTGGTCGGCGACTTCGTCGCGGGTGCCGTGGAGCTCGATGATGAGCGTGGGGCCGGCGCCGCGAAGGGTCTGCTCCATGCCCCGTAGCACGCCGACCTCGGCCCCCTCCACGTCGATCTTGACCACACTCGGAGGCGGCTCGCCAGTCTGCGCCAGCCACGAGTCAAGCGTCGTGACCGGCACCTGCGTTCGACCCTCGAACCGCATGTTTCGGCTGGCCCGACGCTCGGCCTGCGCCGCGCTGTCGTCTTTCTCCAGCCTGCCCTCCACGCTTCCGCCCTGCAGGAACGTCATCCATCCGTCACGGTCCGTGAGCGCAGCCGGCACGACGGTGATGTTGTCCAGTCCGTTCACCGCGGCGTTCTGCTGGGCAAAGAGGGCGTTCTCAAGCGATGGCTCAAACGCGAGGACCCTTCCCGCCGGTCCCACCACGCGCGCCGCAAGCAGGCTGTACCAACCGATGTTCGCGCCGACGTCGTAGACGACGTCTCCTGGACGGAGAAGCTCCAGGTAGGCCTGCTCGACCTGGGGCTCGCCCCGGCCGGCCACGCGCATGATCGATCCACCGACGCGAACGCGCAGACCGCGGCCGTTGCCCCTCAGGACGGGAAGCGCGGCGCGGCGCGCCGGGGCGCTGAGGCGGTGCTGGAGCGAGCGCATGCCCGGGTGCAGACGACTCACCGCCGGCCCACGGTCCGTTGGGCACCCACGTCGTTCCAGCGGGCGAGCACGGCGGTGGCGCGCTCGTGGCCGAGGATGGATATCGCCCCCGCCGACAGCGCCAGGCGACCGCCGGCTGCAGGGGCGAGCTCGATCCAGCGGGCACCGAGCACGCGCAGGATGTGGCCGTGGGCGAAGACTGCGACCGCGCCGTCGGCGCCCTTGAACCCGGCGATCACGCGATCCGCGCGCGCGCCGACCTGCGCCGGGCTCTCGCCACCGGGGCAGCCATCGCGCCACAGGCTCCAGTCCGGACGAAGCTCTGAGATCTGCGCCGACGTCAGCCCCTCGTAGTCTCCGTAGTCCCACTCGGCGAGATCCTCGCGCACCTCGGCCTGATCACCGAGCCCGCTCAGCTCACAGGTTTCGCGAGCGCGACGCAGCGGGCTGACCAGCACGCGCTGGAAGCGCCATTCGCCCAGCCTGACCGCGAGTGCGCGCGCGGCGGCGCGCCCCTCGTCGGTGAGCGGGATGTCGGTGCGGCCCGTGTGCCGGCCCGATCGGCTCCACTCGGTCTCGGCGTGACGGACGAGGACTATCTCGAGCGCCGGCGCGGCGTTCATGGTCGCGGCGCCTCCGGCGCCGCCGCATCGTCGACGATCACGGTGAGCCGCTCGCGCCTGAGCAGGCTTGCCGGGACGTGGGGGCTCGGCTCGCCGAGCATCGCGTTGACCGCGTCCGCCTTGCTGGCACCCGTCGCGAGCACCAGGCAACCGCGCGCTGCCCGCAGGACGGCGAGGCTCAGCGTGATTCGCTGCGGCGGCGGCTTGGGCGAGTCGTGCACGGGCAGGCAGACGGCATCCCCGCCCGCGTTCAGCGCCGGGGCACCCGGGAACAGCGATGCGACGTGGCCGTCGGGGCCGATTCCCAGCAGGATTAGGTCGAGCACCGGCGGCGTCGGCTGGTCCTGGCCGCCCCGCTGGACGCGCTCGCGCAGCTCCGTCGCATAGCGTCGCGCGCCCTCATCCGGCCCGAGCTCTCCCTGCATGCGGTGCACCTGCGCGGCCGGGATCGCGGCCGGTTTGAACAGCGTCTGCGCCGCGAGGCGATAGTTGCTCTCCTCGTCCTCGGGCGGGACGCACCGCTCATCGGCGAACCAGAACTCAACGCCCGTCCCGGAGGACATGCCGGCGGCCAGCAATTCGTATGTGCGAGCCGGTGTCGTGCCTCCGCTCAGCGCGAAATGCGCTGTGCCGCGCTCGCTGACCGCCCGCTCGAGCTGGCGCTCCACGTGCGCGGCCGCCCGAGTTGCCACCGTCTCGCTGTCGGGGCAGGTCGTCAGGCGCGTCACGGGAGCATCGCGCGGGCTGCCGTGACGGCCGGGATGTAGGTGGGGTCGCGCAGCAGCGCCTGGCGGATGCCCTCGCCGAGAATGCCGGCCTCTCCCCTTGAGGCTCCCGGAATGGTCCATTCGCGAAGCTCGCCGCGCGGGTCGCGCGCGTGCGCGTGAAGGCCGCCCTCGCCTCGATCGAGGCGCAGTAGACGCCCGGAGGCGGTCTCGATCGTGACGCCCTCCAGGCCACGCACCGTCATCTCCGGAGCCGCCTGCAGGCGGAGCGTCACGTCCTGACGCTCGCCATGTGCTTTGCCCACCAGGGCTGCGCCATGGCCGACCAGCGGACTCGTGCGCCAGCCAAGTCGCGAGGCCAGCCAACCGCCCAGGAGCATGGCGGTCACCGGTGAATCCTGGTGATGGCGGACCTCGACGCTGGTGATCATGCGCAGCTCGCGACGTAGCCGAGGGGGGTCGAAGGCGCCGGCGACGCGCTCCCGCCAAGGTATCGAGCGCAACCAGGCCAGATCCACGACGTAAGCGCGCTCCGTGAGGCCGCAGACGCGATTGAGCGCCTCGCGGGCGACCGGTTCGTCGACCGAGTCCAGCAGGACGGCCTGGGAAAGCGCCAGCAGCTCCTGCACGATGTCTTCGTGGCCGTGAGGCGACCACAGGAGGGTCGGCAGATCGGTCACGACGAGCGGATCGGCGATGGTGATCAGGTCATCGAGGTGGCGGTCGCCGACGTCGATCACCACGGTCTCGCGCAGCAGGGTGACTTCGTCGGTGTCGGGGTCTCCTTCGGCGGCGATCGTCACGCGCGCATCGAGCCGCTCGCGGCGCGGCTCGTATGCGAGCACGATCAGCCGCGAGGCGTGATAGCGGCCGACTCCACGCAGGCGATTGGCGATCTCTCCGCTCCACTCGCGATCGACGAACACGATCATGTTCAGGGCCCGCGCCGGTGCGAATTTGTTGTTTTCGGCGTGGCGCTCGATCAGCAGCTCGCGCAGAGCCGCTTCGATCGCGTCCGGCGTGGTCCCGGTCGCACTCCATACGGCGTCCGTCCTGTCGGCCATCAGATCGCTCGCCAGTGATCGCCCTCGCGCAGGATCTGCTCGCCCTCGGGCGGCCCCTGTGAGCCGGCCGGGTATTTCGGCAGCGGACCCGGCATCCGCGCCCACGTGCTGACGATCGGATCGCAGATCCGCCACTGTGCCTCGACCTCGTCGTTACGCGTGAACAGCATCGCGTCGCCGCGCATCGCGTCCGTGATCAACCGCTCATAGGCCTCGGGCGACTGCGACAGGAAGGCGGTGCCGTAGAGGAACTCCATGTTGACCGGACGGATGACCATGCGCGTTCCCGGGATCTTTGCGCCGAGCCGCAGGGAGACGCCCTCGTTCGGTTGGAGCGTCAGCACCAGCTGGTTGGGCAGCACTCCAAGCGAGCCCTGCTGGCTGAATGCGAGGTGGGGAACGGGCTTCAGCGTGACGGCGATCTCGGTGACCTTGCGGGCCAGCCGCTTGCCGGTGCGCAGGTAGAAGGGGACGCCCGCCCAACGCCAGTTGTCGACCTCCAGGCGCAGTGCCGCATAGGTCTCGGTCGTCGAGTCCGGCGGGACACGGTCCTCTTCCAAATAGCCCGGCACATCCTCGCCACCGGCATGTCCGGCCGCATACTGGGCCCTGACGGCGATCTCCGGGACCTGCTCCGGCGTCGGCTGCGGCACCGACTCGAGCACCTTCACCTTCTCGTTGCGGACCTCTTCGGCGGTGAAGCTGACCGGCGGCTCCATCGCCACATGGCAGAGCACCTGGAGCATGTGATTCTGAATCAGGTCGCGCAGCGCGCCCGCCTGGTCGTAGTAGTCCGCTCGCGTTCCAACGCCTATGTCCTCGGCAGCCGTTATCTGCACGCTGTCG
Source organism: Solirubrobacterales bacterium (assembly GCA_025964355.1). Classification (GTDB taxonomy): domain Bacteria; phylum Actinomycetota; class Thermoleophilia; order Solirubrobacterales; family Solirubrobacteraceae; genus Palsa-744. The sequence goes on along the minus strand of JAOPZB010000015.1, from coordinate 6,197 downwards.
ATGTAGTTGCGATTCCAGAACGGCTCGAACATGCCGTTCGCGAACCTGAACGCCAGCATGTTCTGGACGGTCTCCTTGCCCAGGTAATGGTCGATGCGGAAGACCTGTGTCTCGTCGAAGATGCCGAGTACTCGCCGGTTCAGTTCGCGCGCCTCCGCGAGCGACGTGCCGAACGGCTTCTCGACGATCAACCGCACGGCCGCACCCTCATGGTGGGCGAGTTTGGATTCGCCGAGCTGCTCGACGATTACCGGAAAGAAGTTCGGTGCGGTCGCCAGGTAGAACGCGCGGTTGAGCGGTTCGCCGGCTATCTGCTCGAACTCGTCGAGCGTCTTGGCGAGCTTGGTGTAGACCGACTCGTCGTCGAAGGTTCCGGGTATGTACCTCACGTTTTCGAGCAGGGCCGTGAGCACCTCGTCTTCGGGCTTGCGTCGCGAGAACCGCCGGATCGCCTCTGCGCACTCGGCGCGGTAGTCCTCGTGCGCTTTTTCTTTGCGGGCGATGCCGATCAGATGAAAGCGCTGAGGCAGGGCGCCGTCATGCGCGAGGTTGTAGAGGGCCGGGAGCAGTTTGCGTCTCGCCAGATCGCCGGTGGCTCCAAAGATGACGAGCGTAGTCGGCGCGACTGGAACGCGCTCGAGTCCGGCGGTGAGCGGGTTCTCAGGCTCCACCTGAGGGGTGGGAACGCCAGCTGCGACGGCCATCGTCAGCCGCCTCCACGGCGAGCGCCGGAGCCGCCCGCTCGGCCCGACGCATTCGAGGGGCCCGCGCGCGGCGCGCTCCTGACGGCGTGCCCGCCGAACTGGTTGCGCAGGGCCGCGAGCACGCGGTCGGCGAACTCGCCGTTGCCCCTCGAGCGGAAGCGCGCATACAGCGAGGCCGTGATCACCGGCGTCGGCACGTCATGCGCGGTCGCGTCGGCGATCGTCCAGCGGCCCTCACCAGAATCCTCGGTGTATCCCTCGATCTTCTCGAGGTCGTTGCCGTCTGCTTCGAAGGCCCGTGCGGCCAGTTCGCAGAGCCATGAGCGGACCACCGACCCCTGGCCCCAGAGGTGCGCGATCTTCGCGTTGTCGAGCTCGTACTCGCACTTGTCGAAGACGTCGAACCCCTCCGCATAGGCCTGCATCAGCCCGTACTCGACGCCGTTGTGGACCATCTTCACGTAGTGGCCAGCGCCGGACGGGCCGAAGTGCATCCAGCCGCGGGGGCCGATCGCTGCGCGGCTCTGCTCGCTCGTCTCCGGGGCCAGCACGTCGAGGATCGGTGCCAGGCGCCCGACCGCTTTTTTGGGGCCACCGACCATCATGCAATAGCCCACTTCCAGCCCCCAAACGCCGCCTGAGACCCCGGCGTCGACGTATTCGATCCCGCGGGCTTTCAGCTCGCGGGCGCGGCGCTTGTCGTCGGTCCACTTGGAGTTGCCTCCGTCGATGATCAGGTCGCCCCGCTCGAGCATACGGGCGAGCTTGTCGACCGTTTCCTCGGTGGTCTGGCCGGCCGGCAGCATCAGCCACACCATGCGCGGCGGCGCCAGCTGCTTGACGAGATCCCTCAGCGAGCTCGCGCCGGCCGCACCGTTCTTGACGGCCTGCTTGACGGACGTCTCGCTGCGGGCGAATCCGACGACCTGGTGGTCGGAGTCGCGGCGAATGCGGTGAACCATGTTCCCGCCCATCTTGCCCAGTCCGACGAAACCGATCTGCGTCATGTTGGCTCCTTGATCTTCTGTGTGAGAGCGCGCAGCGCGCTGACGGGGTCCTCGCCCGGGAGCGTTACCCGCTCCGCCGGGCGTCCGAGCTCGCGCAGGGTCTGCAGGTCGCCGATCGCCTGGGCGTGCTTGAGCGTCGTAAACGTATACGGGGCGCCGGGGATGTCCACGTCGTCGGGGCCGTCGTGGATGAGCTGCAGGAAGCGGCCGATCTTCGGGCCGCCCTTGTGGAACTGCCCGGTCGAATGCTGGAAGCGAGGGCCGTACCCGAACGTGGTCGTCGCGGTCGTCGCGCCGCGGACGGCCGCGCGCAGCTCGGCCACGGCCTCGTCGAGCTCGCTCGTGGGGCGGGTATAGGCCATGATCGCCACGTACTGCGGGGGGGCCGACGCGAGCAGCAGCGACTGTACCGCCGCCTCGTCCGCGTCGGGCACATCGGGAAGCGCGCCGCTGGCCTCGTACTCGGCGAGGACGCGCTTGGTTGCGTCCTTTGCCTGTTGAACGTTCGGCTGATCGAAGGGATTGATCTGAAGGCCCCACCCGGCGACCGCGACCGCGAGCTCCCAGAGCATGAACACGCGTCCCAGGTCCGGCGGGCCGGCGGTCGGGATCGTGATCAGCGGATGCCCGGCGTCGGCGAGCAGCTGCAGACGGCGGTCGAGATCGGGATCGGGACGGTGAACGTCGGATAGATGGGCGAACACGCGATCTCCGCCGTATTGGAGCGGCTCGCCGAGCGGCTCCTCGGCGACCGGCAGGATTCCTGTCGAGCGCTTGCCGGTGGACTCGGCGACGAGCTGCTCGAGCCAGAGGCCGAGACCAGGGAGCGTCTCGGAGATCACGAACGTCAGCTTGTCGCGCCCGGCCTGCGCAAGCGCGCTCAGCGCGGCGCCGAGCCACACGGCGCCGGCGGCATCCTCGCCTGTCGAGTGCGCGGGGGCATCCTCGTGCACCGCCGTGTGCCACGCGCCGTCCGCACCCTCGAGCAGCCCGCGGATGTCGATGCCCATCAGGACGGCCGGAACGACGCCGAAGGGCGACAGCGCGCTGTAGCGCCCGCCGATGTCGGGATCGCCGAGGAAGGTCTGTCGAAAGCCATGCTCCTGCGCAAGCGCGGCCAGTCCCGACCCCGGATCTGTGATCGCTACGAACTGTCGCCCGTCGCCTACCAGCGACCAGAAGTGGGCGAACAGCGACAGCGGCTCGATGGTGCCCCCGGACTTCGAGGAGACGAGGAACAGCGTGCGCGTGAGGTCGACCGCCGATTCGGTGGCCCGTATGGTCTCCGCATCGGTCGAGTCGAGGACGTGAAGGCGCAGCCCCTCCGCCCGGCCGGCGAAGGAGCGGCGCAGTACCTCCGGCGCCAGGGACGATCCGCCCATGCCGAGCAGGACCACGTCGCGAAAGCCGTCCACGTCGACCCGCGCGGCGAACGCTGTCACCGAGTCCAGCTCGGCCAGCATCCGCTCTGCGATCGTCAGCCAGCCCAGCCGATCCGCGATCTCGGCCGTGCCAGCCGGGCCCCACAGCGTCGCGTCCCGGGCGCGGAGGCGCTCGGCCACCCGATCGCGCCCGGCGAGGCTGACCTTCTCCCCGACCGAGCCCCGCAGCGGATCGCCGATCCGCGCTTGCACGGTGAGGGGGTGATCGCTCACGCCACGATCGTAGTGGCCAAGACGCTGGTATAGGTTTTCAGCGCTGTGAACGCAGACCCATCTCAGCAGCGTCCTGACCGCAATCTCGCGCTCGAGCTGGTCCGCGTGACAGAGGCGGCCGCGCTAGCGGCGGCGCCGCTGGTCGGCAAGGGCGACAAGGAGGCGGCCGACCAGGCGGCGGTTGACGGGATGCGTTACATGCTCCACTCGGTCCAGATGGACGGCGTGGTCGTCATCGGCGAGGGCGAGAAGGACGAGGCGCCGATGCTCTACAACGGCGAGCAGATAGGCGACGGATCACCGCCGCAGGTGGACATCGCGGTGGATCCGCTCGAGGGCACGACCCTGGCGGCGAACGGCATGCCGAGTGCCCTGGCGGTGATCGCGCTGTCGGCACGCGGCACGATGTTCGACCCCGGCCCGGTCGTCTACATGGAAAAGATGGCCGGCGCCCCCGAGATCGCGGATCTGCTCGATCTCGACCGCCCGCTGGGCGAGACCGTCAGGTTGGTGGCCCAGCGCAAGGGCTCGGAGGTGGGCGATGTGATGGTCGTCGTACTCGACCGCCCTCGCCACGAGGAGGGCATCGCCGAGATCCGCGATGCGGGTGCGCGCGTGCGCCTGATCCCCCACGGCGACGTCTCCGCCGCCCTGCTGGCCGTGACCGAGCGCTCTCCGGTCGACCTGCTGTGGGGCATCGGCGGAACGCCGGAGGGCGTGATCTCCGCAGCCGCCGTCAAGTGCGTCGGCGGTCAGCTGCTGGGACGGCTGTGGCCGCGCGACGAGGGGGAGCGGACGACCGCCGTGGAGGCCGGCTATGACCTCGGGCGGGTGCTCGACCGCGACGATCTGGTCTCGGGGAATGACGTGTTCTTCTCCGCGACCGGGATCACCGACGGCGACGTGCTGGAGGGGGTGCGCTATCCGCACGCCGGCGGGGCGACGACCGAATCGCTGGTCACCCGGTCGCGTTCGGGAACGATCAGGCGGATTCGCGCGATCCACGACCGCGCGAAGCTGCGCGCCGTCGGCGGCGAGAGCGCATCGCGAGCGGGCACGTGAGCCCGATTCGGCTGTGGCGGCTGTCGGCTGCGCTGCGCAGCCGCGGGCACGTGCGGCTCGCGTTGCTGGTCAAGAAAGTTAATTCGGTCATCTACCACAATTCACTCGCCCCGGGTGCCTCGTTCAGCCCCGACATCCACTTCGGTCATCACGGCTTCGGCACTGTGATCCACAGCAATGTGGTAATCGGCCGCCGGGTGAAGATCTGGCACAACGTCACGATCGCCGTGCGCTCGGCGACAGGCTCGCCTCACCGAATCGTGATCGAGGATGACGTTACGATCGGCGCCAACGCGGTGATCATCACACCGCACGAGGCAAGCATTCGGATCGGTCGCGGTGCCCGCATCGGCGCCGGCGCGGTCGTGGTCGGCGACATACCCGCGGGGGCGACGGTGGTCAGCCAGCCGGCCCGGGTTCTGGAGGGCCGAACAGGCTCCGGCCAGCCGGCTGACGGCGCGGCGAAGGTAACCCAGCGGGTGACGGACAGCGATTGAATCCGGACGCCTGAGCGTCGCGACTTCAGGAGGCCAGCCGGCCGACCTTCGACTCCGCCAGGTCGAGCCGCGCGAGCGAGCGCAGGAAGCCGTAGGTGACGATCACGTGGATGCGGCTCTGCGTCGCGTTGTAGACCGGAAGGCTCAACCGCGAGGCAATCGACGGATAGAAGTTGGCCACCTCGACCTCGACGTGCAGGTGGGTGCGACCGGCGTCCGGTCCGGGGGCCCGCCGGACTTCGATCTGCAGGTAGCCGCGTCCGTTGCGCCCCCGCCTCGAGACGAGCAGCCCTCGGGCGATGCGCCAGCGCACGAGGCCGCGGTCGGCCTCCACCTCGTACTCCGGGGCTTGGAAGGTCAGCAGCTTCAGCTGGGGCACCACCAGCACGACCGACCGCTCGGTCGCGGTGTAGTGGACCCGGATCAGGCCGAGCGTCACGCGCGACAGAAAACGCCAGTAGGTGCGGGCGAGACGCTCGAGGTTCTCGGGCGTCCAGAGCTCGGCGAGCGCCGCCGCGTCGAGCAGCAGCTCGGCGCGCTGTACCGAGCGAACCGCTCCGCTGTCGCGATCGACCGACGTCGAATCCTCGAGCTCGACGATTTTCGCTCTTGGCCGCGAGCGCAGCGTCCCGACGAGGAGCCTGCCGGCGACGCCGACGACCAGCGCGCCCCCCGCCGCGACGGCGATCCATATCCCCGTCATGTCCTCTCCCGGGTGCCCACGGGCTCCTCAGGCTATCCGGGGGAGGCGATCGCGTCCCCGATGGGTGATATTCAACACATATGGGCGACGAGCGGCGCACGCACCTCACTCGCCGCGCCGGCCCGGTGGCCGGCCTGCCGATCGACGCGCTGCTGCAGCGCGCCGAGGAGATCGCGCGGCGCTGGGCGATATCGCTCGTCGTGGCCAGGCCGCTGTCCGGCCTCGGAGAAGTTCCACTCGAGGAGCTCGCGCGCGAGGCTCCGGCGCTCTGCGCGCAGGCGCTGCGGGCGCTCGAGTCCGACGAGGAGCTCGACCGCCTGACCGGATCGCGCTCGGACGGCCGACAGGACAGCGCGCCGGCGCGCCGCCTGGGCCCGATCTCCGGCGCGGATGACGCGGCCGCGACCGTCGAGGCTGCCGAGGCACTGCGTGGCGCGCTCTGGGAGGCGCTCCTGGAGGAGCTGCGCTGGCCGACCTTCGAGCAGCTGTCGCCGCGCCGCGTGGCCGACGTGTCCGACCGGCTCGCGTTCGTCTGCGCAAGCGCGCTCGCGGCGGCGCTTGCGCCCGGC
>JAOPZB010000001.1 GCA_025964355.1 Solirubrobacterales bacterium | reverse complement strand
AGCGGAACGCTCGGTGGCACCACCGGCGCCCGGCCGGGCGGTTTCGGCGGAGCCGGTGGTGGCGGGTTCGGCGGCGGCGGCGGCGCAGCCGGCGGGCGCACGGCGGGCGCTGGGGCTGGCGGCTGATGCGCGACCACCTTCACCAGCTCCGGCGGCCGCCCCAGCAGCGCCGCACGGTTGCGCGAGCTGCGCTTGAGCTTGTCCCGCAGCCGTCGACTCCAGGCCGCGGAGACGCGCCGGTGATCGACCTTCGCGACGTGCACAAGACCTATCGGCTCGGTGACATCTCCGTGCCGGCGCTTCGCGGTGTCAGCCTGCGCATCGAGCGCGGGGAGTACGTCGCGCTCATGGGGCATTCGGGCAGCGGCAAGTCGACGCTGATGAACATCGTCGGCTGTCTGGACGCCCCGACCAGCGGCGTGTACATGCTACGCGGCCTCGACGTCCGAAAACTGGACGAGGACGCTCTCTCGGACGTGCGTAACCGCTTCATCGGATTCGTGTTCCAGAGCTTTAACCTGATCCCGCGCACGCGTGCTCTGGCGAACGTCGAGCTGCCGCTCTCCTACGCGGGCGTGCCTCGCGCGCTGCGGCGCGATCGGGCACTTCGCGCACTCGCGGCCGTCGGCCTCGCAGATCGAGTGAACCACGAGCCATCCGAGCTGTCTGGGGGCCAGCAGCAGCGGGTCGCGATCGCGCGGGCGCTGGTCACAGATCCGGCCTTGATCCTCGGCGATGAGCCGACGGGAAACCTCGACACGTCATCCGGGGAGGAGGTCCTGCGGATCTTCGCGCGGCTCAGCGAGCAGGGACGAACGATTGTCCTGATCACCCACGAGGAGGACGTCGCCGCACATGCCCAACGTGTGATCCGCATCCGCGACGGAGTGATCGTCGCCGACGAGCTGACCGAGCCCGCAGGGAGGCTCGCGTGACCGAGACGATCCGAGTGGCGTTCACGGGGCTGATTGCCAACAAGCTGCGCTCGGCGCTGACGATCCTCGGACTTACGATCGGAGTCGGCTCGGTGATCGTGCTGGTCGCCGTCGGCACCGGCTCATCCAACGCGGTGCGCAAGCAGATCGACGCGCTCGGCTCCAACGTGCTGCTGGTGCAGAACACGCCGTCCCTCGGCGGCCTGCGCGCCACGGCCAGCAGCAGCACGACGCTCACGCTCGCCGACGCCACGGCGCTCCAGAACAGCTACCAGGCACCCGACGTACAGAGCGTCTCGCCGGTCGTCAGCGCCAACAGCGTCACCCTGAGCTACAACGGCGCCACGTACACGCCGTCCACGTTCGTCGGCACGACCCCTAGCTACGAGCAGGCGCGCAGCTACACCACAACGGCGGGGTCGTGGTTCACGGCCGCGCAAGAGAGTGAACATGGCCGGGTCCTGGTCGTCGGTCCGACGGTGGTCAGCCAGCTGTTCGGTGGCCAGAATCCAGTCGGCGACACGGTGCAGGTCAACGGCGCCAATTACCAGATCGTCGGCGTCACAGCGTCCAAGGGCTCCAACGGAACGGCCAACCAGGACGACGCGGCGTTCGCCCCGCTGACGGCCGTGCAGGACACCCTCACCGGCTACGGGAGCATCAACCAGATCGTCGTACAGGCCAAGTCCGAGCCGCAGCTGAGCGCGGCCCAGACGGAGGTCACGAGCATCCTCAATCAGCTCAGCCCGCCGACGCCCGGCTCGAGTGCCACGAGCAACTTCAACGTCATCAATCAGGGCTCGATCCTGCAGACCTCGGCCTCGAGCAGCAGCGTGTTCACCACGCTGCTCGGAGAGGTCGCCGCGATCTCCCTGCTGGTCGGCGGGATCGGCGTGATGAACATCATGCTCGTGTCGGTCACCGAGCGGACTCGCGAGATCGGGATCCGCAAGGCGATTGGAGCACGCCGCAGCGACATCCTGACTCAGTTCTTGATCGAGGCGGTTGTCGTGTCGCTGCTCGGCGGCGTCGCCGGCGTACTCACCGGCGTGATCGGCAGCCAGTTCACGGTGGCCGGTGTCCATCCGGTGATCGCGCCCTACTCGATCGCGCTGGCATTCGGCGCCGCGCTGGCAGCCGGCCTGTTCTTTGGCACCTACCCGGCCAGTCGCGCCGCCGCCATGCGGCCGATCGAGGCGCTTCGCTTCGAATGACCCCACCCAAACCAAGAGGAACCCAATGAGCGCCATCCCATACGACAGCCAACCCCAGGACTCGGACGCCGGACAGCAGGACTTTGCGATGCCCGGCCGCCCGCGCCGACGATTCTTCAACCGAAAGAGCGCCGCGCTCGCCGCGGCGATCACGTGCGCAGCCGGCTTCTACGGCGGTGTCCGCGTCGAGAAGAGTCAGCTGAGCGGCGCCACGACCGCCGCGCTGCCCTCCGCTGCTCCGAGCGGCGCTTCCTCGCAGGGCTCCGCCGGAGCAGGCGCTGGAGCGCGCGCCGGCTTCCTGGGCGCGGGACGCGGTGGCGGGAACGCCACGATCGGAGCCGTCTCGAGCGTCAACGGCAACACGATCTACCTGACCGACACCTCGGGCAACACCGTCAAGGTGACGCTCTCCTCCGCCACCAAGGTCACGAAGAGCGTGGGCGTCTCCAGAGCGTCGGTGCGCCCCGGCGACACGGTCGTGATCCAAGGCCTGAAGAGCTCCAATGGCACAGTCACCGCCACCTCGGTCAGCGACTCCGGCGCGACCGCGGCGCGCACCGGCGCGGGCGCCACGGGGGGCACGACGAACTCAACCACAACCGGCAGCGCCGGCTGATCAACACCCAGAAAAGGACACCTCAGATGAAGTTACGCAAGACCATGACCCGACGAGTGCGCCTGGTGCTGCTCGTCCTCGCGGCGCTGACCGCAAGCCTTGTGATCGCCGCCTGCGGGAGCAGCGCGAGTACGAGCACCAAATCGACCACGAGCAGCCCGGCGGCCGCGTCGGCGAGCGGGAGCACGAGCGCCACCCGCACGGCCTTTGTGAAGTGCCTGCAAGAACACGGCGTGACGATGCCTGCACACCCGCCGGGCAGCGGGCCGTCAGGGACCCAATCAGGGCGACCTCCGGGCGCCGGCTCGGGCAGCGCCAACCCCACGCGCCAGGCCGCGTTCAAGGCGTGCGGCGCGACCGGGCAGCACGCCAAGACCGAATAGGAGCGCGCCGGGTCGCGTCTAGTGGCCCGGCGCGTCGAGGCGTAGCCCGCTGGTGATCACGTCGGCCGTGAGCGCCGCATGCTCGGCGATCTGACCTGGGTCGAGTGGGTCCTCGTTGTCGAAGTGGCGCGCGAGCGGGGCGAGCGTGAACGGCGCGGCGGCGCCGTGGGCGACCAGAAAGAAGAGCGCTCGTAGGCTGATGGGGCGGATGCGTCCCTGCGAGGTGAGGAAGTCGAGCAGCCTGCCGAGCGGTTCGAGCGACGGCGCGATGTAGTTGTCGTAGATGTAGTCGAGCCGCTTGCTGTCGACGCGTCCCTCGATGTTCATCAGCCCGAGCAGCTCAGGGCGCTCGGCGTTGTAGTGCACGAAGCGGCGGATCGCGTGGTTCAGCTGGTCGAGCGGGTCGGTCAGCGTTGGGTCGAACCAGGTCG
>JAOPZB010000248.1 GCA_025964355.1 Solirubrobacterales bacterium | reverse complement strand
GCCGAGACGACCGTCATGCGCGACGTCCCCGTCGCCGCCGAGCGTCTCAGGGAGATCAAGCATCTTGGTGTCCGCATCGCGATCGACGACTTCGGAAGCGCCTACGCATACCACTCCGACCTGCAGCGGCTGCCGCTCGACTTCCTCAAGGTCGACCGCAGCTCACTCGCCGTGTCCGAGGACGAGGCCTACCGCCGATGGCTGCTGGAAGCCATCCTGATCGTGGGGCGCGACCTCTCGCTCGCGGTGATCGCCAACGGAATCGAAAGCTACGAGCAGATGGCCGCGCTGCAGGCGATGGGGTGCGTGCTGGCTCAGGGCCCGTTCATGGGCAAACCCACGCCGGCCGATGCGATCGCCACGGTCTTTGACGCACAGTTTCCGTCCGCGCCGGCGACGCCCGGAGGCCCGCCTGCGCAGTTCGCCGTGGCCGCCGCTCCGGCACCCCCAGCCCCGGATGCGGCTCCCGTGCACGCAGCCGCTGTGCCGGCCGGTGCGCCCTCGCCCTCGCCGACGCCGACGGGCCAGCCTCAGTAGCCGGCCGGAGGCGGACGGCTGCGCCGCGGTCCCTGGCCCGGCGCCGCCACGGATAGGCGCGCGTCTCCCATGGGCATCTGGCTCACACGGGCATAAGCTGACGGGCGCGGTCGGCGAGGTGCTTGACGCCTAGGCGCTCATAGGCCGCAGCCGCCGCCGCCAGGGCGTCGCCGCCCGCTGACGGGTCAGCCGCCTGGGCGCGCTGGCCGAGCAGCAGTTCGCAGCGCGCGCTGTCGAGCGGGCGCCCAAGCTGCGTCCAGGCGGCACGCCCCTGCGCCAGCAACTCGAGCGCCTCGGGAAGCTCGCCGGTCATGCCGCGAGCCTCAAGCACGGCGGCATCGCCGAGCGGGTAGTGGACGCGTTCGGCGAGCGACGCGGCCTGCTCGGCGGCCCGCTCGGCGAGTGCATCCTCCCCGGCCAGGGCGAGCATCACGGCGCGCATCGCCGTCGCCTGGATCGACTGACCGATCAACCCGGCGCGCTCGCACACTTCGAGGGCCTGCACCAGGGTCTGCTCGGCCTCGGCGACCTCGCCATGGTCGCGCTGCGTGGTCGCAAGCCCGAGCAGCGCGCTGAACGCCACTTCCGACCAGCCGACCTGGTCGGCGAGGTCGCGGGCGCTGCGAAACAGCTGCGCCGAGGCCTCCCAGTCGCCGTCGCGCCAGTGCAGAAGACCCTGCAGGGCGTAAGGGAGACAGAGCTTGCCGACGAGGCCCTCGCGTTCGGCGAGCTCGGCGCTCGCGTCGTTGGAGCGCTCGACCTGCTGCCAGTCGCAGCGATAGAAGGCGAGCCGCGCGAGGGCGGCGTGGAGCTCGATCTGCGCCGGTATGTCGCCGATGCGTTGCGCGAGCGCCAGCGCCTGCGCATAGGCTGGTTCGGCGGCGGCGTAGTCGCCCTCGGAGTTCTCGAGATGGTGGCCGAGCGCAAGCATCGCGAGCACCGTCTCGTTCTCGTCGGAGTCCTTCGCCAGCTCGATCGCCCGTTCGAGGTTCTCGCGCGCCTTGACGGTGTCGCCTATCCGGCCGAACACCCGGCCGAAGATGCCGTGAGCGCGGCTTGCGGCCCGCACCTCGCCGAGACGCTCCGCCAGGCGCAGCGCCTTCTCGGAGGCGTAGATGGCCAGCATGTTGTCGCCGACCTGCATGTACAGCCAGGCCGCCTCCTCATAGAGCCGCACGAGCGCCAGCGACGGCGGCCCGTCCTTGATCAGGTTGATGCCCTGCTGATGGTGCTGGATGGCCTGCGTGCGCTCGCCCTTGTGCGCCAGGGCCGCGCCGATCTTGCGGTGAAGCTCCGCGACGTGCTCGAGATCCTCCAGGCCGCCGTAGTGATCCAGGTCTCGCTGCCAGACCTCGATCGCGGCGTCGACCCGGCCGAGCCGCAGTGCGACGTCGCCGCGCTTCTCGCGAATACGAGCCTCCTGGGCGCGGTCGCCCGCGCCGAGGGCCTCGGCCGCCTCGTAGTCGGCCAGCGCCTCCTGGTTGGAGTAGAGGGCGCTCGCCGCGTCGCCGGCCGCCTCCAGGAACTGCAGTGCCTTGCTGTAGAGCGGAGCGAGCTCATCACCGCTGAGATGGACCTCCTGGGCAAGCGTCGCCGCGCGGCCGTAGTGCTCGGCGAGCAGCGCCACGACCTCATGCCGGCGCTCGCCCGCGCGCTGCTCGATGAACATGCCGACCTCGAAGTGCTTGCGCGCACGAACGGCCTTCGGCAGCATGGTGTATGCGACGTCGCGGATCAGCACGTGCTTGAAGGCGAGCTCCTGCTCGTCCGCCAGTCGCGCGCCTTCGCCGGGGACGATGATGTCCTTCTCGCGCAAGGTCGCAAGCGCCGCCTGCAGATCGCCGCCCTCGGCGGCCGCTACCGGCGCGAGCGCGCCCTCCCAGAAGGTGCGCCCGACCACGGCGGCGTGCGCGACGAGCTGGCGCTCGAATGGCGCGAGAGAGTCCAACCGCGCGGCGAGCAGCCCCTGGACGGTGTCCGGCAGCTCCGCCGCCCGCGTGCCGCCTTCCTCGGCGAGCCGCTGAACCATCTCCTCGGCAAACAGCGGATTGCCCTCCGCCCGCTCGGCGAGCGCCTCGAGCACTCCCGGCTTGGCGCCTGCGCCGCGCAGCAGCACTCCGATCAGCTCCCGTGTGTCGGCCGGAGCGAGGGGGTCGAGAAACAGGCTCGTCGCCGTGCGGCGCGACGCGCCCCAGCTCGGGCGGCGCTCGAGCAGCTCGTCTCTGGCCAGGCAGACCTGGAGCACGGGGGCGCGCAGCCACTGCGACAGGTACTCGATCAGGTCGAGCATGCCCTCGTCGGCCCAGTGGATGTCCTCCCACGCGAGCACCAGTGGCTCGCCGTCCGAGATGCCCTCCAGACAAGTTCGCACCGCCCCGAAGATGCCCTCGCGGGCGCTCAGCGCGTCTTCGCGCTCGGGCTGTCCCGCGCCGTCGGGCGGCTCGATCCCGAGCAGCCGTGCGAGCGGCGCGATCCGGCGCGCGATCTCCTCCTCGCCGCCACCATCGCTCGAGAGGAGCGGTCCCAGGCGTGTCGACAGCTTTGCCCAGGCGACCTCCGTCGGGTCGCCATCGACGATCGAGCACTCCGCGCGCAGCATTTCGCTTAGTGGCCAGTAGACGATTCCGGAGCCGAACGGCAGGCATCTGCCCTTGCGCACCGGCACTTCGGGATCGCGTCCGGCGAGCGAGCCCTCGAGCTCGCGCAGCAGCCTGGTCTTGCCGACGCCCGCCTGACCGATCACGGTGACGACGTGCGGCGCGGCGGTGCGCGCGACGCGGGCGAACAGCATCTGCAGCGCCGTGTACTCGTCGTCGCGCCCGACCAGCGGTGCCTCGCGACGCGATCTGCGGGCCCCGCCGGTGTGCGCCTCCAACAGGCGCACGGCGCGCCAGGCCGCGACCGGCTCGGCCTTGCCCTTCAGCGAAAGGGGCTCGAGCGGCTCGTATTCGACGGCGTAGCTCGTGGCCCGTTGCGTTCGCTCGCCCACGGTGATCGTGCCGGGCGGGGCGCTCGTCTGCAGGCGCGACGCGACGTTGACAGCGTCGCCGATCACGGTATAGGCGTCGCCGACGGTGCCCGCGAGCACCTCGCCGGTGTTGACCCCGACGCGCAGCGCGAACTGCGCGCCGAAGTCGGCGAGCAGCCGCTCGTTGAGCTCGTCCATCGCCGCCTGCATCCCGACCGCCGCCCGGACGGCGCGCTCGGGGTCGTCCTCATGGGCGACCGGCGCGCCGAACGTCGCCATCACGTTGTCGCCCATGTACTTGTCGACGCGGCCGCCCACGCGCAGGACCTCCTCGCCCAGACGGCCGAGGCAGCGGTCGACGAGGGACTTGACCGCCTCGGGATCGAGGCGCTCGGCGATCGCCGTGTAGCCGGACAGGTCGGCGAACAGGACCGTGACCGTGCGCCTCTCCTCCAGCGTCTCGGTCGCCGGCCTCTCCCGCGTGAGCTGCTCGCCGTCGGTCCCCCGTGTCGTGGTCGCTGCTCCGCCGAGGGCCTCCGGCGGCCCCCCGTCGGTCTGAAGCGAGGCGCCGCAGGCCACGCAAAAGCGCGCGCCAGAGAGCACCGCTGTGCCGCACTCCGGGCAGCTGCGCGCAAGCCGCTCGCCGCAGGCCATGCAGAACTGCGCCGCCGGGGGATTCTCAACGGCGCAATTCCCGCAGGTCAGCGCGGCGTCCATAGGCGATCCATGATGACGGCTGGTGAGGCGCCGATGGGGATTTCTGGCCCGGGCATGCGAGAATCCGGCCCGTGAGCAGCCATCGGCTGGCGGCCGGGCTCTCCTACCGGGAGGCGGGGGAGTCAAACGAGCGCGTCGCCCTACTCGTGCACGGTTATCCGGAGTCCTCTTACATGTGGCGCACGGCCCTGGACGCCCTCGCCGACGCCGGCTGGCGCGCGCTGGCCCCGGACCTGCCGGGCTATGGCGATTCAGAGCCCGATCCACCCGGCACGTGGGAGCGCCACATCGAGGCGCTGGAACGCTTCGTGGCTGAGCTGGGCCTCGGTCGGGTGGCCCTGGTCACGCACGATTGGGGGGTGCCGATCGGGCTGCGCTGGGCGTGCGACCAGCCTGGCGCGGTGAACGCGCTGGTGATCTCCGACGGAGGGTTCTTCGCCGACCGGCGCTGGCACGACCTTGCCAACGTCATGCGCACGCCCGGCGACGGCGAGCGGCTGATCGCCGGCTACACGCGCGAGGGCTTCGCCGCGGCGATGCGCGCGGAGTCGAGCGGGATGGGCGAGGACGCGGTCGAGGAGTATTGGAAGGGGTTCGCCGACGAGACACGTCGCCGGGGGCATCTCGAGCTGTATCGCTCCGGCGACTTTGAGAAGCTCGGCCCCTACGCCGGCCGCGTCGCCGCGCTCGGCGTGCCCACGCTGATCCTGTGGGGCGAGGACGATCGGTTTGCGAGCGTGCGCATGGCCCACCGCTTCCATGAGGAGATACTCGGCTCCGAGCTCACCGTCCTGCAGGAGACGGGCCATTTCGTCTGGGAGGACCAGCCCGATCGCGCAGCCGGCGTGCTCGTCGAGTTCCTGCTCCGGCGCGCCGGCTGAGCAGGCTTCCGATCTGGTTGGCTCGCGTGCCTGGACTCGCCCAGCCGCCGGCCGGCCGGGGATAGACTGGCCGGCATATCGACCCCGGGAGGAGGCTTGCGATGCGCGCGGTGCTGCTGCACGAGACAGGCGGTCCCGACGTGCTGCGCGTCGAGGAGATCGAGCGGCCCGAGCCAGGCGAGGGGGAGGTGCTGATCCGGGTGCATGCCGCTTCGATCAACCCGATCGAGTGGAAGTACCGCAGTGGGCTCATGCCGAAGAAGGTGCCGTCGGTGCTCGGCAGCGACATCTCCGGGACGGTCGAGATCTCCCGCGCGGACGGCTTCGCCGAGGGCGAGGAGGTGTTCGGTCTTGCGGCGAGCGGCGCCTATGCCGAGTTCGCCGCGGCTCGCGCTGCGATGATCGCGAGCAAGCCTGCCGGCATCAGTCACGAGCAGGCGGCGGCGCTGCCGGTCGCGGGGATGACGGCCTGGCAGGCGCTCTTCGACCGCGCCGCACTGCAGCGCGGCCAGAGCGCACTGATCGCCGGCGCCTCGGGCGGCGTCGGACACATGGCTGTGCAGTTCGCAAAGAAGCTCGCCGGCGCCCGGACGATCGGCGTCGGATCCTCGCGCAACCGCGAGTTCGTACTGAGCCTCGGCGCCGACGAGTATGTCGACTACACCCAGCAGGAGGTCGGCGAGGCCGTGAGCGGGGTGGACGTCGCATTCGACACGGTTGGCGGCGCGATGACGCGGGCCCTGCTGGCGACGGTCAGGCCGGGAGGGGTGCTGATCACGATCGCCAGCGCTCCGCCCGAAGACGCCGCCCTGGAGCGCGGGGCGCGTGCTGACATGCTGATCATGAGCCCCGACTCCACGCAGCTGGCACGTGTCGGGGAGCTCGTCGCGACAGGAGAGGTGCGTGTCGAGATCGCTGAGGTGTTTCCGCTGAACGAGGTGCCACGTGCGCACGCGCTCAGCGAATCCGGCCATGTCCGCGGGAAGATCGTTCTGGAGATCGGCGGCTAGGCCTACGTGTAGCCGAGCAGTGCGAAGCCCTGTAGTGATCTGTTGACGCTCGCTTCGGCGGCGTAGACCTGCTGGCGGGCCGCCGTCACCCCCGCCGGACCCCCGCTCGCGACCGCGACTGCCAACGCCTTGTAGGCGTCTCGGGCCTGAAGCAGCGAGGCGGAGAGCGCCGCGTGCGCGCGGCCGACCGCCAACGTCGGTCCGAGCGAAGACAGCGATGCGGCCGTCTGGCCGAACACGGCGGCGAGCCGGCCGGCCGTTCGCTGGAGCGTCAGGCTGGGCGCCTGCTGGCTCATTTCGCGTCGCATCGCGACCCGCTGCTTGTCGAGCAGCGTGACCGCTGTCGTCAGCCCGCGCGCATACGTTTCATTTGGGGCAAGGTCGTAGCTCTGGGACTGGCCGACGAGCGTCAGCGTGGTGACGATGTGTTCGCAGGTGCGCATGTCGGCAGCGGACCCCGGGGAGGCGTAGCAGGCGAGGTCGGTCCCTTCGCTGCCCGGGTTCGGAATCGCAAACAGCGTGAGTTCATGGTTGAAGCCCGGCAGGCTCACGTGGGGGTAGCGATACGCTTCGCTGCCCAGCAGGCTCACGACTTCGGTGTGCGGCTGCGCTCGAAAAGCGGCGACGAGCGCTGCGGGAAGAGGGGTCGATTCCCTCTGCGCCAGGCCACCGGCGAGAAGGCCGGCGTGCGCTCGATCCCCGCCCGGCGCCAGCGAGAGCTCGTGCGTGATCGTGAACCCCGGGATGGCGACCGGAGAGGCCACCTGCTTCCAGCTCGAGGGGTAGTTCAACAGCACGCTCGCCACCGACGCGGCGACCATCCGTTCCGGGACGGCACGTGCACTGCGATGGCCGACGAGAAAGCCGACTATCGCGACGACGACCAGGAGCGAGGCGATGATCGCACGCGGGTTCAGGCGAGACGCGTCGATATGCGTCAGCCTGAGCTTTCGAACGAGCCGCCTCCGCCCGCCGGAGGGCTCGTGCGTGCACCTCCGGAAGAGCCGCCACTAGATGGGGTTGATGGTCTGGGCGCCGCCGGCGGGGTTGCAGATGGCGCGGGTGTGACCGGAGTGCGGACGACGGGCGTGGCGGGGGCCGGGGGGGCCTGAGCCGGTGCGGGCGTCGACGGACGCGATGCCACGGTCGGCGCCACCAGCTGAACGGATGGTGCGCTGCGACGGACGGGAGCCGCCGGTTTCGGGGGCGCTTCGAGCTGGATCGGCGGCACGACCGTGAGACGAGCGGGCACAGTCGCGTCGGCCGGCGCGGTCAGAAGGCTGGAAGTCGGTTCCGCGTGGGCGTTGCTCGATCCTCTGGTGACTCGCCCGACGGCGAACGTGCAGACGAACACGAAGCACACCGCAGCCACGATCATCAGGGCCCGTGGGTCGTTCTGCGGCCACTCCCTGGCGGCCTGGATGCGGCGTCTCTCCAGGCGGAAGGTGCTCATCAGCTGGGGCACGCGACGGGTTTGAGGCCAGCCTGGCCTATGCATGAGTCCACGCGCACGGGTATGCGGCCACGACGGATCATGAACCGAGTGTACTTGCCGATGAGGCCGTGCTTGTAGATCCGGATCTCCAGCACGGCGCCGGCGGCCAGCCTGGTCTCGAATCGGCGGAAATCGATCGTGACCATGCTCGGTTTGCGTTTCTTGCTGCTGGACGCCGCCACGCGGCTCTCCGACGCCGTGGGACAGCCGCGCCCGCGGCAGGTCACCCTCACCCGAGCACCGATCGGAGCCTGCACCGTGAGCAGGCCGACATCGACGCCCCCGTTGGTCACGCTCCCGGCGATCCGGACGACCGGGAAGGGCGCCATGAGGCCGAGCCGAAGCGGGCTCACGTGGACGATCTCGCTGGCGACGCTCGAGAGGCCGTCGGCGCCGGTCACGCGCAGCCGGATCAGGTGATCTCCGGGCGTTGCGAACGTCGTCGTCAGCACCTGCTTGCCGACCGTGAAGGAGCCGTTGCTCGTCAGCGCCCAGGAATAGCCGACAATCGGGCTCGACTCATCGGTCGAGCTGGAGACGAGCGAGACCGGTTCACCCACCACGGGTTTGGCGGGGAACCACTTGAACGACGCCAGCGGGGGAGCGAACACCGTCGTCGCCGGCATGCTCACGGTGAACGTCACCGGTGCGCTGGTTCCTACGTTGAGGGCTTCGTCGAGCTGCTGGGCTCTCGCCGTGTATGTGCCCGGGCTCAGCCCGCCGAACGTCGCCGACCATGCGCCGTTTGCCGCCGGCACCGTGAGCGCCGCCAGCGGGGGCTGAGACCCGATCGAGGAGCCCGCAAAGAGCTGCACCGTCACCGCCTGCTGGTCGCCTTCGGCCGTGCCGGCAGCACCGGAGAACACCTGTGAGCCGAGCGTTGTCGTGCTGCCGTCGGCCGGCGAGGTGAGGGTGACGGCCGGCGCCACTGTGTCGACCGTGAACGCAACGGGGTGACTCGGGGATGAGTCGCCACGCTGTGCGTCGTCGTCGAGTTTCACTTCGCTCTGCACCGCCTCCGCCGTGTAGCTGCCGGGAGGAAGTGGCTGCACCGTGGCCGCGGACCAGGTGGGGTACCAGATCGTGGAGTCCGTGCTCAGCACCTGCGCGACCGGGCCCGCTTCCGTACCGATGTGGATGAAGACCGTGACGCGGTTGACCCAGCCAACGTCAAGGGGTTCTTCTTCTTCGATGCCCGTCGTCCCAGCGAAGGTCGGTGTCGGGGTGTTGAGGACGCTGCCGCCCTTGGGGCTTTCGATGGTGAGCGGCGGGAGCGACGCCAAGGCCCCGCTTGCCGGACCGAATGCCGCCAGCG
>JAOPZB010000155.1 GCA_025964355.1 Solirubrobacterales bacterium | reverse complement strand
TGCCGGCGCTGCAGGCCTCGCGGATCACCGCCTCCAGCTGACCGGCCGAGGAGATGTCCAGGTCGCCGCGCAGGACGAGCGTCTGTCGGTCCTCGTGGGACACCACCTGGACCTCGAAGGGCATGGCACTCTCCCACGGATCGTCCACAGTGATGTACGAAAAGACGTCGGTCATCACACGTCCCACGTTGGTTGTAGAAGAGGCGTGACCGGCACCCTGGTTGCCGTCAGTCCTGCTCCGAGCTTGATGCCCCCCGACCTATAGCTCCGAAGGCTAGAAAAAGCGTAGCGCGCCCACCGACATTCGTCCAGGGCTCCGGCCAGGAGCGGATGCCTCGGGTCGCCGCCGGTTGCAGGCGCCGCTCAGCGTCTGACGGCCAGCCGGGGAATCGGTCCGCCCGCGCTGCTCGCCGGCAGCCCGATGTTCGAGCCGGCGAGCGTTATCGCCATGTGGTCCTGGAACAGGTGGGCGGCTTCGACGGAGATCCCGTCGGTGAAGATGGCAAACGCGAGCAGATGCCCGTCAGAGGACTGGCAGTAGCCGACGAGGTTGGAGACGCCCGTCAGCGTGCCGGTCTTGCCCTGGCAGCGTCCCGCGGCGGCGGTGCCGCGCATGCGTTTCATCAGCGTTCCCGTACGGCCGGCCACCGCGAGGCGTTCGCGCAGCACGGCTCCGGTCGGCGTCTGGGCGAGCTGCACGAGCAGGTCCGCCACCTGGTAGGGGGAGGTCCGGTCTGCACCGGACAGGCCCGAACCGTCGACCACGCGCGGACGGAAGGCGAGGAGGCCGGCGATCGTGCCCGCCACGACCGAGGCCCCGGCCGGCGTCGTGCCGGCGCCGCCAAAGCTTGCGCCGAGATCCTTCAGCAGCGTCTCGGCGAAGAAGTTGTCCGACGGCGGAAGCATCAGTGCGAGCAGCTGGGCGATCGTCGGAGACTGGACCTGTGCCAGCTGGACGGCGCCCGCCGGAGCGGGGCCGGCGCCGCTTGAGCCGCTGATGCTGACGCCGTCGGCCTTCAGCGCCGCCCACAGCCTGCGCGCGGCGTAGGCGGCCGGCGCGTGGGGGCCCCGCACAGAGCCGGTCGCCCCGCGGTCGAAGGCGAGGCCGCTGAGCGTGCCTTCGAGAAACGGGTCGTGGGCGTAGCCGCTGGAGGGCTCGCCGCGCAGCGGGTCCAGGTAGGACTCGTCGCCCACGATCGAGCCAGTGATGTGGTGGATCCCGGCGACGTGCACGAGCTGCTTGGCAAGCGCCGAGACGTCCGCGCCCTGCCCGCCGTAGTGCCGGCGGATGAAGGCCGAGCTGCCGAACGTCGGGTCGCCGCCGCCGCGCAGGTAGAGGCTTCCCTGCCAGACGCCACCGGGCGCGAGCTGGCCGACTCCCAGGACGGTCGTGGACAGGCGTGCCGTTGGGCCCATCCGCGAGAGCACCGCCGTCGCGGTGTAGAGCTTCTCGACAGAGGCAGGCGGGCGCAGCGGGGTGGCACGTTCGGAGAACAGCGCCTGCCTGGCCGTGACGTCGTAGACGTAGGCCCCGTCATGCGGCCCGGCGAGCGCCAGCTGATGGCTCAGATCGGACTGCAGTTCGCCCAGATTCGCCGCTGCGCCGGCGCTCGCCGGCGCGAAAGCGACCAGCAACCCCACCGCGAGGACGGACATAAGGAACCTTGATGGGCCATTCCGCGGCACGCAGTCATAGAATGTTCCGAGCATGGGCAAGGTTGTCAAGCTCGAACCGGCCGCGAAGGCCGAGTCGGCCAAGGCAAGGACACGCCGCCGCGCCGCCCGCGGAGTCGGGCGGCCGGGGTCGGTCGATCGTCGCCGCCGGCCGCGGGCCGACAAGACCGCCCTCGTGCTCGGCGGGGGCGGCTTCACCGGCGGCGTCTATGAGATCGGGGCTCTGCGCGCGCTCGACCTGCTCGCCGTCAACAGCTCCGTCAACCAGTTCGACGTCTACGTGGGCACCTCGGCCGGCTCGTTCATCGCGGCGCTCTGCGCCAACGGCGTGACGCCGGAGGAGATGATGAGGGTCGTCACCCGCCAGGGCGACCCGTCGTTCAAGGACATCGACATCGGCGACCTGCTGCGCCCGAACCTGCTCGAGTTCGCGCGCAAGGGCGCTCTGATGCCGCTGCGCGCGATCTCCGTCGCACGCCAGCTGCTCTCACAGCCCGGCGGCGTCTCGCTGATGGATGTCGTCATGGGCCTGGCCGACGGCCTCCCGTCCGGCCTCTACAGCGGCGCCGGGATCGAGAGCTACCTGCAGAAAGTCCTCACCGAGCCGGGACGGACCGACAACTTCGCCGACCTCGCATGCGAGCTCTACCTCGCCGCCACTGACCTCGACACCTGCGAGCGCGTGGTGTTCGGCGTGGAGGGCTTTGACGATGTGCCGATCTCGACGGCCGTGCGCGCGTCCGGGGCCCTGCCGATGGTCTATGCGCCGGTCAAGGTCAACGATCGCGAGCTGATCGACGGGGGGATCGTCTCGACCACCAACCTCGACCTCGCCGTGCAGGCGGGCGCCAAGCTCGTCATCGTGATCAACCCGATCGTGCCCTTCGTAAACGACTTCTCGGACACGATCAGGACCCTGCGTGGCACCCGGCCGCGCCGGATCTCCGACATGGGATTCGCCCAGATCGGCTATCAGGTGTTCAAGCTCGTCGCCCATCAGCGCCTGCACGAACTGGCCAAGCACTGGGAGGAGCGCTATCCCGGCGTGGACATCGTCCTGATCGAGCCGGAGCCGACCGACGAACTGATGTTCCAGACCTCGATGATGAGCTTCGCCTCAAGAGTGGAGATCGCTCGCCACGGCTTCGAGTCGGTGACCAAGCAGCTCGCCGGCGAATACGACCGCTACCACGCGGTCGCCGAGCAGCACGGCATCACGATCTCCGCCAAGCGGGTCCGCCAGGTCGTCGAACATTTCGACGAGGAGCCCGAAGAGGTGAGCGCGTGGCGCAAAATCCTCGAGGGCACCACCGGCGCGCTGCTGCGCCAGGCCGGATCCGGCGGCTGAGCGCGCCTTCGGCCGCTAGACGGCTTTGTCGATCGCGTCGAGCAGGCGCGCCGAGGCGGCGGGGCCGCGGACGCTGATACGGACGTGGCGCGGCTCGTCGAGCGCGGCGCCGGCGGCCACGAGCACACCAGCCTGCGCCAGGCGCGCGGCCAGCTCGCTTCCGTCGAGTGTCGGGTGAGCGGCCCAGAGGAAGTTCGCCTGACTGTCGCCGACCTCAAAGCCGCGGCCACGCAGCTCTGCCGTCAGACGGCGGCGCTCCTCGCCGACCGACAGCACGCGGCGGTCCAGCAGTTCGCTGCAGCTGCGCAACGCCTCGAGCGCGCCTGCCTGGGAGACCTCCGACACGCCGAGATCGGGCTCGAGCTCGGCGAGCAGATCGCCGGAGCCGGGCGCGCCGAGCGCATAGCCGATGCGCAGGCCGGCGAGGCCCCAGGCCTTGGAGAAGCTGCGAAAGACCAATAGGCGGGGATGGTCGAGCAGCACCTCCAGCGAGGCGCTCGTGGGCTGGGCGTCGGAGAACTCGACGAGCGACTCGTCGAGCAGCACCGCCACGTCGGCCGGGAGGCCGTCGAGCAGGCGCTCGAGCTCAGCTCTCGGCAGCAGCTCGCCGGTCGGGTCGTTCGGACTGGCGAGTGCGATCACGCGCACGCCCGGCTCGAGCGCCGCCTCCAGCAGCGCATCCACGCCTCCGGACACGCGCACGGCACGACCGTGCGCTCGGCGCGCCATGAGCGGGTAGAGCGGATATGACGGCCAGGCGGTGAGCAGCTGCTGCCCCGGCTCGATCAGCGCCCTGGTCGCTGAGCTGAGCAGCTCGGCGGCACCGTTGCCGAGGATCAGACGATCGGGCTCCACGTCGAGGCGCTCGGCGAGCTGATTGCGAAGATCCGACGCGTGCAGGTGCGGGTAGCGGTGCAGGCCGCGGCGGGCGACGAACGTGATCGCACTGACGATCCGCGGGTGGGGGAGCTCGGGCCAGGTCGTCTGCGACAGGTCCAGCGTCTCGACGCGCGTGAGCGCTTTGCGTTTGCGCTCGGCGGCCTCCTCGCGCAGGTGCAAGTTGACCTCCTCCTCGGACATCCCCTCGAATTGCCGGTAGTAGTCGAGCAGCCCCACGTTATGCCCTCGTTCTAGCAGCGACCATCGCGCGTGGCCGGCGCACGCGCCCGACCGACGTGTCGGCTGCTCACACTCCGGAGCCGCCCGAGATCATGCTCGAGCCGGGTCCGTGTATGACGAGAAACCAGATGCCGAAGACGACCGCGCAGACGACCGCGGTCACTCCGAAGATTCGCCCCATCACGCCCGTGCGCTGGTCGTGGCCGGCCGCGCGGCGAACGAGGATCCACGCCTGGTCGAGGCGGCGCAGGACCGAGAGCGCCCCGAAGAGCAGTCCGAAGAGGCCGATGAACGCGACGAGGATGCCGAGGCTGACGCTCCCCGACAGGTAGTTCGCCTCAGATCCCAGCCACAGGCACGCCAGCGGAATCGGTCCCCAGCAGAGCAGGCTCAAGACCGTCATCGCTACGACCAGGAGGCCCGCCAGCGAGCCGTCGAAGCGCTGGCGCATCTCGCCGCCGCGCTCGGGCAGCGTGCGGAAGCGAACCGGCGCCGTGCCCGGGCGGCGACCGACGAACAGGCCGCCGGTATCTGATGGATCGCTGCGCATCTAGTCCTATGTTCGCAGCTACGCAGCCGGGCGAGCGTTAGCTCGCGTAGAGCGCGTCGAAGACGTCCGCGTATTTCTCGTTGACGACGTTGCGCTTGACCTTCAGCGTCGGCGTGAGCTCGCCGGTCGGCTGCGAGAGATCGTGGTCGAGGATGGCGAACTTCTTGACCTGCTCGACCTGCGCGTAGTTTCCGTTGACGCGGTCGATCTCCGCCTGGATCAACGCGTGGATCTCGGGGGACCGCGACAGCGAGGCGACGTCCTCGGGCAGCCCGTGCTCTCGCGCGTAGACCGGGATCTCTTCCTCGTCGAGCGTGATCAGTATCACCGGGTAGGGGCGCTGGTCGCCGTGCATCACCGCCTGCGATATCCAGCGGGACTGCTTGAGGTCGTTCTCGATGTTCGCCGGCGTGAGGTTCTTGCCTCCGGCGGTGATGATGATGTCCTTCTTGCGCCCGGTGATCGACAGGTAGCCGTCCTCGTCGATCGAGCCGAGGTCGCCGGTGTGCAGCCAGCCGTTCTCGACGGCGCCGAAGCTCGTGGACGCCTGGTGGTGGTAGCCGGCGAAGATGTTCGGGCCTTTGACGAGGATCTCGCCATCGTCGGCGATCTTCAGCTCGACGCCCGGCAGTGCTCGCCCGACCGTGCCAAAGCGGTGATGCTCGAGCGTCGAGGTGGTCGCAGCCGTGGCGGTCTCGGTCATGCCGTAGCCCTCGAAGACGGGCACGCCGCATGCGTAGAAGAACTCGAGGATCTCGTGTGCGATCGGGGCGGCGCCGCTGGTGGCCTGACGGACCCGGCCACCGAAGATCGCTCGCACGTTCTTGAAGAGCTGCTCGTCAGCCTCCTCGAACGGCACCCGCATCTCCTCGGGCACCTCCTCGCCGCGGATCGTCAGGTCGCGAACCTTCACGCCGAGCTTGATGGCCTTCCCGACGCGCTCCTGCTCCTCGGGAGGCATCGCCTCGATGGCGCCGTGGGCGAGGGTGTAGATCTTCTCGAACACGCGCGGCACCGACGGCAGGTAGGTCGGTTTCACCTCGCTCAACTCGGGGACGATCTGCTTGGTGTCGCCGCCGTAGTAGGCGAGCGTGCTTCCCAGCGAGAAGGCGCCAAGCTGCACGAGCAGGGCGTAGGAGTGGGCGAGCGGGAGGTACAGGTAGATGACCTCGTCCTCAGTGATCTCGCGCACCTCGGAGATCATGTCGATGATCGCGCAGTAGTTGCCGTGGGTGAGCACGCAGCCCTTGGGCGGCCCTGTGGTGCCGGAGGTGTAGATGAACGTGAAGGGATCCTCGGGCTGGATCGCCAGGCGGCGGGCCTCCAGCTCATCGGCATTGCGCCCGCGCCCGCGCTCGCGCACCTGATCGAGCGTGACCGCGCCAAGAGACTGCACGTCTGAGCCGGAGCCGTTCTGCGTCTCGCCGCTCGGCGGGTCGATCACGATGATCGTGCGCAGGTTCGGCAGGCGGTCGCGGATCGCCGCGATCTTGGCGAGCTGCTCCTCGTTCTCGCAGACGACCGCACAGGCCTCGGAGTCCGACAGGACCCAGTGGCACTCCTCGGGAGAGTTCGTCTGGTAGATGGGCACGACGATCGTGCCGGCGGCCGTCGCGCCGAGGTCGGCGTAGCTCCACTCCGGACGCGTGTTGGCAACGATGCTGATCCGCTCGCCCGCCTGGATGCCCAGGTCGATGAGTCCGAGGCCGATCTCGCGCACGATCTCTGCAAGCTGCGCGTAGGTGACGTCATGCCACTCACCGTCTCGCTTGTAGCGCACGGCGGCGCTCTCGGCGTGCTCGGCAGCCGAGCGCGGGATCAAGTCGGCGATCGTCCGCGACCCCGTGGTCGACGCCGTGGCGGTGGCCTCCATCTGGACTCCCCTCTCGCTAATACAGGAACGGAACATGATGTTAGACCCTGCCGGGCCGTTTGGACTCGACGAGATCAGGGGCGGTTTGGACTCGACGGGATCAGACAGGGTTCGGCACGTCGAGGAAGACGTGGCGCACGCCGAACCGGTCGGCCAGGTGCTCGCCGAGTCGCCTGATGCCGAAGGTCTCGGTCGCATAGTGGCCGGCGGCTATGAGGTGCAGACCTCGCTCGCGCGCCTGCGCCATGGCGCGCTCGGGGATTTCGCCGGTGAGCAGGGCGTCGGCTCCCGCCGCAGCCGCCTCGTCGATGTAGTCGGCGCCGGCGCCGGAGACGATCGCCAGGCGCTGCACGCACTCGGGACCGGAGTCGAACACGAGCGGCTCGCGGTCGGTGACCGTGCGTACACGATCGACGAGGTCACCTGGCTCGATGCCGTCTCCGGGAAGACGGGCGAGCACGCCGATCGGCTGGCCATGGTGGCGGGCGAAGGGCTCCATCTCCTCGGCGCCGACCGCGCGGGCGAGCAGCGCGTTGTTTCCGACTTCGGGGTGCGCGTCGAGCGGGAGGTGGTAGGCGGCCAGCGCGATGTCCGCCGCGAAGAGGATCTCGAGGCGGTGCTTGAGCACGGGATCGATCGGTCCAGGGGCGGAGCCCCAGAAGAGGCCGTGGTGCACGAGCAGCAGGTCGGCCCCCTCGCCGGCGGCGAGCTCGAAGAGCTCGGCGTGCGCCGAGACGCCCGTGGCGATCGTCGCCGCCTCGTCGGGCCCCGGAACCTGCAGGCCGTTCGGGCCGTAGTCCTCGAAGCGATGCGGTTCGAGGAGGCGGTCGGCCTCGGCGAGGATCTCAGAGACGCTGGCGGCCATCGGGCGACGATAGCGACGTTGCCGGTGTGGGATACTGCCGTGGCGTCGGGGCGTGGCGCAGCCTGGTAGCGCGCACCGTTCGGGTCGGTGAGGTCCCCGGTTCGAATCCGGGCGCCCCGATTAGAAACATGTTGGTTGCGGGAGGGGGCGGGGGAGGTCCCAGAGCGCAGGGGTTGGCTCTCGGATCAGGGATTTCTGGATGTCGATGCGGCGCGCTCGCTTGCAGCCGCGAGCCGGTGTCGGGCTGGACCGCCCACGAAACCGCCCACGCCGGAGGGCGTGGGCGGTCGCTTAGGGCTTGCCACGGGGCTGGGGCCAGTCCGGTCTATGCCGCAGCGCAGCGCTAGGTCCCATCACGAGACCGCACACGCCGTTGAACCAACCGCACACGGGAATCGAGTTGAGAGCGGCGCGCGCCGGAGGCGCCTCGTCCAACCGGCATCGGGATATCCTGGTATATACTTATCGCATGAAGGTCGTCAAGGTCCGTCGCGTCGGCAACAGCAACGTCATCTCCATCCCACGAGAGTTCGAGGCGCACGGCTATGCGGCCGGGGCGTCCGTGCTTGTCGAGGAGCTCCCGGGCGGCGAGCTGCGGATCATGTCCACCGAGAAGGTCCGCGAGCGCATCCGCGATGTCGGGGAGCGCCTAGTGGCCGAGCACGGCGAGGCCCTGGAGATCCTTGCCAATCACGACCCGGACGCTCCGAAGCGGTAGGGAGGGATGTCTGAGGGTCCGGCCGGCGAGATCGAGCCGGTCTATCTCACGGTGGCAGATGTTCTAGAGCTGCATGGTCTGATCATCGGGGGGACGGCCGCCGAGGCAGCCGCCCAACTGCGCAACCGTGCGGGCCTTGAGAGCACAATTGCACGGCCCGAAACCTACGCCCATTATCGGGACGCACATCTGGCGCTCCAAGCGGCCGTCCTCGCGCACGGGATCGCCGAGGGCCAGCAGTTCATCGACGGCAACAAGCGCACCGCGCTGATCGCCATGCTTGCCTTCCTTGAGATCAACGGCTGGCGTGTCGAGGCCTCGGACCCCGAGCTGGCCGACTGGATCCTCAGTTTCAGCGCAGGTGCGACGCCGGACGACGTCGCCGGCCTCGTCGGGTCAGCGATGCGACGCATCGAATAGCCGCGACGCTCCTGACCGCAGACGAAACCCGCCCACGCCCCCGGTGAAGCTGGGGCTTCGCGCCCCCGGTTGGATGATGGGGACCGCCCGGGGGTCGCGCGCATACCTAGGCTGTTCCGCTGGCTCGAACGGAAGCCATCTACGGCCCGCCCGAGCGGGAGTGCGCTCTACCGCGGCGCCTAATTGGCGCCGACGACCTTGAATTCCTGGTTGACGAAGACGTGGTGCGGCCAGTTGACGCCGATGTTGTGGACCTCGTACTCGCCGTTGCTTAGCTGCACAACGCGGTCGACTACGCCGCCAGGGTAGGCGGCCAACGCAGCTTCAGTCGCCTTGTTCGCTGCTGTTCCGCTGACGATCGTGCCCGACCCCTGGCTGTAGTTCGCTGGGATCTGACCGACCTGCTTTGAAGTGGACTGTGCACCACGCTGGAAAGGGACTACCCCTGCCGCCGCCGAGGCTGCAGATCCCCCGCCGTTAGTCGGTTGCACGACGACCTGGCTGGCCGTGATGGTCGTTCCGTTTGTCGTCCCAAGTACGAGGACGCTCGCACCCTTGGTGATGGCACTCGCCGAGCTTGAGCTCGTCCCGTTCTGGTATGCCGTCGAGGACGCCTCATTGACGGTCACCTTTTGACCGGCTGGTGTCAATAAGGTGAAGCTCGACGCAGACACGCTTTCGACCGTGCCGGATGATCCGCCTGCGGCGGGTCCAGACCGAGCATTCGATCCCCCGCCGCGGGCAAAGGGTTGGCCTGATGTCGCTGCCGGGGACCTGGCCGTTGTCGCGGCTGTGGTCGCCGCGCTCGAGCCGCTGCTCGCGGTTGCGCTGACGATGCCGTAGGTACCGCCCCCGATCGCGAGGGCCGCGGCGCCGATGGCGATGGACTTGGTGATTCTCCGGGAGAGCATTGACTTGTTCCTTCCGTCGTCTGTTGATCGTGAGATAGCGGCTATGTCCCACGATGCGCGAGCATGTTGAGAATCATCTGAGAGGAACCAGAGAGCTTCCTGTGAAGCTGCGCGCGCGCCGAGCTTGCTTTGACCATCCATGGGGCCGCGGCAGGAAGCTCGTAAGCTGATTGCCTCTTGCCATCGAGCATGCTCTAAACCTGAACGTCGATGACCGATTCAGGGCTGCCGAAAGACACTGTGAGCGAGCACGCTCTGGTGCGGCGCGCTGCCCCGGAGCCGCTCGCCGGCACGCGCGTGCTGCTATCCGGCGCCACGAGTGGCCTCGGGCGTGCGATGGCGAGCGCGCTCGTCGAGGCAGGCGCCGAGGTGATCGTCACCGGTCGCCAGCTGGCCCGCGCACAGGCGAGCGCCGCTCGTCTGGGCGCGCTGGCCGTGGGGCTGGAGCTCGATGTCCGCGACGAGACGTCGGTACGTGCGGCCGTAGAGCAGGCGTGGGACCAGCTCGGTGGGGTGGACGTGCTGGTCAACAACGCGGGCATCGGCATGCGCACGGTCAATCACCGCTTTCTGACCGATCCACAGCCATTCTGGGAGGTGTCCCCCGAGGGCTTTCGCGACGTGCTCGACACGAAGGCAACCGGATCGTTCCTCCTCGCCCGAGAGCTCGTGCCGCGGATGCTCGACGCGGGCGGCGGGCGCGTGGTGAACATCTCTATGAACGAGCAGACGATGATCCGCCGCGGCTTCGTGCCCTACGGTCCGTCCGGCGCCGCCGTCGAGGCGCTCTCGCGGGTCATGGCGGCCGACCTCGCCGAGACGTCGGTCCGGGTGAACATCCTGCTGCCAGGCGGAGCGACGGCTACCGGGATGGTTCCCGAGGACGCGCCGGCAGAGGTTCGCGCCTCGCTCCTTGACCCCGCTGTGATGGGCCCGCCGATTGTTTGGCTGGCCTCGTCTGACGCCGAAGACGTTCACGACGAGCGCATCGTCGCGAGCGGCTTCGAGTCGTGGCTCGCCTCGCGGACGCCCTGATTCGGCCGTCCTGTCGTTGAGGAGGCATTCCTCACCGCGTGGCTCACGCAGCGGACGAGTGCGCCTATCTGCGTTTCGGGCGACGCCGAGGAACGGGCCGGGCAGGCGGTGAGTGGCGCGTGTCGCTCTCGGGGCTCGCGAGCCGGCGCTCCAGGTCGCTGAACGCGTCGAGCATCTCGGGGGCTTCGAAGGCGCGGTTGCGTCGGCCGATCGTCGTCTGGCTGAGGATCTGCGCCTCCACCAGTCGCGGCATCGCGGCGTTCACCGCCTGCTCGCTGCGGCGGGTCAGTGCCGCGGCGCTGCGCACCGTCACGATCGGCGCGCCGGGTAGAACGTCGAGCAGCAATGCGGCCGCGGAGTCGTTGCGAACGCGGCCGAGCCGCCTGCGCCACCCCGACTTGATGTCGGCGACGGCCTGTTCGTACGTCTGGGCGTCTGCGACGGCGCGGCTAGTCGCGGCGGCGAACAGCGCGATCCAGCCGTCCAGCGCCTTGCGTTCGGAGCTTGGGTTGGCGAGCTCGTGGTGGCGGGTAGCCGTCAGCCCGTGGACGTAGTCGCGCGACCAGGTCGCGAGCACGAGCGAGATCGGGGGAGTGACGTTGGCCGTCAGGCCGCGCCGGCGCAGGATCAGCTGAACCAGCGCTCGACCGACGCGGCCGTTGCCATCGATGAACGGGTGAATCGTCTCGAACTGGGCGTGCGCGAGCGCGGCCTGGACGACCGGGGGCAACCTCTCCTGGTTGCAGAACTGGCACAGGTCAGCCATCAGGCCGGGGACCCGGCCGTGGGGAGGGGGGACGAACTCGGCGCTGCAGGGGTTGTATGAGCTGCCACCGATCCAGTTCTGCACTTCGCGCAGCCGGCCCGCCTGCCCCTCCAGGCCTGTTGCTTGAAGCAGCCGCGCGTGTATGTCGAGCAGCCGCTCGAGCGTGATCGGCCGCCCTGGCTTCTGCTCTTGAAGCGCGGCCGACATGGCCTCGATGTTGTTGAGGATTTCCTGCGCCGTGACGTCGGTGGCGGTCTGGCCGAGCGCCTGCACGAGCTGCGCCTTCAGCAGTCGGCGTCCGCCGACCTGTAGACCCTCGATCTTCGAGGAGGCGACCGCCTCGGCTCGCAGTAATAGGCGCGCAATCGCCTCCGAGTCGGCGAGCCCGTGCGCGGCCGCCTCCAGCCCGCTCACCGCGCGTTCCGCATCGGCGACATCTGCGGCGCTCGCGCCGTCGATCGCGATCGTGCGGCCCACGAGCGGGTCGGGCACGTACGCTTCGTAGTCGCAGCCTTGGCGGTCTCTGCGCGGGAGCCCCTCGGCGGCTGTCGGCGTCCATTTAAGCTTGATCAGCTCCGGCATGTAGTCAAGGTTAGCGTCGAACCTTGATTATGCAAACCACATGGTCACACTTCGCCACGCATCGGTGTGCACGCACGCGTCGGGCCGACGAGCCCGGGATCGTCGTCCTGGTTGCCGTGCGATGACTTTTCGGCGACGCGCCGGTCTGAGCAGTTGAACCCCCGACCTAGGAGGCATCATGACCACGACGACGACTGGCATACAGGCGATCGGCCTCGTGATGGTCCCGACGAGCGACCAAGACCGATCGATCGA
>JAOPZB010000152.1 GCA_025964355.1 Solirubrobacterales bacterium | reverse complement strand
TTTGTGGACATTTGGTCCAAGGCCGTTCTCAGCTTTCAAGTCCGGGCGGGCAGAGTCCGAAGACTGCAATGCGCTCCGACGGAGCCGAATGCACGGCATGCTCTTCATCGTCATCCCAATCGCCTGGCTGGCGCTCATCACGATCTTCGTGGCCGTATGCCGGCTGGCCGCGCGCTCTGACGCGCACGTGACGGACGAGCCCATGCCGGCGAGCCACGACCTCGGCGCCCCGGTGATCAGCCTGCCAGGCCTCACCGTCTGGGACTGTGCCGATCCGATCAGGCTGCGCGGCGTTGCGGACGCACTTTCGGCTGCGCGCCCCGCCGTCCCCGTCCCCGCGGCACGCCGGCCCAACGGCCAGGCCGTCCACGGCTCGCGACTCGGCGCAATGCGCCGGCACGGGACGCGCTCGCCGGCGCGATCCTGAGCAGCGCCACTTCCCCCTCGCCAACCTCTGTTAGCGGCCTCGCGTTCGACCGGCGCAAAGCGGGCGGTGTTGAGAACGGCTCGTGTCGTAAGCGACGGGAACTGGCTTCTCCCACCCCGGCTCTAACCTATACGCGGAGCGGCCGCCCTCCTTAGGCAGACTGCGCCGGGCAGCTGCGGGCATGCGGGCCGATGCCGGCGCTAGGCGCTGGTCCAGCGCCGGTGCCGGCGCTGCTTGAGCTTGATTCCCTCGAGCACGTGCGCAACGGTCTCGCAGGCGTCGACGGCGGCCTCGAGCGACTCGAAGATGTCCTTCCAGCGAATCACGACCATAGGGTCGATGCCGCCCGCGAAAAGGGAAGCCACGCCATCGCGCTGCAGCCGGTCCCCCTCGTTCTCAAGGCGGTGTATCTCGACCAGATGGGGAGCAAGTTCGGTGCCTGTGCGCAGGCTGCGCAGCGCCTGGGCGATCTGCTCAGCCGCGCCGACGAGTACCTCGGCGAACGCGACCGCCTGCTCCATCGGCGCCTCCACGCCATAGAGGCCGAGCTGCGCGGCCACCTGCTCGGAATGATCGACGATGTCATCGAGCGCTGTCGCCAGCACGTAGCCGTCGCCGGCATCGAACGGAGCCCGGACACGCCCCCCGGTGGCCAGCCTGTGAATGATGTCGTGGGTGATCCGATCGCCTTCCTGCTCGCATACCTTCAGGTCCTGGGCAAGCGCGGCACGTTCCGGATACTCGACGAGGAGGTCGTGCAGCAGCAGGCCGCAACGCTGCACGTTGCGCCCCGACTCCTCGACGAGAGCCATCAGGCTGCTGTCGAGTGGGCGGCGCAGAAAGCTCACCGGGCGAGGATATTGCCCTGGCACGCGGGCGCGGGCCTTGACGCTCTTCTCGTGGCTCGATCACCTTCACGGAATGTTCACATGCAGCGGCCCGCCCGGAGGCGAGACTCTCCTTGACACGCTCGATCGGCGTGAAGCCGGCGTGCTCGATGCGCTGTCACACACAACCCACAGAGGAGATGGAGTGATCAAGAACAAGATTGGCGCGCTCGCAGGTTGTGCGTTGCTCGCAGGGGGCCTCGGGGCCTGCGGCAGCTCAGGCTCATCAAGCAGTTCGGGCACGACAGCCTCCAGCGGCGGATCGGCCACGATCTCCGGGGCCGGATCCACGTTCGCGGCGCCCGTCTACCAGCAGTGGGCCTCGGCGCTGTCCAGCATGACGGTCAACTACCAGGCCGTCGGCTCCGGTGCGGGCATCACGGCGATCGAGAACAAGACGGTTGACTTCGGCGCGAGCGACCCGCCGCTGAAGCCGGCGGACGAAACCGCGATTGCCAAGAACGGCAGCCCGGCTGTGCAGATCCCGATGTTCCTCGGCGCGATCACCGTCTCCTACAACCTGCCCGGAGTGGCAACCGGAATGAAGCTCGACGGCAAGGCGATTGCTGACATCTACCTCGGCAAGGTCAAGACGTGGAACGACGCCGAGATCAAGGCCCTGAACCCGGGACTCAGCCTCCCGTCGACCGCGATCACGGTCATCCACCGCTCTGACTCCTCGGGCACGACGTCGGGCTTCACAGGCTTCCTCGCCGCGGTCGACCCTGAATTCAAGAGCAAGGTCGGTGAAGGCAAGGACGTGCCGTGGCCGACGGGCACGGGCGCCAAGGGCAATGCGGGCGTCGCCGGGTCGGTCCAGCAGACGGCCGGAGCGGTCGGGTACGTCGAGCAGGCGTATGCGCTGCAGCACAACTTCACCTACGCCGCGGTCAAGAACGCGGCGGGTAGCTTCGTCGCGCCGACGCTCGCCTCGACGAGCGCGGCGGCGGAAGGCCTCAAGGTGCCGGCGAACCTCGGCATCAAGATCAAGAATCCGACGGGAGCGACCGCCTACCCGATCACGTCGCAGACGTTCATCGTCGTCAACAAGGACCTCTGCAAGGCCGGTGTCCCGGGTGGTGAAGGCGCGGCGAAGGGAGTCGCCAAATTCCTGACCTACGGACTCGGCGAAGGGCAGTCGGTCCTGTCTCAGGCCGACTACGCCACACTGCCGGCCGCGATCCTTGCCAAGTCCAAGGAAGCGGCGGCAGGCCTGCAGTGCAACGGGGCGGCGCTCGGCGGCTGAGCATTGCGACGCCACAGCCTCGAATCGGATAGATAAGGGGTCGTGGAGGCGGCATCGATTCCCGGCGGCGGCCGCAGGCTTCTCCTGCGGTCGCCGCTGGCGCGTCTACCGGATAGAGCGCTGAAGTACGGCCTGACGGCGCTGGCCGCGCTGATCCTGGCGCTGATCGTCTACTTCTTCATCCGGCTGGTGGGCCA
The DNA here is from genome assembly GCA_025964355.1 of Solirubrobacterales bacterium. Classification (GTDB taxonomy): domain Bacteria; phylum Actinomycetota; class Thermoleophilia; order Solirubrobacterales; family Solirubrobacteraceae; genus Palsa-744. The sequence continues at coordinate 4,827 of JAOPZB010000152.1, read as the reverse complement.
GGCGCGCCCGGCCTTCGCCAGATTCGGCGTATTCGGGTTCGCTTTCGAAAACGAGTGGAACGTCAGCGCCGAACGCTTCGGCGCGCTGCCGCTGCTGGTCGGGACGCTCATAACCTCGGCGCTGGCGCTGCTGATCGGCGTGCCGGTCGCGGTCGCCAGCGCGATCTATGCGACCGAGCTGTGCCCGCTGCGCCTGCGGGCCGCGCTCACGGTGCTGGTCGAGCTGCTGGCAGCCGTGCCGTCTGTCGTGTACGGGCTATGGGGCATCTTCTTTCTCGCCCCCAAGCTGCAGCCGGCCGAGCAGTGGCTCGCCGACCGGCTGTCCTTCGTTCCGTTCATCGGCGGCGGCGTCGTGACGATCCCCAACTACTTCATTACCGGGCTTGTTCTCGCGATCATGATCCTGCCGATCGTCAGCGCGATCAGCCGGGAGGTGATGGCCACCGTCCCATCCGACCAGAAGGAGGCCGCGATGGGCCTCGGGGCCACGCGTTGGGAGATGATCCGCATGGCCGTCCTGCCCTATTGCCGCTCGGGGATCGTCGGTGGAGCGATGCTCGGCCTCGGGCGGGCGATCGGCGAGACGATCGCGGTGACGATCCTGATCGGCGACGCCCCGCAGCTCGGTTCGCACCTGTTCGGTCAGGGCTATAGCCTCGCCGCGTCGATCGCCAACGAGTTCGGGGAGGCCCAGGGACTGCACCGCTCGGCGCTGTTCGCCGCCGGACTGGTTCTGTTCGTGCTGACGCTGCTCGTCAACGGCATCGCACGGGCGCTCGTGCTGCGAGCCGCGCGAGCCGGGAGCGCGCGCGCCGGCGTGGACGGCGACGATGGGCGCGGCCGTCACATCGCCGAGACGGTGGCCGGCGCATGAGCGCGCGTCCGACATCCGGCGAACGCCTCGCGCGCTTCGCCGTCAGCCCCGCTCGCAGGCGCAAGGACACCTTCGCACGCATGGCAATCCTCACGGCCACGGTGATCGCGCTGATCCCGCTCATGCTGATCATCTACTACCTGCTGCGCAAGGGCCTCGGCTCGTGGAGCACGAGCTTCTTCACGACCGACCCCACGGGCAACACCTTCTTCAAGAGCTCGAGCATCGGCGGCATCAAGAGCGCGATCCTCGGCACGATCGAGATCGTCGCGCTGGCGTCGGTGATCGCAATACCGGTCGGCTTGGGGGTCGCGGTGTGGCTGGTGGAGTACGGCAAGGACAGCCGCTTTGCGCAGACGGTTCGGTTCTTCGTCGATGTGCTCACCGGCGTGCCGTCGATCCTGTTCGGCCTGTTCATCTACATCGTGCTGATCGTCGGCACGGGCAGCTCCTATGCCGGCTACAAGGGCTCACTCGCACTGGCGCTGCTGATGCTGCCGGTCGTCACCCGCGCGACCGAGGTGATCCTGGCGCTCGTGCCCGGCGCGCTGCGCGAGTCCGCGCTCGCGCTCGGAGCCCCCCGCTGGCGCGTCATCCTGCGGGTCGTGCTGCCTACCGCGCTGCCGGGAATGGTCACCGGCGTGCTGCTGGCAATCGCGCGGGCCGCCGGCGAGACCGCGCCGCTGCTCTTCACCGCCGCTGCCACGCTGAAGACCAACTTCAACCTGGGCCAGTTCATGAATTCGCTGCCTGTGCAAATCTACAGCGACGTCACCTCCCCGACCACCGCCGTCGTCAACCGCGCCTGGGGTGCCGCGCTCGCCCTCGTCACAATGATCTTGCTGCTCAATGTCATCGCACGTCTCATCTCGCGAAGGAGCCGCCTTGCATGAGATCCCCCCGACCGACCTCCAGCGTGGCTGACATCGAGCGAGACAGCAGATCGAAGGTCGACGAGCAGGCTCGCGACGGTCTTCACGCCAGCGATGCGCCGGCCTCGGCTGAGGGTACGACGGCCACCGCCACCAGGCCCGTGCAGGCCGAGCGTGGCTTGAGCGTGAGGCTGGAGCAGCTGAGAGCGTTCTACGGATCCACCGAACCGATAAAGGGCATCGACCTCGAGTTCCGGGCTAACGAGGTGACCGCGATCATCGGGCCGTCCGGTTGCGGAAAGTCGACGATGATTCGCTGCATCAACCGCATGCACGAGGAGATCCCCGGAGCGCGCGCGGAGGGCCGGGTGCTGCTCGATGACCTCGACGTGTACGACCCGACGGTAGACGTCGTGGCGGTGCGCCGAGCCATCGGCATGGTCTTCCAGAAGCCGAACCCCTTCCCGACGATGTCGATCTTTGACAATGTCGCCGCCGGTCTGCGCCTGAGTGGGCGCAGGCAGCGAGACCTACAGGGGAAGGTCGAGTCGGCGCTGCGCAGCGCCGGTTTGTGGGATGAGGTGTCGGAGCGACTGGGCGATCCCGGCGCCGGGCTTTCGGGCGGTCAGCAGCAGCGGCTGTGCATCGCGCGTTCGCTGGCGGTGGACCCGGAGGTGATCCTGATGGACGAGCCTTGCTCGGCGCTCGACCCAATCGCGACGCTCAAGATCGAGGAGCTGATCGACCGGCTGAAGCAGCGCGTCACGATCGTGATCGTCACCCACAACATGCAGCAGGCCGCGCGCGTGGCCGACCGCACGGCCTTCATGCTCGACGGCCGCCTTATCGAGGTTGGGCCCACTCAGGAGATCTTCACCAGACCCGCCGACCCACGAACCGAGGAATATGTCACCGGGAAGTTCGGCTGACGCCGACGGAGGCGATGCCATCCCGCAGGATGCAGTTCACGGCGCGGCCGCTCCGAGCCCCGTCGACGGGCCAGGGGGCATACGCCCGGTCGACCAGGGAGGCGCTCTTCAAGGACGCGCGCACTTCCAACAGCAGCTGCGCGAGCTCGAAGCACATGCACTCGGCGGCCTTGATCTGATCGTCGAGCAGCTGGACCGTGTGCTGGAGGCGCTGGACCATCAGGACGTGGAGCTGGCGCAGATGGTGATCGCCGACGACGACCGCGTCGACGGCCGCTACCTAGAGGTACATCAGGGCATCCTCTCGCTGCTAGCCCTGCAGGCGCCGGTGGCAGGCGATCTGCGGCTCGTCGCGGCCCTCCTTCACACGATCAAGCACATTGAGCGCATGGGCGATCAGTGCGTGAACATCGCCAAGATGATTCCGCTGTCAGGACACGAGCCACCTGTGCGCCAGGAGCTGCTCGGGGCGTTGGCCAAGATGGGAGCGTTCGCGCGTTCGGAGGTCGTGCAGTGCAATGCCGCATTCGCCGGCCGCGACGTAGGCTTGGCTGAGGACCTCGTCCGCCAGGATCGCGAGATCAACCGTCTCAACCGCGAGATCTTCCGCCTGGCGATCGAGATCGGCGACGACGCCGATACTCGCGAGTGGGCGATGCATATGACGCTCGTCGCCAGGGCCCTTGAGCGGATCGGCGACAACGCCGTCGACATCGGCGAGCAGGTGGCCTTCGTTGTGACCGGTCTATTCAGGGAGTTTTCAGACTCCTCGCAAACGGCTGGCCCCCGAGCGAATCCGGCTCCAGACGTCACGCACTGATTCTCGCTAGCCGCCTCGCCCGCAAATAGCGATCTCAGGTGTGAACATCTCGTGACATCCAGCGGCAGAGAGGTCGTGTGTCCTGTCGATCGCCTAGCATTGGCTCTGATGACGGCAAGCGTGCGCGCCGATGACCGTGGGATCGCGTCACGAGGATCTGAGGACACGCTTCCCGGTCAAGCATCGCTGCGGATCGCCGTTCTCGACCGCGACAGCGGGTTCATCCAGGTCCTCAGCAAGCGCGTGGACCGGCTCGGTTGGGAGCAGCGTGTCCTCGCCAGCCCCGTGCCGACGGAGGCCGTCGTGTCGATGCGCCTGAGCGCGCTGGTCGTCGACCTGGCCGTGCTCGGGCCGCAGGCCTGGACCTGGCTGGAGCGGCTGTGCGCCGCGCTGCCCGAGCTCGGGATCGTCGTCTGCACTGGCCCGTCCACCGTGGCGCAACGGGTTCGGGGCCTGAGACTCGGCGCCGACGACTGGATCACCAAGCCGTGCCACCCCGAGGAAGTCATCGCGCGGGTGCAGAGCGTCGTTCGCCGCCGGCGTCGCGGCACGAGCCGCAGCGAGGGCAAGCCGGTCACGGCCGGCGAGGTCGTCATTCGCTCGGACCGCTTCCAGGCGTTCGTCGGCGAGCAGAGCATCGACCTGACCAGACGCGAGTTCGAGCTCATCGAGCTGCTCGCGGCGGCCGAGGGACGCGTGCTCGAGCGCGAGGAGATCTACTCGCGCCACACGGGCTACACGATGGTGCGTGGCGACCGGTCGGTGGACGTGTTCGTGCGAAAGCTGCGCCAGAAGCTCGAGAAGGCCTCGCCGGACTGGCGCTACATCCACACCCATTTCGGCATCGGTTACCGCTTCGCGGCCGAGTCGCTCGAGGTCGTCGACCCCAACGATGTGCCCTCGTCAGTTCCCGTCGCCTGGGACGCCGGCGATGAGCGCGATCTCACGGGGCCGCATGAGGACGACGAGCTCACCACTCGTGCCGCCCTCTAGCCGCACGAAGGCCAGTCCCCCCTTCTTCAGATCGATCGTGCCGCCGGTGATATCGGCGACCACCCGCGAGAGGTCTGGCTCGTGCCCGACGAGCAGCACGCGTCCGTCGGCCCCGACCTCCCCCAGCGCCTCGGCGGCCTGGCGCGCATCGAAGCCGCCCGCCAGTGGCGGGTAGACGCGCAGGAGCGCCCGAGCGTCCTCGCTCCATCCCTGCGCGGCCAGCTCCGCCGTCTGGCGAGCGCGCGCCTTGGGGCTGAACAGGACCGCGTCGAACGTCGCCCCGACCTTCGCCAGAGCGATGCCGGCGGCGCGGGCCTGCTGTTCGCCGCGCTCGGTCAG
>JAOPZB010000142.1 GCA_025964355.1 Solirubrobacterales bacterium | reverse complement strand
GCGACACGGGCACCGGCTCCCTGTCCGAGGGCTCAGCGGGTGGAGTGAAGTCGGGGTCGTAGGGAACCGACGGGTCGCAGCGCACGCCGAAGTGGTTCTGCACCCGGCGCTCGGTCGGCAGGCCGTTGTCGTCCCAGCCCATCGGATAGAAGACCTCCATGCCGCGCATCCGCCGGTAGCGCGCGACCGTGTCGGTGTGCGTATAGGAGAACACGTGGCCGACATGTAGCGACCCGCTGACGGTGGGCGGTGGGGTGTCGATCGAGAACACCCGCTCGCGGTCGGCCGCACGGTCAAAGCGGTACGCATCCGAGCGCTCCCACGCCGCGCTCCACTTCTCCTCGAGCCCGTCCAGCGTGGGGCGGTCGGGCACGCTCGTCTGCCCGTCGCCCGCTCTCGCGGCCCCATCTGGCCCCTGGCCGCCGTCTGATCGCTGGGAAACAGGCAAGCGGGGATCGTACCCCCCGCACGACGGAGGGAACACGGCGCAGTCCCACCGCGCCCCTGACGGCGACGACGCCGCAAACACGAATAACTTCCATGAGAATCTTCTCAGAAAGCTCTAAGGGTTGGTAAAGCGGCCCGAGGGCATATATAGAGTGGCAATCGGCGGGGGGAAAGACTGCTTCACAGGGAGAAGAGCCGTGAGCTTTTGGGAAGCGGGTTGAGCCTTTTCGCAAAGAAGCTGGTGGCAGTAATCGCAGCCGTCCTAGTGGTCGGGGCGCTGATTACGCTCTACATCGCCGACTGGGCGACGAGCTTCCCGAAGGAGATCGCGGCGAGCACCGCTCCGGCCAACAGCGAAGGCGCAAACCTCACGCTCGAGACGGTTGCCTCGGCGGGCCCGAAGTACAGCCCGCGGCACCCCGACTGGGTGTCCTACCTGGTCAGACGAGGCGGGCAGTGGGTGCGCAGCACCGATTACACGGTGCCGGCCAACTCGGTCGTGCATGTGACGCTCTACCAGTTCGACGGCGCGAGCGGCCTGCGCAACCCGTTCCTCGCGCAGGTGCAGGGCACGGTCGGAGGTACCGAGGTGGTCGACGGCAAGGCGGTCAACTCGATCGATCCCGAAGAAGCCTCGCACACGTTCGTGGTCCCGGAGCTCGGGGTCTTCGTCCCACTCCCGGGGGTCCCCGAAGAAGCGAAGAACCAATGCGAATTCGCGCCATGCGAAGGGTCCGCTCACCGCACGATCACCTTCAGCTTCCATACTGGCGGCAAGGGGCGTTTTCGCTGGCAGTGCTTCGTCCCGTGCGCCGCCGGCTGGTTCTTGGGCAACGGCGGTCCGATGCAGACACTGGGCTACATGGACGGGTTCATCGATGTGGTGTAGGCGATGAACGAACCGAACCACGCCCGGCGCTTCGGAGCCATCTGGCTTGTCGCGACCGTGATCGCAACGCCGCTGGTCATCCTGCTGCTCGCCCCCATCTTGCCGCCGGGCAAAAGCACCGAACAGGCCGCCGGCCAGGCGACCGACAACACGGTGCTGCTGGGAATGGCCACGCCGGTGCTGCTTCTGGTCGTGATCTACCTGATCTACTCGACCATCTACTTCCGCCAGGCGCGAGGGGCGGTGCTCGAAGGTCCCGCGATCCGGGGCGACGCCCGCCTGCAGACGACGTGGATCGTCATCACTTCCCTGCTCGTGCTCTCGCTCGCCAGCTACGGCACCGTGCGCCTGCTGTCCGACAACGGCGCCGGCTCCGGCAGCGGGCCCTCGCCGCTGACCGTACCGAAGGGCCCCAAGCTGCCGGTCCAGGTGATCGGCCAGCAATGGGCGTTCACCTACCGCTATCCCACCTACGGCGGAGTCGAGGTCCCCCATCTCGTCCTGCCCGAGGGCGAGACGATCGAACTCCACGTCACGTCGATCGACGTGATCCACTCCTTCTGGGCCCGCCAGCTGGCGGTCAAGGCCGACGCCAACCCGCAGATCGACAACATCGCCTTCGTCAAGGCCACTCATCTCGGCACCTTCGAAGTGCGCTGCGCCGAGCTCTGCGGCATCTGGCACGGCGAGATGTTCGACCACGGGCGGGTCGTGACGATGCCTGAATTCGAAACCTGGATACATCAGGCGCAGGCGACCTACGCGCCGGCGACCAAGCTTCTTCCGCCGTACAGCACGACCTATCTCCCCAAACCATCGAGGCGCGCAGAATGACCACGACGACAGCAGGCGCTTACACCCCCCAGCCGGCGCGGAGGCCCATGTGGCGGCGAGTGGTCGGCTTCAATTTGCTGCTCGCCGTCGTCCTCGGCGTGGGCGGGTATTACCTGGGCTGGTTCATCGGCCATCAGATATCGGGCAAAAGCTTCGAATTCCAGTCGGCGACCGACGAGAACGATGTCGCGTTGCTGCTCGCCTACCTGTTCGGCGTCGTCGGATTCCTGATCGGCCTTGGCTTCGCCAACTACCCGGTGTCGCGCATGCTGGGCCGGCCGGCGTCGCTGCGCGAGAAGGAGGAAGAGGGCATCGGACGCTACTTCGGCCTCTGCACCGACCACAAGGTCGTCGGGATCCAGTACCTGATCGGGATCGGGGTCTTCTTCTTCGTCGGCGGCGTCAACGCGATGCTGATCCGTACGGAGCTGCTGCACTCGACGCCACAGTTCGTCGGCCCCAATCAGTACATCTCGCTCGTCGGCATGCACGGCACGATGATGATGGGGATGATGACGTCTGGCATCCTCGGCCCATTCGCGAACTACTTCGTGCCGATCCTGATCGGCGCACGGCGGATGGCCTTCCCCCGCATCGAGGCGCTCACCTTCTGGCTGTTGATGGCTGCCGGCTTCATCCTCACCTCGACCATCTTCTTCGGCGGCTTCCCGACGGGCTGGACGGGCTATGAGCCCCTCAACGACCAGGCGGTGATGGGGATGGACTCCTACATCATCTTCTTCGCGCTCGTGGGGATATCGATGTGCCTGCTCGGCCTCAACATGATGGCGACGATCCTGACCATGCGTGCCCCCGGGCTGACGTGGTCGCGCCTGCCGATCTTCGTCTGGTCCGTGTTGGCCACCTCCGTGCTGATGGTGCTCGCCGCCCCGATGCTCGTTGCCACTCTCACGATGGCGGCGCTCGACCGCACGATCAACACCTCGTTCTTCCTCCCGGGCGGCGGCGGCAGCTCGTACCTGTTCGAGAACCTCTTCTGGTTCTTCGGGCATCCCGAGGTCTACATCCTCGCCCTCCCCGGGTTCGGGATCATCCTGGAGCTGCTGCCGGTGTTCACCCGCAAGCCGCTGTGGGGCTACCGGCTGGCCGTCTCGGGGATGCTCGGCGTCACCCTGCTGAGCTTCTTCGTCTGGCAGCACCACCTCTTCGTCAGCGGCATCAACGCCGACCTGCGGCCCTTCTACATGCTCTCGACCGAGATCATCTCGATCCCCACCGGGTTCATCTTCCTGTGCGCCATGGGAACGCTGTGGAAGGCGCGAAGCTCCTTCAGCGTGCCGATGCTGTTCTGCCTCGCCTGGGTGTTCAACTTCCTGATCGGCGGCCTATCCGGTGTCTTCGTGTCCGACGCTCCGAGCGACACGAGCACCCACGGCAGCTTCTTCACCATGGCCCATTTCCACTACACGATCATGGGCGGGTTGATCTTCACCTTCTTTGCCGCCATCTACTACTGGGTGCCGAAGATGACGGGCCTGCGCTTCAACGAGCGCCTGGCGAAGATCCACTTCTGGCTGATGTTCATCGCGTTCAACTCCACGTTCATGCCGCTGTTCGTCATAGGCATGAAGGGCCAACCCAGGCGCGTGAGCGAGTACGCGTCCAACCTGCACGCGCTGAACGTCTGGGTTTCCGTATCGGCGTTCGTGCTCGGCTTCTCGATGCTGATATTCATCGCGAACACCGTCTACTCGATGATCTTCGCCCGCATCGCGTCCGAGCAGAATCCCTGGCGCTCGAAGTCGATCGAGTGGCAGATCCCCCACCCGGTGCCCGTCAACAACTTCGAGCAGATTCCGGTGTTCGAGTCCGATCCCTACGACTACGGCGTCCCGCTCAGGGTCGCGGGGGCACAGCCCGCATCGGCGGGGACCTGACCATGGCATCGCGTGGCGAAGAGCTGCCCCTCGGGCGAATGGTTCCGCCGGTTCCGGCCGGTGCGGAGATTCCCCCGGAGCCGCCGGACGTCGGCGCTCGCGCGCTGACCGTCGCCTCGCGGCTGCTGGCCGGCGCCACGACGTTCTTCTTCCTGGCCTTCATCTTCGCCTACTTCTACCTGCGCTCGATCAACGAGGAACATCTCTGGCGCAAAGGACACCTCGACCCCAACCAGGCGCTCGGCGCGGCGATGATCGCCTGCATCATCCTCAGTGCCGCGCTGACGATATTCGCCGGGCGGGGGATGAAAGCCGGTTCGCGCGCCTGGCTAACTCCGGCGATCGGCGGCGTCGTGCTCGGGCTGGTCGCTGTCGCCCTGCAGTGCATCGAGTACACCAAGCAGAACTTCGGACCGACCGACGGCGCCTACGCGAGCGTGTTCTGCGCGTGGACGGCGCTGTACCTGATCGCCGTGCTCGGCACGATCTACTGGCTGGAGACCCAGGTCGCGAGCGAGGTGCGGGCGCGTCGCAAACCCGCGTCGACCGAGGGTGACATCAGGCAGGCCGACCTGTTGATCGCGCCTGGACTTGACGCCGCTGTCTTCTACTGGTCCTTTCTCGCCGCGATCGGCGTGGTGACCTACGTGGTCCTCTACCTCGTCTGATCATGAGCGCCGCGGCAGTGACGCCCGGTTTCTGGGACTGGTCGTTCAATCCGCCGCTGGTCCTGGTGCTGGCCCTGGCGATCCTCTACTGGATCGGCAGCCGGCGTACCGTCATCCCCTCGCGCAAGGAGCCCGAGCAACGCTGGAGAAGCCTGTCCTTCTATAGCTCTCTGGGCGTGCTCGCGATCGCGCTCTGCTCGCCGATCGAGGCCCTTAGCGAGAAGCTCTTCTGGGCGCACATGCTCCAGCACGTCCTGCTCCTGGTGGTCGCGCCGCCGCTGATGGTGGTGGCGGCGCCGTGGATCCGACTGTGGCGGGCGCTGCCGCTTGTGACCCGCCGCTCGCTCGGGCGAGACCTCGCCCAAGGCTCGCGGACCGCCCCGCTGCGCTGGACCGTCCGCGGGCTCGGCAATCCCCTGCCCAGCTTCCTGCTGTTCTCGGCCGTGCTGCTCGCCTGGCACGTGCCGGCGATGTTCGATGCGACGCTTCGCTCGAGCGCCCTGCACGCCCTCGAGCACACATTGTTCTTCGGCACGGCGCTGATGTTCTGGAAGCAGGTCATCACCTCTGCGCCGCTGCATGCTCCACTGTCCTCGCCGCAGCGCGTCGGCTACACCGTGGGCGCGATGGTGGTCAGCTGGGGCCTTGCCGTGGTGCTCGCGCTCGCCGCCCATCCTCTCTATGGCGTCTACGCTCACGAGGCCAGTCGTCCGGGTGGGATCTCGGCGATGGCAGATCAGCAGATTGCCGCCGGGATCATGTGGGTGCCCGGATCTATTACCTTCGTCATAGTGATCTTCGTCTACGTCCACCGCTGGCTCACACCAGCCTCGATCCGGGCGGCGTCGTCGCGGCTCGCGGGCGAGCATTAGGAGGTTCCATGTCAGGCACAATCGCGCCGCTCGCCACGTTCCTCGCCGGATCGATCCTCACGCTCGTTATTCCGATCGCGTTTGTGATCGTCGTCTGCGCCTGGTACGTGTTCATGTGGCGCCGCGGCACCGGCGAACGCTGACCGCTCGCGCAAACGCCTGGGTCCGGCTAGGACACGGCGGCGAGCGCGCGAAAACAATCGCCTCGCTGTTCGAAGTCGCGGTAGTTGTCGTAGCTGGGTGCAGCCGGAGAGAGGATGATCACGTCTCCCGCTTGCGCCGCCTCGCGGGCACGCCCCACGGCATCCTCCAGGCCGGAGCATTCGATCGCGCGGTCGCCGGGCACGCCGGCGCTGCGAGCGGCGCCGAGCAGGCGCGGCCCGGTTGACGGAACGCCGATGACCGTCCCTCCGGTCCTCGCGAGCACTCGCGCGAGCTCGTCATGATCCTGCCCGCGCTCCTGGCCGCCTGCGATTAGAACGACGCGGCGGTCGGGGAAGCTGGCCAGTGCGGCCAGCGTCGACTCCGGCGTCGTCGAGATACTGTCGTTCACCCACAGGATCCCGTCGCGCTCGCCGAGCGTCTCCAGCCGGTGAGGGAGCGACCGGAAGCCCGCCAGCGCCTGCGGCAGGGGCGCAGGGGCCACGCCAAACGCTTCCAGCGCGGCGAGTGCCCCACACAGGTTCAGCGCGTTGTGCTCGCCCGGGAGCGGCAGCTCGGCGGAGGTCAACACGCCGGCCTCCCTGAACGCGATACCACCGTCGACGACGTCCCATCCCTCGGATACGCCGTATCGCACGACGTTCGCGATATCGGCGATCGCCGCCGAGAGCTGGGCGTCGCGGGCGTTGAAAACGGTGGCGCGCAACCCGGGCAGGCCGAGGATCCTCAGCTTCTCCGCGCGGTAGGCCTCCTCAGAACCGTGCCATTCGGTGTGCTCGCGGAACAGGCTCGTCACCACCGCAACCTCAGGCCCGACCGCCAAATCGGCGATCTGGTAGCTGGAGAGCTCCAAGACCGTCATATCCGCGGGCGGGCGATCGAGCAGATCGAGCGCCGGGACGCCGATGTTGCCGGCGAGATCAGCATCCCGTCCGGCCGCGCGCGCGAGATGGGCGATCAGCGAGGCGGTCGTGCTCTTGCCCTTCGTGCCGGTGACGCCGACGACGCCGCGCCCCTCCCGCTCCGCGAGCCAGAGCGCCGTCGCGGTCGTGATCGGGACCCCAGCCTCGCGCAACGCTCGCATCTCCGCCCGATGGATCGAGACGCCCGGCGAGCGGATGACGACGTCACAGGCGGCGAGCGCCTCAACCGCACCCGCACCCGTGACGAGCTGCAGCTGCGGCGCTCGCAGCATGCCGCGTACGTCTCCGTCCGGGAGCGTGTCGAAGGCGGCCACGGCGATGCGCGCGGACGGCAGGCGACGCGCGAGTTGGTCGGCCAGCGAGCGGATCTCGCGCCCGGCGCCCCACACGCCGACCGTGGCGCCGTCAAGCTCCGAGAAGCGCACGGACATCCGCCAGCAGAGCCGCGGGGACGGCGTGCTCGTCGCTCAGCGCCAGCGCATCGGCGGGGTCGCCGGCACTTGACGGGAACGCCGGCAGGACCTCCGCCACGAGACGTCGCACCACGAGATGGGCCGACCAGCGCGGATCGCCGGCGAGCATGCGGATCGCCGCGAGGCTCTCCTGCTCCTCGCCAACGCACTCGAACGGCTTGTGGCCGCCGGTCGCCGTGAGCAGGGCGAACCCGGCGAATTGGCGATCGTCATCGAGCAGGTCGTCTCCGAACACCTCCCGCAGGTGCGCCGGGGTGCTGAACGGGGCGAGCGCGAGGAACACGAACCGGCACTTCGGGCAGTCACAGCACCATGACGCCGACCTCAGCGCGGGATCGGTCCGGAAGATGGCGTTGCAGCTGGTGAACGCCGGGTGGTACTGCTCCATGCGCGCGAACGCACGGGCGATCGCGAGCTCCGAGGCCGGGCGCAGGAGCGAGAACAGCCGTACGCCGCCCGTGAGCTCTGCGAGAGCGGCTGCCAGCAGCCGCTCGGCGTGCAGCCCCTTGCTGAACTGATGGTTGACCTCGACGCCATCCCAGCCGAGGTTGCCGGCGGACGCGGAGCGCTCGTTGGCCATCGCCACCGTGTCAAATCCGTGCAGGGCGGCCGTCAGGACCGCGGCGCACGAGACGATCGCCGTGATCGGGACATGGCCGTTGATCGCCCCGGCGTCGTTGAGGGCCGCCAGGCCGGGGTCCAGACGACGGCGGACGAGCAGGTGCGGCAGTCCCGCGACCGCAACGGTGCGCGCGATGGGGGGCGCGTCTCCGATCGAGAAGAGCGCCAGCTCGCGTTCCGACCGCCGCATGATCTCGATGGCCACCGCGGAGTCCTTGCCTCCACCAATTGGCACGAGCACACGCCGCGGCTCGGCGGGGCCGCCGGGAGGCACCGGCTCGCGGGCCGGTCCGCGCGCAAAGCGCGGACGCGGGAGCCGAGACAGCCCGTTGGTGTAGGCGAGCTCGCCGAGCCCCTCGGAGTACAGCGCCTCGAGCAGCTCGGCTACCGCCGGCGGAGGCGCGCCCGTCTCGCAGGTCACCTTCGGCGGAAGGGCCGTCTTGAAATAGCTGACGCCGGCGACCCAGTGAAGCAGCGACAGCAGCCCGTCGACGCGCTCGCTGACCGCGTCGTCAACCCCTTCCGCGAGCGGCAGGTCGAACTCCTCGACGAACTGGATCTCGTCGTCGAGGGCGTAGCGCAGGCTCACGCGTCCGCGCGCGTCGATCGCGCGTGAGACGAAGCGGAAGCTCTCGAACGCGGTCGGATCGAACGCGCGAAACGGGCGCGTGGCGTCGGTGACCATCGTTGCAGCCTAGAACGAGCCGCGGCCCAACTTGGGCGCGCCGGCGCCGCCGCGGCGGCTAATCGTTCGCCGTGACGGCCTCGAGCAGGTGGCTGAAGCGCTCGCGAGCCTGCCGGCGGCGGGTCGGCAGATGCTCCGTTGGCACCCCGTCGGCGGGAGGGGCGTATCCGTTGAGGATCTGTCGGGCGACCGTCTGGCGGTGGACCTCGTCGGGGCCGTCGTAGATCCGGGCCGCACGCGCGAAGCGGTACATCTGCTCGAGCGGGAGATCGGTCGAGTAGCCGAGCGAGCCGTGCAGCTGGATAGCCCGATCGACCACGTCGTGCAGCACCTTCGCCCCGTAGAACTTGATCAAGGCGATGTCGGTGCGGGCGGCGCGCGCGCCCTGCGTGTCCATCACCCAGGCGGCATGAAGGGTCATAAGCCGTGCGGCCTGCATCTCGGCGACGCTGTCTGCGATCCAGTTCTGGACGGTCTGCTTCTCGGACAGCAGCGAGCCGTGCGCTTGCCGGTAGGTGGCGCGCTCGCACATCATGTCGAAGGCACGTCGCGCAACTCCCAGCCAGCGCATGCAGTGGTGGATGCGGCCCGGTCCGAGCCGGTGCTGGGCGAGCACGAAGCCCTCGCCCTCGCCGCCGAGCAGCGCGTCCGCCGGCACGCGTGCGCCCTCGTAGACGATCTCGGCGTGTCCGCCGTAGACGCCGTAGCGCTCCTCGGGATGCTCCATCGTGGGGACGTCGCGAACGATCTCGACTCCCGGAGTGTCCGTCGGAACGATAAACATCGAGGCCCTCTGCGAGGGGCGCGCGTCGGGGTTCGTGACGGCCATGACGATGAGGAAGTCCGCGATCGAGCCGTTTGAGGAGAACCACTTGTGCCCGTCGATCACCCACCCGTCGCCGTCGCGCACGGCACGCGTGCGTAGCTGGGTCGGGTCCGATCCGGGGGTGTCGGGCTCGGTCATGCTGAACGCGCTGCGCAGATCGCCGGCGAGAAGTGGATGCAGCCAGCGATCCTTCTGCTCGGGCGTTCCGGCGAGAGCGAGGATCTCGGAGTTGCCGGAGTCGGGGGCGGCATTGCCAAACGCCAGCGGCGCGATCGGCGAGGTGCCGAGGATCTCGTGCATTAGCCCCAGCCGCACCTGTCCCATGCCCTGCCCGCCGAGCTCGGGCGGGAGGTGGGTCGCCCATAAACCGCGTGCCTTGACCTCCTCCTGCAGCGGGGCGATCGCCTGCCGCAGGCCGTCCAGACCGAGCTCGTTCCAGATCGACTCCAGGGGCCAGATCTCGCTGCGCACGAACCCGGCCATCCAGTCGAGCTGCTCCTGGTAGTCGGGGTCGGTGGAGAAGTCCCAGCTCATGAGTCGCGCTGCATTGTTGCAGTCTCGCGGACCCGGGCCGCCGGGATCGTATATTGGCTGCATGCCGGGGCTCGCATCACTCGATACGACGCTGCTGCCCGGCGCACGCGCACTGCTTGCGCTGCACGCGCGCGAGCTTCCGCAGCGCGATGACCTCTGCGGAGCCTTCTGCGCGTCCCTCGCCCTCCGGGCGGCGGGCATCGAGCGCCACGACGGCGAGCCCATGGACCAGGACGCGGTTGCACTGGCGGCCGGCAGCGTCGTCTCCAGGTATGTGGACCGAAGCATCCTCCCTCACGGTGAGCTGGGGCGGCGCGACTATCGCGCGACGCTGCCGTTGGTGGACGACGGGGAGCTCTCGGGGACCACGTCGGCGGGGCTTGTCGAAGCAGTGGAGGAGCTCTCCGGCGCGCGGCTCGCGGCCGTCCCCTACACAGGGCCGTGGACGGTGCAGACCCTCGGCGGCCTGTTCGACGTCGCCGCCGCGCTCGAGCATCCGGCGGCGGTCGTGGCGAACATCGCGACGCGCCATCTATGGGGCTCGCGTGCCGGACTCAGCGAGCTGCTCGGCTACCTCTACGAGGGCGACGAGCAAGGGCCACGGCCGGACTGGGACGTGGGACATTTCGTCTGCGTGGCCGCGCGCGTCCGCGGGCCCGGAGGCAGCCTCTACGCACTCGCCGACACCTATCCCTCCCTGGGCAGCCAGGGCGTGCACATGCAGCCGCAGGAGCGTCTCGCCGCCGCCCTGCGGCGGCCGGAGAAACCGTCGGGGGGCATGATCGTGATCGTCTCGGCGGGGGACGCCTCGGCTGTGCGCTCCGGTGCCGACGCGCTCGGGCTGCTCGAGGGCGCATGGGATAACGGCACGGTCACCGCAGAGCCGCTGAGGTGAGCACGACCGACCTCGTCGCCCTCGTGTGCTGTGACCTCGGGGCGATCGTGCGCGGACGCTCCGTGCCCGCCGCCCAGCTCGATGAGCGGCTCGGCGAGGGGGTCGGCTGGGTGCCCGCCAACCACGCGCTCACCCCGCTCGGTCCGGTGGCCGAGCCGAACCCGTTCGGCGCGACGGGCGACCTGAGGCTGCTGCCCGACGCCGGCACCCGTGTGACGGTGTCGGCCGCCGACGGCGTGCCCGCGCTCGAGCTGATCCTCTGTGACATCGTCGAGACCGACGGCCGGCCGTGGGAGTGCTGCCCGCGGGACTTCTTGAGAGACACGCTGCAGGAGCTCGAGGCCGCTCTGGACATCCGTGCTGTCGCGAGCTTCGAGCAGGAGTTCCAACTGGTGCTCGACTCGCCGCCGGCGCTGCCGTTCTCGCTCGAGGCGCAGCGCCGAGCCGAGCCGTTTGCGACGGCGGTCATGACGGCGCTCGTCGAAGCCGGGACGCAGCCCGAACGCTTCTTCGCGGAGTATGCGCCGCACCAGTTCGAGATCCCGGTCGAGGTGGCCGGCGGCTTGGCGAGCGCCGACCGCAGCGTGGTCGTCAGGGAGGTCGTCCGCGAGATCGCCAGGCGCGAGGGGATGCGCGCGAGCTTCGCCCCGCTGCTCGACCCGGCGCAGGCCGGCAACGGCGTGCACATCCATCTCAACCTGCTCGACGCCGCCGGCAGATCGATGCTCTACGACGGTGGCCGGCCGGCGTGCCTCAGCGAGTTCGGCGGGCGTTTCGCGGCAGGGATCCTCAAGCACGCACGGGCACTGAGCGCGCTGACCGCTCCGAGTCCCACCTCGGCCGCGCGCCTGCAGCCGCACCGTTGGAGCGCCGGTGCGGTCTGCCTGGCAGAGCGCAATCGCGAGGCGCTGCTGCGCATACCGCCGCTGGTTTCGCTCGACGGCGGCGACCCGGCACGCCAGCTGCACCTGGAGTACCGCGGCGCGGACGCAGCGGCGAATCCGTATCTCGCCCTGGCCGCCATCATCCGCGCCGGGTTGGACGGCGTGCGCTCAGAGCTGCCCGCGCCGCCAATCCTCGATCGCGACCCGGCGCAGCTCGACGACGCCGAGGCCGAGCGCTACGGCGTAGGCGCCCTGCCGGCGTCTCTGGGAGACGCCCTCCAGGCGCTCGCGGAGGACGAAGTCGCGCGAGGATGGATGTCGCCGCTGCTCTACGACGCCTACCTCAGCGTCAAGCAGGCGGAGCTCGCAGGAACAGCCGACCTCGACCTGAGCGAGCTCTGCACACGTTATGCAGCGATCTACTGACGGGCTACTCGGGCTGCTGCTGGCCGGGGTCGAGCGCGAGCTCCCGCGCGCCGTCGAGCTGCGCCATCTGCTTCACGCCCACCCCGAGCTCGCCCACGCGGAGGAGCGCACGGCCACCGCCGTCTCGGCGCAGCTCCCGGTCGAGGCCGTCGCCGTTGCCGGCACGGGTCGCCTTGCGCATGTGGGGCCCCGCGCCGGGCCGGCGGTGGCGGTGCGTGCGGAGCTCGACGGCCTGCCTGTACAGGAGCGCACGGGGGCGAGCTTCAGCGCCAGTGGAGGCGTCATGCACGCCTGCGGCCACGATGTTCACATGGCGGCGCTCGTCGCGCTCGCGCGCTCGGCCCACGAGCTCGGCGACGCGCTGCCCGCCGGCCTACTCGCCGTCTTCCAGCCGAGCGAGGAGGCCTATCCGTCGGGCGCCGAGCAGCTCGCCCATGGCGAGCTTGCAGGGGCGCGCCCGGCGGCAATCGTCGCGGCGCACATCCACCCCGAAGTGCGATGGGGGACCGTCGCGCTTGACGCGGGGCCGGTCAACGCGTCGTGTGACTACGTCGAGATCACCGTCGAGGGGGAGCCGTCGCACGGCGCCTATCCGCATCGAGGGCGCGACCCGATACTTGCGATCGCGCAGCTCGTCGTCGCGCTCCATGCCGAGGCGCCCAGGAGGATCGACCCCGTTCATCCGGCCGTGCTGACCGTCGGCGTGCTCGAGGGCGGCGACGCCGGGAACGTCATTCCGCCGCGCGCGCGCGCGCTCGCCGCCCTGCGCGCACACCGGCCGGAGGATCGACTCGTGCTGCGGCGGCTGGTCGAGGAGGTCTCAAGCGGGGTGGCGTCCGCGCACGGCTGCAGCGCGATCGTGGAGCTCGTCCCCGGCGAGCCGGCGCTCGAGAATGATCCCGCGATCGTGGCCGCCGCACGCGAGCTGCTGAGCGAAGCAGAGCTCATCGCGGCGCCCGAATGGCGCTCCTGTGGCTCTGACGACTTCGCCTTCTTCGGCGAGATCTCGCCGATCGCGATGGCGTTCGTCGGCCTCGACGGAGCCGAGCGATTCCAAACACGGCCGCTGCACCATCCGGAGCTGCTGGCGCCCGACAGCGCCGTGGGCGCGGTGGCGCGCGCGCAGGCGGTCCTCTATGTCGCGGCGGCGCTGTCCGCAACGGGTTCGACATGAGCGGATCCGATCCCACTGGCTACGCGCCGTCTCCCAGGCCCAGTACCCGCGTCTGAATCACCGATCCATTCCCGAGCCGAAGAAGGGGCCGTGGTGCGCCGCCGAGATAGGATCGTGGCGTGCCCGACCGCCTGTACTTCACCGAGTCCGACGAGGCGAACGCGCTGATCGCCAGCGACCCGATGGCCTTGCTCGTCGGCCTCGCCCTTGACCAGCAGGTCACAGTGCAGCAGGCCTTCCTGGGCCCGCTGCGGCTGCGTGAACGCCTCGGTGCGATCGACGCCGATACCCTCGCGACCGCCGAGCTCGAGCCGGCGTTTCGCGAGAAACCAGCCATTCACCGGTACCCGGCGAAAATGGCCGAGCGCGTCCATGACCTCGCCGTGCACGTGCGCGACAACTACGACGGCGACGCCGCACTTGTGTGGGCGGGCGCGCCCGACGCCGAGGTCCTGCGCGCGCATATCGAGGCGCTGCCCGGCTTCGGCGAGGTGAAGGTCAAGACGCTCGGCTCGATGCTTGCCAAGCGCTTCGGCGTCGTCGCCGCCGAGGGCCTCGTGCCATGGCATCCGACGCTCGGCGACGTGGACTCTCCGCAGGCGCTGCTCGACTACCAGGCGGCGAAGAGGGTGCACAAGCTGGAGTGGAAGACCGGCAAGCGCTGAGCTGCCCTCGTCTGACGCGGTCAAGCCTGACCGTCAGCCGGGGCTTCGGCTTGCCTACCTGACCGGCGGCGGCGTCCCCTCGGCTGTCGCGGCCAGCTCCGGGTCCCAGTCGCAGACCAGGCAGGCGTGGCGGAAGGCCGAGCGTGCGAACTCGAGCGCCAGCGCATGCGGGTCGCCGCCGTCGGTTATGTCGTCGTCGTCGAGTACGTAGAGGCCCATCTCCCCCTCCCAGCGAACGGGCTCCGGCGAGAGCGTGGCGTTCGCGAACCCGTCCGGAGCGGGGTGCGCATAGGCGTAGAAGGCCGCTCTCCCGTAGCGCGTGTCGCCGGGCCACCAGCCGACGGCGACCTCCTGCGCGTCCATCGCGTTGCGCATGATGAAGTCCTCCGACGGCGGCTCGGCCGGCTCCCCGGAGAACAGGCTGACCGCAAGGTCGAATGACCCCCACCAGGCGTTGACCGGCGTCGAGCGCCCACGATAAGGGGCGCGGTACTCGGCGAGCACCAGTGCGGCCTGGGTTGCCGCCGCGAAGTACATCTGCACCTGCTCGGCGTCGTAGCGTGAGTGCTCCTCGTCCTCGTCGAGCGGCGCGGTCCACGAGACCTCCTGCGGAGTCGGGTCGATGTCGACCTGGCCGCCGAGGCCGCGCACGGCCTCCAGCAGCTCGCGTGTCACATCGCCAACCGGCCTATCGGGTGTGAGCGCGACGCGCCGAAAGCGCCCATCGCTGTGCTCGGCGAGCGCCTCGTGGGTCCGCAGGTCGAGAGTCACGACGAGACTGCCGCTTCCGTCCGGCGCCGGCAGGGGGAGCGTCTCCCAGCCGCGCGCGGTCAGGCGCAGCGCCGCGTGCTGCAGCTCCGGCTCTGGAGGGGCGAGGCGGACCGCGAGCTTTCCCAGTACCTGGGTGTGCGCATGCAGCGTGTCGCAGGTCTCATGCCACTGCCCGTAGGAGAGCGCCGGCCAATGGCTGGGCATGCGCGCACACTAGCGCGCTTGATCACGCGCATGTCCGCTGACGTTGGAATGATCGTCGCTCGATGCCCTTCGCCACCAGCGCGGTGCGCATTCCGTCGAGCGCGTGCTCCTCGATCTGACGGACGCGCTCGGCGCTCAGACCGAAATGGCTGCCGATCTGACGGAGCGTCTGGGCGGGTCGATCGAGCCCGTAATGCTGCAGCAGCACCTCGCGTTCGCGCTCGTCCAGCCCGTAGGTGAGCATGCGGACCTCGTCGGCTCCGACTCGCTCGACCACCTCGTCGTAGCCGTCCTCGCCGACCGGGTCGACCAGAAAGTCCTGGGCGGTCCTGCCGCCGGAGGAGTCGGTCCCGAGCGGCTCCTCCAGACTGCGCGGCACACGCTCGAGCGACAGGAGCGTCTCGACCTGCTCGCGTGGAAGCCTGGTCGCCTCGGCGAGCTCGCTACAGGACGGTTCGCACATATGAGCCTGCAGATGCGTGTGACGCGCGCGCTTTACGCGGGCCATCGCCCGGAGCGCCCGGTCAGAGAGCACCACGGGACGAGTGAGATCGGCGATCAGCCCCTGCATCGCCTGCCTGACCCACCACGAGGCATAGGCCCAGAACGGCGTGTTCAGCCGCGGCTCATAGCGGCGAAGCGCGCGCAGGAGGCCGACGACGCCCTCCTGCATGAGCTCCGCGTGGTTGACCCCCGGCGAGTTTCGATAGATCCGCGCCAGGGTGCCGATCGCCGGCATGAACGCTTTGACCAGTTCGTCGCGGGCCGCGATCTCGCCGGCGGCGGCCGCGGCTACCAGCCGCCGCTCGCGGGAGCTCGAGAGCGCCGGCCACTGGGCCGCCGGCCGCGGCGTGCGCGTCGTCAATGCCGGCCGCTGCGCGCGCGCTGGATGTGAGATGGTCGCCTCCACGTCATTCCCCTTTGACCTGGATCTGGCGTGGCCTCGAGCCCTCGGGCTTGGGCACGCGCACGGTGAGGAGGCCGTCGTGCAGATCGGCCTTGATCCGGTCTGCGTCCGCTTCGCCGGGCAGCGTGACCCGGTATTCGAACTGGCCCACCCGCCGCGTGCGGCGCCTGAGGATGCCCCTGCGCTCACGTTCCTTGATCTCCCCTGAGATCACCAGCTGTGAGTCGCGGACGTCGACGTTCACGTCTCCGCGCTTGACGCCCGGCAGCTCCGCCTCGACGACCCAGGCGTCGTCGGCCTCTTCGATGTCGACCGGCGGCGCCCACGCTCCGCCGTTGCCCGTCGGGCCCGACGCGACGCTGTCAAGCAGCTGCGCCAGATGCAATTGAAGGTCTTCCATTTCCCCGAAGGGATCCCAGCGGGTGCTCGGCTCCGTTGGTGTCTGGGTGCGACGGGCTGCCAAGGCCATCTCGAGTCCTCCAGCTTTGAGGTTGGACGCAATGAGCTCCACCCGTCAGAGGCGGGGACCGGTCGGCGCTTCCGTCGGCACGGAGAGGTGTCTGGACTGCGTCGACGCCTGGCTCGACGTCTCGCACCGAGGCAGACCCGGACGATCGACGGCGGTGGGCATAGTGATCTGACGCGGCCACGAAGCCTTCCAGTTGGAGCGTCTCTACCTGGAGTTGTTCCGTCCGGACTCCGCCACCCTCCGCTCCGCCAGGCGAAACCCGTCAACCGTCACGCATCCCTATGTCGAAGACCCTTGGCGGTTGCGTCGCATTGCCATCGGGTCCCTTTTGACTGTACCCCCGGCCGCGAGCGGGAAACGGTGCCCGGCTGCCGTCCCGGCCCCGGAAAGTCCGCAAAAAGCGGGTCTTTCGGAGGCCTCGGTCCACCGCGAGCCGCGGGCCGTGACCCATCGTCGGCGAGCGGACCTCTGTCAACCAGAGGGAGCCGGCCAACTATTGGGGAGTGTCCTCGACGGCAAAGCCGTCGAGCAGAGCGCTGACCTTCGCCGCGAGGCGCAGCTCGGCGGCCGTTAGACCGGCGTGGTGAGGATTGCCGATCGACAGGCGCACGTGGTTGAACTCCGAGATGCACATGTCGGGCCGGCGCCCGTAGTCGACCGCCCCGGCGGCGACCAGCTCCAAGAGTCGCATCGCCTCGTCGAAGTCCCTCGTCGACAGCTCACGCACGAGCGCCCCCTCGTGCAGCCGCCAGCCGCGCTCGCGCGCCAGGGCGGCCCAGAGCTCGCGCTCGTCGAGGACCCTCGAATCAGTCAACTCATCATCTGCCATCGCGTCGGCTCGTTCACATGCACCGATAGGCCGGCAGGCGCTCGTTTCCAGCCGTACCCTTGACCACGAGGGCGGATCGACCTAACGTCAGATGGGCACGCCGGGCTGCGCGGCGTGCGGGGTGATGCCCGCAAGACGCTCGGCAAGGCGCCCTATAGCGCGTCCGTATTCGACCAGGCGACTGGAGAGGAGCCGCGAGATGCCGAAGGCAGTCGGAATCGATCTTGGAACCACCAACTCCGTCGTCGCAGCCGTGATGGAGGGCGGGCAGGCCGAAGTCATCCCCAACGCCGAGGGCGGTCGCACGACGCCATCGGTCGTCGCGTTCACCGACGACGGCCAACGACTAGTCGGGCAGGTGGCCAAGCGCCAGGCGATCCTCAACCCCGAGGCGACGATCTACTCGGCCAAGCGCTTCATCGGGCGCAAGTGGGGCGAAGTCGACGAGGAGGCGAGGATCGTCTCCTACAAAGTGGTCAAAGGGCCCAACGACGCCGTGCGTTTCGAGGTGCGTGGCAAGCAGTTCTCGCCGGAGGAGATATCGGCGCTGATCCTTCGCAAGCTCGCCGAGGACGCGGCGAAATTCCTCGGCGAACGGGTTACCGAGGCGGTGATCACCGTGCCCGCCTACTTCAACGACGCTCAACGTCAGGCCACCAAGGACGCCGGCAAGATCGCGGGCCTGGAGGTGCTGCGCATCATCAACGAGCCGACGGCGGCGGCGCTCGCCTACGGGCTCGACAAGAAGGGCCAGGAGACGGTGCTCGTGTTCGACCTCGGCGGCGGCACCTTCGATGTCTCTCTGCTGGACATCGGCGACGGCGTCGTGGAGGTCCGCGCGACCAGCGGCGACGGGCATCTGGGCGGCGACGACTTCGACAAACGCATCGTCGACTGGCTGGCAGAAGAGTTCAAGCGCGACCAGGGCATCGACCTGCGCTCCGATCCGCAGGCGCTCCAGCGCCTCTACGAGGCGGCCGAGCGCGCGAAGGTCGAGCTCTCATCGGCGACGACGGCGCAGGTCAACCTACCGTTCATAACGGCCGACGCGGCGGGCCCGAAGCACCTCAATATCTCGCTGTCGCGGGCCAAGCTCGAGCAGCTGACCCAGGATCTCATCGAGCGCTGTCGCGGCCCGGTCGAAACCGCGCTCGCAGACGCCAAGCTGACCGCCGATGACATCGACGAGGTCCTGCTCGTCGGGGGCGCCACGCGAATGCCAGCGGTGCAGGAGCTCGTGCGCCGGCTGACCGGCGGCAAGGATCCCAACATGGGTGTGAACCCGGACGAGGTCGTCGCGATCGGCGCCGCGCTGCAGGCCGGTGTCCTCAAGGGCGAAGTCGAGGACGTCGTGCTGCTCGACGTCATCCCGCTGTCACTCGGGCTGGAAACGCTTGGTGGGGTGATGACGAAGGTGATCGAGCGCAACACGACCATTCCCGCGCGCCGCACGGAGGTCTTCTCGACGGCCGAGGACAACCAGACGGCGGTGGACATCGTCGTGCTGCAGGGAGAGCGAGAGCTGGCGTCCGACAACCGCCAGCTCGCACGCTTCCGCCTGGAGGGAATCCGCCCGGCGCCGCGCGGCGTGCCGCAGGTCGAGGTCACATTCGACGTGGACGCCAACGGCATCCTCAACGTGTCCGCGCGCGACAAGGACACGGGCGCCGAGCAGAAAGTGACGATCACCGAGACGACCAACCTCGACCAGGGCGAGATCGAGCGCATGATCAGCGAAGCCGAAGAGCACGCCGAGGAGGACACGCGCAGGCGCGAGGAGATCGACGCGCGCAACGAGCTCGACGCCCTTGCCCACCGCGTGGAGCAGCTCGTTGGCGAGCTGCAGGATCGTCTCCCCGTCAACGAAAAAGCGCGTGCCGAACAGCTCGTCGCCGACGCCCGCCAAGCGCTCACCGACCAGGCGGGCCTCGATCGGGTACGGCCTCTTACCGCCGACCTCCAGCAGCTGCTTCACTCGCTGCCGAGCGCCGCGGCTGCCACGCCTGGACAGGGCGACGGCGGCAACGGCGCATCGGCGCCGCAGCAGGAGGCGGCGGACGACGAGGAGGTGGTCGATGCAGAGTTCACCCGCGAGTGACCAGGGTCCCGAGGCCAAAGCCGCCGGTGATCAGCAGCAGGAGCAGGAGCAGCAGCGGCCCACCGCCGAGGCGGCTCCGCGGGAGCGCGAGCTGGAGGCGCAGATAGAGGCTGTTGAAGACCGCTACAAGCGCGCGTTGGCTGATCTCGAGAACTACCGCAAGCGCACGGTGCGCGAAACCGACCGCCGCGTCGGCGAGTCGCGCGAGGCGTTGATCCGCGATTGGCTTGAGGCCGTGGACAGCGTCGAGCGGGCACTGCGCATGGATCCGACCGGGCCGGCGGCCGATGGGCTGCGTGCGGTGCTCGAGCAGATGGAAGCGATCCTGCGCCGCGAGGGCGTGCAGCGGATTGGAGCGGCCGGAGAGACGTTCGACCCCCAGCGCTTTGAGGCGGTCGGCGTACGATCCAGCGGAGATGTGCCTGACAGAACGGTGGTTGAGGTCGTGCGATCCGGATTTGGCTCCGATGGCCATGTGCTGCGCCCCGCGCAGGTGATCGTCGCCGACGCCCAGCGCCGCGACGACAGCTGATGGCTGTCGCGTTTCGCGATTACTACGAGGTCCTCGGCGTTCCCCGCGACGCAAGCACCGAGGACATCCGCCGGGCCTACCGCAAACTCGCGCGCGAGTACCACCCCGACGTCAACAAAGATCCCGGCGCCGAGGACCGCTTCAAGGAGGTCTCCGAGGCCTACGAGGTGCTGCGCGACTCCGAGAAGCGCGAGCGCTACGACCGCCTCGGCGCCAACTGGAGGGCGGGACAGGACGTCTCCGACAGCCCCGGCTTCGACGACTTCGCCGGCAGGGCGCCGGGAGGCTTCGGCGGTTTCGGCGGCGAAACGCGGGTCGAGTTCGGCGACAGCGGCTTCAGCGACTTCTTCGAGGGCATGTTCGGCAGCCGAACGCGGACACGGGGCCGGGCGGGCGGCGGCTTCGACGGCTTCTCGGTGCGCGGCAGCGATCAGGAGGCGACGCTAGAGCTCTCACTCGAGGAGGCGGCACGGGGAGGGCGCCGGCGGATCTCGCTGGGAAACGGTCGTGATTACGAGGTCAACATCCCCGCCGGCGTCATCGACGGTCAGCGG
This sequence comes from Solirubrobacterales bacterium, assembly GCA_025964355.1. Classification (GTDB taxonomy): domain Bacteria; phylum Actinomycetota; class Thermoleophilia; order Solirubrobacterales; family Solirubrobacteraceae; genus Palsa-744. The sequence goes on along the minus strand of JAOPZB010000142.1, from coordinate 3,158 downwards.
ATCAGGCTTGCCGGAGAGGGCAGTCCGGGCGCCGGCGGCGGGCGCTCCGGCGACCTGTTCCTGCGCGTGCGGCTGAAACCCGACTCGCGCTTTCGCGTCGAGGGCCGCGACATCTATACCGACATCCGGGTAGCGCCGTGGGAGGCTGCGCTGGGCGCATCCGTGGAGGTGCGCACACTCGCGGGCACCACGCGCGTGAAAGTCCCCGCGGGATCCTCCTCCGACCGCAAGCTGCGGCTGCGCGGCAAGGGCCTGCCTTCGCCGGGAGGCAAGGGCGGTGATCTCTACGCCGTCGTGAAGGTCATGGTGCCGAAAAAACTGACGACGGAGGAACGCGAGCTCTTTGAGCGGCTCGCGTCGGTCTCCAGCTTCGATCCGCGGGCGGGGCGCTGATGGCAGGCACGGGCGCACGCTGGAGCCTCGTGCTGCGCCGTCCGCGGGCTAGCCGGCGCACGGCGACACTGGAGGCGCTGGCTGCGGAGGCCGGGATCCACCCCGAGCTCGCGCTGCGCCTGGTTCGCCTTGGCCTCGTCGAGCCAGTTGGAGGCACGCCCGAGGCTCCCCTGTTTGAGATCGAGGCTGCAGCGCGCCTCGCCCGCGCGGTGCGGCTGCGGCGCGACTTCGGCATCGACTACGCCGGAGCCGTGCTGGCGTCGGAACTCCTGGCCCGGATCGAGCAGCTGGAACGGCGCCTGGAGCACTACGAGTCGCCGGCGCCGCGCGGGAACTCCGGCTCGGTGCGCTTCTACAGAGGGGGCGGCGGCGGCACGTCGGTCCAGCGGCCGCGGGCGAGGAAGTAGACGCCGAGCACCAGCCCGACAGCGCCGACGATCATCAGCACCAGGCCAGCGGTGTGGAGGTTGATGCCTTCGACGTTGGTGGTCACGGCGTACTTGAGGATCGCTCCGACGGCGATCAGGAAGAGGCTCGTGCCGATGGTCATGGATCACACATAGCAGTAGCGCCGGGGCCGCACAAGACAAGGCGACCCGAGACCGCCGACGTCGGAGCTCGTTCCCGTCGCTGGCATCACCGCGGGCTTGAGCGGGCTCGTCCGCGGCCTACTTGCGGATTCGAAACGCCGAGGCGGCCGCGGAGGAGAAGTGACGAGCCTGCTGTTCGAGAACTTCGCCGACTACTCGGGCACCCGGGACTCACGCGTGCTTGCGCTTGCGCGCGCTCGCGCAGACGAGGACCTCGCCGGCCGAAGCGTGTGGTGCGCGACGCCCATGCGCAGCAGCGCGGAGCGGGCGCGCGCGCTGCGAGCTTCCGTTCCAGCTGCGCTGCGGGCGGGGCCGATCGAGCTTGAGCCGGATGAGCCGCTTCGACAGATCGGGCGTCGACTCGCCGCGTTGCTGTCGCGGAGCGGCGGTGAACCGCTGGACCGAGCGGACGCCGATGAGCTCGGGGCGGCGATGTCAAGGGGCGATCGGATCGTCGGAGAGATGGTGAGCGCCGGCGACGTGGTCGTCCTGGAGGATCCTCTGGGGGTCGTTCTCGCCCCCGCCCTGCGCGAGCGCGGCGCCCACGCGGTGCTCGAGCTGCGGCCCGAGTCTGCCCGGGGCCGGCGGCGCATCGGGGCCGCCGAGGGAATCATGCGACGCTGCGACACGGCGGTCGATGCGCGCGTGATGGTCTGGCAGGAGCGCGGTCGGATGGGCATCAAGCGCATCGCCAGCGTGATCACCTCCGAGGGCGTCGTCGCCGCAAAGGAGATCACGGCGCGAGGTGCGCATCCGGAGGAGATCTGCTGGACGACGATCCTCGCGGAGATCGTCGAGCTGGATCGAAGCGAGACGGTCGGTGGCATGCTGCACGCCCGGCCGGCGGTCCCAGCCCGCTGAGCGATCGCCTAGGAAGCGGCGGTAGGGCCCGCGGCAAGCTGCTGGTCGAGCCACTGTCGCAGCTGTGCCTCGGGTGCCGCGCCGACCAGCCGGTCGAGCTCACGACCTTCGCGGATCAGCACGAGAAGCGGGATGCCCTGCACTCCGTAGCGTCCGGCGATCTGTGGCGCCTCGTCTGTGTTCAGCTTCACGACCTTCAAGTGGCCGGCTCGATCGCGACCCAGCCGCTCGACGAGCGGGGAGACCATGCGGCAGGGTCCGCACCAGGGCGCCCAGAAGTCGACGAGCACCGGGACGGCGGCGTCGATCTCGGCGTCGAAGCTCTGTTCGTCGGCGTCCACGATCCACGGCAGCGGCTCGTGGCAGACGGCACAGCGCGGAGTCCCCTCGCGGGTGGGACGCACCCGGTTGAGCTTGCCGCAGTTCAAACACCTGATCGTCGTCGCCATCTGGCTCTCGGTCCAGTCTCGCACTTCCACGCAGCTTGCCGGCACATGCGTTCTTAGGCCGGCGCCGGCGGCGGCCAACCGGGCACTTGTTTGCCATCGCGGCTGGCCTAGTGGATGCAACTGGGCGCCGTCGCCAGGTAATCCAGACCCCTGCCCCGGACAATGGATCCCAACAGGCTCACCCAGAAGAACCAGGAGGCTCTGCACGACGCGCAGACGAAGGCGCTGCGATACGGCCATCCTGAGGTCGACGTCGAGCATCTCCTGCTCGCGCTGCTCGAACAGCCGGAAGGGTTGATCGCACGCCTGCTGACGCGCGCCGGCGCCGACCCTGACGGGCTGCGCTCCGCCCTGGAGAAAGATCTCGAGGGAAGGCCGCGCGTGAGCGGCCCGGGCGCCGCGCAGGGCGAGGTGCGCGTCTCACGCGCGCTCGGCGTTCTGCTCGACGACGCACAGCAGGAGGCGGAGCGGCTGAAAGACGAGTACGTCTCGGTCGAGCATGTGCTGCTCGCGATGATCGAGTCCGGGTCGCGTACGACCGCCGGACGGCTGCTCGGCGAGCAGGGGCTGACGAGAGAGCGCTTTCTTGAGACGCTGACCGAGGTGCGCGGGAGCCAGCGCGTCACGAGCGCCACGCCGGAGTCGGCCTATGAGGCACTCGAGAAGTACGGGCGCGATCTCGTCCTCGAGGCGCGCAGCGGCCGCCTGGACCCGGTGATCGGACGCGACGCGGAGATCCGGCGCGTCGTCCAGATCCTCTCCCGCAAGACGAAGAACAATCCGGTTCTCGTCGGCGATCCGGGTGTCGGCAAGACCGCGATCGTCGAGGGGCTCGCTCAGCGGATCGTCCGCGGCGACGTGCCGG
>JAOPZB010000133.1 GCA_025964355.1 Solirubrobacterales bacterium | reverse complement strand
AGCTCGATCAGGGTAAAACCACCCTCATCACCCGAGCGCTGGCGCAGTCGATGCAACATTTGAATCCTCCTAGGATCCGGTTACAGGGCGCCAGCCCTCGGTAATCGCCCTTAACGGCGATGCGTCCCCCAACTCGAGAGCCGCCGGCTTCGCTACGCACCTTTCACGATGCTTGCCTTGGCACCTCGGTACTGGCTTTTCAGCCGGTGAATCGACTTGCCGGCGGCGCATCTTTACCCCTGCACGAAAGCTTGGACGCATAACCGCTCACCTGACAGCGGTGTGACTACGTCTCGCACCGAACATCAGGCGTCGAGTCGACGCTCGCGGCGCCCCAGGGCTCGACGCTAGGCGGACGGCTCGGGCGGCGCGTCGGGCGCGCCGTCATCGACGTGAGCGTGTTGCCAGCTCGCCTGGGCGTCGACGTCGGCCTGTCGCACCCCACTGCCTGCGCACCACGGACAGGTCACCATGCTCGGCGTGCCGCCGAGATTCGAGATCACCTGGCCCTTGCCGCGACAGGGCATACACTCCCGCGGCTGATGGGAAGCCTCCGCCCCCTCATCGCCCTCGGGCGCCGGATCATCGCGGTCGCCGCTTTCGCCTGCCATGAGGTGCTGAGACTAGCGTTCGGAGCATGAGGAGACCGCTACGCCAGTGGGAGTGGGCCGCTGTCGGCATGATCACCGTCGCGGCGGCCGTCCTGAGGCTGCTCTACATCGGCCGGGTCTCGCCCGACCCCTTCTACGACGCGGCCGTGCGCTCGATGGGGCTGTCGTGGCACAACTTCTTCTTCGGCGCCTTCGAGCCGGGCGGCAGCGTGTCGATCGACAAGCCGCCGGTCGACCTGTGGCTGCAGGTCGCGAGCGTGAAGGTCCTGGGTTTCAGCTCCACGACGCTGAAGGTACCCGAGATCCTGGCCGGGATCGTCTCCGTCCCCCTTCTGTTCGCCGCCGTTCGCCGTATGTGGAGCACGGCCGCAGGCCTGGCCGCCGCCGTGGTGCTTGCGGTCCTGCCGGTGGAGGTGATCACGTCGCGCAGCGACACGATGGACGCCGTGATGATGGCGCTGATCGTGCTCGCCCTGCTGCTGCTGGTCCACGCGATCGAGTCGGGATCGACCGGTTGGCTTCTGGGCGCCGCGGCGGTGCTGGGGGTCGCCTTCGACGTGAAGCTGCTCGAGACGCTGGTCGCCCTGCCCGGCCTGCTCGTGCTCGCCTACATCGGGCTTCCCGGCCTGCGCCGCCGGCGCGTGTTGCAGATCGCGGCTGCGGGTGCCGTGTACGTGGTCGTCGCCCTCTCCTGGCTGACCGCGACGCTCCTCGCCCCGGCGCATTCGAGGCCGTACGCGATCGGCTCCACCAACGGCTCCGCCTGGAACGCGGCCTTCGTGTTCAACGGCACCGACCGGCTGGGCGGCAAATCTCCCGAACCGCAGTTCACCGTGTACGAGCCGGGGCACCACTACCCCGAAGCGACGCAATCGCAGCGCGACCACATCCCGATCGTCCCGCCATCGCCGACCCGCCTGCTCGCGCGGATCGGACCGCTATCCGGCGAGCGGCTCGGGATGGCGCTGCTCGCGGCGCTCCTGCTGGGGATCCCGGCGCTGCTCTGGAGCGTGAGAACGCGGGCGCCGCTCGAGCCGGCGGCGGTCGCCGCGGACGCCGCCGAGGAGGCCGAGGTTAATGAGCAGCGCATGCGCATCCGGCGGGCCGTGGCTGCCGGCCTGGGGCTGTGGATGCTCACGGGAATCGTGCTCTTCAGCTACATGTCCCGCCTGCATCCGAGGTATGTCGAGGGCTTCACCCCCGCGGTGGCCGCGATGCTCGGTATCGGAGCGGCCTGGGCGGCCCTGCCCCGCGGGCGTTTGCGCGCGGGCGTACTCCTCGCCACTCTGCTGATCGTCGCGTACTACGCCGAGCGCCTGATGTACGGCACGACGGCGACGTGGTGGCTCACCCTGCTCGCGGCCCTCGGCGCCGCCGCGTGCATGTCCGTCGCTCGCATGCGGCGCATCCCGTCGCGCCCCCGTACGCTCGCCGCTCCGGCTGGAGTCCTGGCGCTGACGCTCACCGCCGTGCTCGCCGTGCCGCTCGGCGCGGACGTGGAAGCGATCGACGCCGGCGTCACTGACGCGGGCTACGTGGGCGCCCTCCCGAGCGAAACGCAGCGCCTGCTCAGCAGCTACCTGCGGGCGCACCAGAATGGAGCGAAGTACGAGGTCGCGGCCCAGTCGGCAACGCAGATCGGGTCGCTGATCGTGCAGGACGCACGTCCCATCCTCGTGCTCACCACCTACGGATCGCGAGTGTTCACGACCGTGCCCGAGCTCGAACGTGCGATCGCTCGGGGCGAAGTCCGCTACGCGTACCTGAGCTCCGCCTGCAGCCGGCGCGCGTCATCCACGAATCCGGCGTGCTCGGCGCCGGCGCGGTGGATCCGCGAACACGGGTCCGACGTCTCCCGCCAGGCAGGCCTTCGCCAGGCGAAGGTGCTGTGGCTGCTGCCGGGAGCCGTGGCGTGAACGTGTCCCCCGACGGGCCGTCCCTGACGGAGCTGCTCGAGGGGGCGCGCGCGGCTGGGAGGATCGCGCTGGACACGGAGTTCATGGGCGAGGGCCGCTACCGCACCCTGCTCTGTCTCGTCCAGCTCGCGATCCCCGAAGGACGCGACGCCGCTGAGCGGATCATGATCGTCGATCCCCTCGACGATGACCTCGACGGCGCTGCGATGGCGTCGGTGCTCGCCGATCCAGCGGTCCAGGTCGTGGTGCACGCCGGCCGCCAGGACATCGCGCTCATGCGCAGGCGCTTTCAGACCGACGTGCGAAACGTGTTCGACACCCAGATCGCCGCCGGCTTCGCCGGCCTGGGCGCGCAGTCCTCCTATGACTCGCTGCTCGCCGAGCTGCTCGGCCTGCGCGTCGCGAAGACCGCGAGCTTCACGCGCTGGGACGCCAGGCCCCTCTCGCCGGAGCAGCTCGCCTACGCGCGCGAGGACGTGGTGCACCTGCTCGAGCTGGCCGAGGAGCTCGAGCGTCGCCTGGCCGCGATCGGTCGCCTGGACTGGGCACGCGAGGAGTGTGAGCCGCTCGAGCGATCCAGCGACGAGCGCGACGTGGAGACGATCTTCGCCCGGCTGCCGCGGATCGCAAGCCTCAGCGCAAACGCCCGGCCGCTGGCGCGCGAGCTGGTGCGCTGGCGCGAGGACACGGCCGCTCGACAGAACCGCCCGGTGCAGAGCGTCCTCAGCGACGCCGCGCTGATGGAGATCGCCAAGCGCGCGCCGTCGGCCCCCGGAGAGCTGGCCAAGATCCGCGGGGTCGGCGCCGGCAGCGGCCAGGGGCGGCGAGCCGACGAGCTCCTCGCCGCGGTGCGGCGAGGACGGGAGCAACCCCCCGACCCGCCTCCGCCGCGACCCCGGCACCCCCCGGTCAAGCCCGACGACGCACCGGTCGTGGCGCTGGCGGAGGCGCTGCTGCGCACCCGCGCCCGGGAGGCCGGCCTCGCATACGAGCTGCTCGCGGCACGCGCCGACCTGCAGGCGATCGTCGCGGCACGGCGCGCCGGCGGCGAAGCGGACGTGCGCACGCTTGCCGGCTGGCGACGCGAGCTGGTAGGGGCGGAGCTGCTCGAGCTGCTCGACGGCCGCGTGTCGCTGTCGGTGCTCGACTCGGGCCGCGGCCCGCGAGTCGAGGTCGACCGACGGCCGCCGGACGCTGCTGCTCGCTGATCGCCTACTGGATGTGGTTGTAGACTTCGAACAGCGGCAGGTACATCGAGATCACGATGAAGCCGACCATCCCGCCGATCACGATGATCATGATCGGCTCCAGGATCGAGGTCAGCGCCTTGACCGAAGCCTCGACCTGTTCCTCATAGAATTCGGCGATCCGGTCGAGCATGGCGTCGAGAGCACCCGTCTCCTCGCCGACGCCGACCATGTGGGTGACCATTGCCGGAAAGATCGGCGCCTGGGCGAGCGGTGCGGCGATCGT
>JAOPZB010000257.1 GCA_025964355.1 Solirubrobacterales bacterium | reverse complement strand
CACGCACGATATACGGCATCGTCACGCCCTGGTCCGTGGTCGTGCTCGCCACGTCAGAGGGCGGGCCCGCCGCGTTATATGACTGGAACTGACCGGTGACCGACGACTTGTACTCGTAGCGGTAGGCGCTCGGGGCGTCACACTGCGCGTCGGTCGGCGGCCCGAGGCCGGCGGCTTCGGTTCCGCATACCCACGGTTCGATCTGCGGGCCGGAGAAGACGGGTCCACCGATCGGGTGGTCGGTGAGCGTGAGCTGCGCACCCGAGCCATTCGGCAGAACAGCCTTGACGACGTTGTCCCCCACGTTCAGTTGCCCAAGGGTTCCCTCGTAGTCGCCGTTTGCGCGGACGGCAAACGCAGAGGTCACGTCGCGGGCGCCGACAAGGACCTTCACTTCAGATGGTTGCGTCCCCTTCGCCAATGCGACCCGCACGAGCGCGTCGCCGCCCGAGATCAGATCAGCACGGTTGGACAGAGTTTCGATGCGAACGGCGGCGCCCGCCGTGGACTGTGCCGCGAGGAAGACGAGAGCGCTCGCCGCCAGCGCAACGCTCCACCTCATGCCTGGATGGCTCCGAGTCAGCTTGGAGACTGCTGCGCAGCGGCTCACCGTCATCAACCTGGCCTCCCGTTTGTAACTGTTCTGGCGCGCGCCTATTTCTGCGCGCATGCGATCGGGGTGGCCGCGATCGGTGGAGGCGATGCCGTGCCGAGCGTCGGGTCGCCCTTGCGAAGTTCTTCGTAGGAGGCTTTGTCAAACCCTTCGAGGATCTGCGTGTAGAACTTGATCTGGGTCGCCGCCATGGTCGAGTCGAACTTGTCAAGGTTGCTGTTCGCGTCGACCTGGAGCAGATAGGTCGGGCCGGCGATGCCACCGACGTACGGAATGCCGTACGGCTTGAAGCCGTTCCCAATGCTGAGTTCCAGTGGACCGTGCAGCAGCGAGGTGTTTTGGAGGTTGTACCTTTCCAAGGCAGCCTTCGCGATTTCCAGTGGGAGCCCGAGCGTCGTCCATACCCCGTACGCCTCGGCAACCCCGGTCGCGTGATAGCCGCTAGCGGATGAGTCGACCCAGTTGGTGCAGCCGAGGTGCTCGATCGCCATCCCGGCGGCGGCGCGTCTTGCGAGGTCGGGATGGGCATCAAGCCACTGATCGACGCCGACGGGATACTCATAGGTCATGTGCGCCGGGTACATGGCGATGACCAACGTACGGCGCAGCCGCTGCTGCTGGGGTAGCGTCGCGAAGTGGCGCAACATGTGAAGTGCGGCGATCGTGCCGTTCTCCTCGGCGAAGTTCTGGCCGTCGAGATGGCTGCTGACGATCAGGGTCTCTCCACTGAGCGTGGGGTCGGCCCCGGGAAGGATCGCCGTGACGCCCCTGACGGTGGTCGGCTTCAGCGGCGCCACCAGCGTCGCCTTCGCCGTCGGCTTCGTCGCACAGGCTTCGCGCAGCTTCGCGCCCGTGTCGCGGTCGACCACCAGGCTCGGCACCGCTTGGGGGGGACCTATGTGCGGCGAGAAGTTGCCCTGGACCGCCGCGAAGGAACAGTCAGCGATCAGGATGACCGCCTTGACGCCCTTTTCCTTGAACGGGCTGGTTTCCGGCCACGGCCCGATCCATGGACGCTTGTAGTCGTCGTACTCCGCACTGATGACAAGTTGTTCTGGAGCCATATACGAGAGCAGCGCGGTGAACACCCCGGTGGTCAGAGGCAGCGGCGTGTTGGCGTCGATGACCAAGATGCTGCCGTCGACCGACGCGCCCCCCAGTTCGCTGTTGTTCGGCAGGGCGTCAATCCAGGCCCGCACTTCCTGGGGGTAGCGTTCTATCGCCGCCGTGATCGAGAGAGGATCGTCGCTCGTGATCGAGGGCTGAGGCAGTCTGCCGCCGTAGACAAGCGGGCCGACGACGCCTGCCGACCCAGTTTCCTGGGCGCGCACGATCGCCGTGGCCACCGGATAGGAGCCACCTCCCGGCCCTTCGAGGACTTCCAGCGTGTGGGATTTAGCCTGCCAGCTGTGAAGCGGATAGGAGTCGCATGCCTGAAGCTGCACTCCGTAGCGTTCGAGGGCCGCGAGCTTGTTGATCTGCCACTGCGTCCATCTGGCGTGCGCCGCGGTTCCCGGGAGGCGGGGGCCAAATTTGCACATCGCCCGGACATCGGCCAGAACCTGTTCGGGCGAGGGCAACGGAATGACAGCAGGACTGACCGCCCCCCACGCCCTACTCGCCAAGCCGCCCGCGAGCGTGGTTGTCGCCGCACCCGCCGCCGCTCGCTGCAAGAGCGTACGCCTCGTAACCGCACCCGTCTCGTCCATCCTGCCCTCCCGACGTGTTGTCTGATTACCACCCATTACGGCCCGGCTTCCAATGGCAGTTGGTGCGAGGCACGGACGGCGGACGCGGCAGCCAATGCGATGAGCCCAGCGGCAACGCTCACTCGCCGATCTGACACCGAAAGCGATGGTCTCTGCTCACCCTGCACCCTCAGTTCTAGTCATCCCCAGCATCTAAGTATGCGCCCTTATTTAGAGCGTCCGGATCGAACTACCCCCTTCGGACGCTTTCAAACGCCCCGGCGCGGGGCGTGCCCGCTAAGGCCTTCATGCAGCCTCGACGGGTCCCGGCTCGGGTCGTCCGACTTCGCGCTAGTTCTGGCCCGCTGCTGCGTGGCGGGCCGTAGCGTCGTCGGCTAGCAGCTTGACGGTCAGCGGGAACAGCTCGTGCCGCAGCTCGATCAGCCGATCGCCGCGGCCGGAGCGAAACTCCTCCGCGACCATGTCAAGGATCGCGTAGACGAGGACCCGGGGGGCGATCTGAGGCAGCGGATCGAGACCGGGCTGTTCGCGTCGTGCGCGTCGTGCCAGCTGCCGGTACATGTCGCAGAACTGCTCGTAGATCACGTTGAGCCGCTCACGCGCCGGCTCTCCTACGGCGAGTAGGCCGCGAAAGTACGCGTTCGCGAAGACTGGCCGCTCCTGCCACCACTCGAGATAGCGGTCGGTGCCCACACGCAAGGCCTCAATCCAGGTCGGCTCTCCCACCTGGGCGAGCATCTCCTCAAGTAGGTCTTCAAAGGCCTCAGTCGTGACCGTCAGAAAGCAGTCCGTCTTGTCGCTGAAGAACTCATAGAAGACATTGGGCGATACGCGCGCCCGCGCGACCACGTCAGTCACCGTCGTTGCCTGGTACCCATCACGAGCTACCGATTCCACCATCGCGTGCGCGATCCGCTCACGCTGCGAGGCGCGAACGGCATCGGCACCCAGGTTATGGCGGCCACGCGGTAGTGGATCGGGCCGCCATCGGATGTCCTCGGCTCTCGATGCCACGGCAGAGGCTACTTTAGCGACGGCGCCACCCCGCTGTGATGGGATGGCGAGGTGCGATTTGCCATCGGACTGCCGAACGTCGGCGCCTACGGCGACGCCGGCCTGCTGGTCGAGCTTGGCAGCATGGCCGAGCAGTCGAGCTGGGACGGCGTCTTCATCTGGGACCATGTCGCCTACCGTGAGCCGGGCTGGCCTGTCGCCGACCCGCAGGTGGCCGTGGCCGCGCTTGCCGCAACCACGAAGCGCGTTCGTCTCGGTGTGCTGATGGTCGCGCTGCCGCGCCGGCGGCCGTGGAAGGTTGCCCGTGAGCTCGCGTCCCTGGATGTCGTATCAGGAGGGCGCGCGACCTTCGGCGCTGGGCTCGGATCCCAAGCCCTCCAGGAGTACGAGGCATTTGGGGAGCAGGGCGATGCCAAGGTCAGGGCCGAACGCCTTGATGAGGCACTTGAGGTCGTTGTCGGTCTCTGGTCAGGCGCGCCATTCACATACCAGGGCAAGTACTACACGGTCACGAACAGCCAGTTTCTGCCGCGCCCGGTGCAGCAACCCAGGATCCCGGTATGGATCGCCGGTCGCTGGCCGGCACGACGACCATTCGCCCGCGCCGCGCGCTGGGATGGCGTATTCCCGACTCACGTTGACGTCGGACCCGAGCAGACGATGAGCCCCGTTCAGCTTGAGGACATCGTGACGTACACGCTCTCGCAGCGGAATCCTTCGGCCGATCCGTTCGACGTAATCATCGAGGGCCACACAGACCCGGCGAGCAGCTCATCAGAGGCCCGTCGAATCGCCGATTACGAGGATGTCGGACTCACCTGGTGGATCGAGAAGCTCGGATGGTTTCGCGGCTCGGTGGACGATATGCGCCGGCGCATACAAGCCGGTCCGCCGCGGAGGTAAGGCAGCGACACGGACCACCCGCGGGCGGTCGCAACCAAGCTCAGGAGTCCCCGGGAGCGGTTCCTCGCGGTGACGCGGTTAGCGGAACCCGCCAGCCTTGAGCACGCTGTCCGGCACCCTAGCGGTGATCTCGGCCTGAGGATGGTGACCGGTCGCCAGTGTCGCGACCACACTCTGCGTCGCGTAGGAGACCACCGCGACGCTGTTGGCGCCGGGGTCGGCGCGCGATGAAACAAAGCAGTAACGCCCATCCGGGCTGTTGACCGCCCATCCCGGGTCCTGGCCGACCGGGATCGTCTTCGACAGCGTGAAACTCGGCAGCGAGACCAGCTCGACGTCGTCGTCGATCGTGCCGGCGAGACAGAGCAAGCTGCCGTCGGGCGAGATCGCGACGCCGTGCTGTGCGGCGAGGTTTGGGTAGTCGTGTGGCTGGCTCGTCAGCCCGCGACCAGCGAACGGCAGGTCGAGCGTGCGCAGCGTCCTGCAGTGCCACGGGTCGTATTCGACGATGCCGTTGTAGTACGACAGTTGGACATACATCCTGCCGCCGTCCGGTGTCAGCGCGAACGGCCGGATGCCGGCCCCCAGCTCGCACGGCGTGCCTATCGGCAGCATCGTCGAAGGGTCGATCGCCTCGAGCCAGTGGCGCCCGTCGGTGGGCGGCGTCGTGCTCGTCGCCGTATCGGCGATCTGCACGCCAAGGCTACCGCTCCAGACGGTCTTGCCGTCAGGCGAGAAGCCAAGCGTGTGCGGCCAGTCGCCGGCTGGGATCTCGGCCACGATCTGATGCGTCGCCGTATCGACCACCTCCACGGTGTCAGCCGTCAGCGCTGAAACGAACAGCCGCGTGCCGTCTGGCGACAGCTCGGCGTGATCGGCGCGCAGACTGTGGGTCTGCACCCGCCACAGCAGCTTGCCGCCCTGGCTGAGGTCGAACGCTGCGACGTCACCAAGGTAGCCGCGCGACACATACAGCGTCTTGCCGTCGGGCGAGAGCGCGAGGTCCTGCACGTAGTTGATTCCCACCTTGCTCGTGAGCGGTTCGTACAAGGCCGCCTGGAGCGGGTCCTGCGGGATGTTGCCGTCAGGGATCGCGCTGAAGCCACCGATCCGAGTCAGCGTCTGCGCATCGAACAGATCGATCGTCCCGTCGTTACTGTTGCCGACGAACAAGACACCCCGGGCCGGCGTCTGCGCCCCGGCGGACGCAGGCAGCGCGACGCCGGCCAGTCCGCACAGCAACGCAACGATGATCGCTCTCATCTCACGCCCACGGTTCCACTGAACGGCAGCCGAGCGCCGGCGCCCAACTGGGGCGTACTCAAGCCGCCTAGCGTCATTGCCAACCTCCGGTCGCTCCCCGAGCTCTGCCTGTGGCGCGGAGCTCCCCCGGTCGCCCGGCGTGCGCGCGCCACCTACCCTTACCCCGCGCGGGGTACCCATGATGCAGCCTGCCTAAACATGGTCACGACGAGACCCAGTCGCGCCCTGAACCGCTCCGGGAATCGTGCAGGCGATTTCTATCGAGTGCCGTGCCCGCTCTCGCCTGCCCGACCGGCGTTTCCCGGAAAGCCCTGTCCGTCCCCTCGTGCCTAGCGCGCCGGGTCGCGACCCCCTCGCCTCTCACCCGACTGACGGCACCGGCGGCGATCACCTCAGGAGGTGCGCTCGCGCGGAGACATCACCGAGAGCCCGCAGGAGGGCGTCGAGGACATTCTCGCCGATGAGTGCCGGCGTCAACGGGGCCTACCTAAATCCCATCGACCCGTTGGCCCACACAGATACGCGCTCGGCTTGGGTGCACGCCAAAGTCCGCGGCGCCCCATTCAGCTACTTGTGGCCATTCGCCTAATGCTCACTACCTCCGCCGTCGAAGTTCCAATAGTGAATATTTGGCTAATAATCGAACCGCCCCTACTGCGCAGGCTGGCGACGAATGCGTGCGCATGCGCACTCGCAGGGGTCTGGGTACTCACGCCGGCGATCGCTGCGGCCCAGCCATCCTCGCCACGATCCTGCAACAAGGCAGCGTTCACAGGGCGGGTCGGACCCGCGCGGCCGGCTGTCTGTCGCACAGCGACAGGAACGACTCCGGGACCGCGGGGACCGCGGGGGCGCACTGGCGGCCGGGGTCCTGCGGGGTTCGCGGATCTTCCCGGGCTGGCCGGTCCCTCGGGTTTGCAGGGTCTACTTGGCCCCCCCGGCCTCACGGGACTCACCGGCATGGCGGGCACGCCCGGCATGAGCGGAGCGAACGGAACACCGGGGACACCGGGAGCGGACGGCAATGACGGAACCCCCGGAGCGGCAGGTACCGCGGGTGCAGAAGGCGCCGTTGGGGCCGAAGGAACCGCCGGAGCCGCGGGGCTGGCGGGTGCAGAAGGCGCCATTGGGGCCGAAGGAACCGCCGGAGCCGCGGGGCTGGCGGGTGCAGAAGGAGCGGCTGGAGCCGAAGGACCGGCAGGCGCAGAAGGCGCCCGCGGGTTTGCCGGACTCATCGGCCCGGGAGGCCCTGAAGGACCAAGGGGGTTCATCGGACTGCCCGGGCCGGAAGGCGCCAACGGTGCCGAAGGCACCAAAGGAGCGACGGGCGGAGCAGGACCGGCAGGGGCGGAAGGCCCCAGCGGTGCCAAAGGCGTGAAAGGATCTACGGGCGAAGCAGGGCTGGAAGGGCCTCGCGGGCTGATTGGTCCGGAAGGGCCTGCCGCCCAGCCGTCGTTTGCCGAGTTCTACGCGCTCATGCCACCGGACAATGCGGCGACGGTAGGTGCGGGAATACCCGTCGAGTTTCCCCAGACAGGGCCCACCGTAGGCGGCATTGTTAGACGGAATGCGACGGAATTTGTGCTGCCCAGCGCAGGTGTATACCGGGTGTCCTTCTCGGTCTCAGTGGCCGAGGCGGGCCAGCTCGTGATCGCTCTCGACTCCGGGAGCGGCATGATCGAACTGCCCTACACGGTTATTGGGAGGGCCACCGGGACCACCCCGATCTCCGGCGAAGCCCTCGTCAAAACAGTCGCGTCGAACTCGGCGATCGAGCTTCGCAACCCAACTGGGAACACGCCGGCGCTGACGATCACGCCGGTAGCGGGGGGTACGCATGCGGCCTCCGCCTTCTTTGTCATCCAGCGGCTCGGCTAGGCAGCTCGTGGCATGATGGCGATGGCGGCTTTCGCACGGCAGACTGGTGCGTTCGTGATCGCCGAGGGCGTCGAGGACGAGGAGACGCTTGAGTTCTTCGCGGCATTGACGCCCACAATCTCTCCTCCACCGCGATCATCCAAGGTGCGCAGGGCTACGGCCTCGGGCAACCGTCGCCCGAGCTCTCACCAGGGTCGCCAGCCATGCTTCATGACGGTCGGATTGTGCCGCTGGCAAAGACAGGCTACGGTCGCTTCGCTGCGTTGGTCCCACGGCCGGTACCACCGAGCCGACCGAACGCTCGCCGGGATGCGTCTCGACCAGCTTCTTCAAAGTCGGGGAGACAGGATTTGAACCTGCGACTGCCCGGCCCCACTGCTCTAGGTCGCTCGGTTCCTCTTGCTTGCGCTCAGTTGCGCTGAGTCTCGCTCAGCTTGGACCCCATTTGGACCCGCGTGCTGCGTGAGACGTAACGCCGGTAGCGACGCTGGCTCTCGCGTGGCCCAGTACGGCAGGCCGGAGTCGGGGTATCGCGGCCGCGTACCTCGACCTTCGATGCAATCCTCAACAAATGGAGATCGAACAAGCGATCCGTACCCGTCGCACGCACAAGGCCTTCGGTCAGGACCCCGTCGAGCGCAAGACCCTCGACGAGCTGCTCGAGCTCGCGCGCTGGGCGCCTAACCATCATCGAACAAACCCGTGGCGTTTCCGCGTCCTCGGCCCAGACGCGCGGGCGCGCCTCAAGCAAGCAGCCGGAACAGCACACGCCGCAAAGCTCGACCGCGCGCCAACGCTCATCGTGGTCAGCGCGGCTCTCACCGGCGACCCGCTCCAGGACGCGGAGGAGCTACACGCCACCGCGATCGCTGCCTACATCGTCCTGCTCGGCGCCCACGCCCGCGGCCTCGCCGGCTACTGGCGCACACCAGCCGTCCTACGCACCGTCGACGGTCGTGCAGCCGTCGGCCTCGCGCCCCAAGAGCAGGTAGTCGCGCTTATCCACCTCGGTCCACCATCTCAGGAACCATCCCCGCCCACCCGCGACGATCCGCCCGCATACGTCACCTACCTCGACTGACCTAGGGACCGAGTGGGCGCATCGGCAGCGTCATAAACGTTCGTCGTGCGGCGTCCGTCGGATTAGAAGCCATGGGCACGGACGCCACGACGCGGAGCCGGCGAATGCCACCAGCGGCCGCGGACGCGGCATTGGAGACGTTCGCGAGCCTCGCCCGTGCCCGTCGCCCGGGATGCAGGTTTCTACCGCTGCGGCGTGTAGGCGCGGATGGGCCCGTTGTCGCGGCCCCGGCGGGGCAGGTCGTCTGGCCCTTCGCCGCGCCAGAGGATCGTGACGCAGGTCACCGAGCCAGTCGCTGCTCGAGCAGTTCCCGTACGCCGTTGGGCGACACGGAGGCTCGCTGTTGGAGCGCGGCTCCGAGAGTCGTGCCGCTCCCCCGCGCCCGATCTCAGAAAGAGGCGGATTTGCAGGACCTTTGCTAGTCGGGGAGACAGGATTTGAACCTGCGACCGCCCGGCCCCCAGCCAGAGGAATGGGGTGTCGCTCACTTGATAGAGCCCATGTTTGCTGGGGTCTCTGCGTCCCGGTGCTTCTCGGTTTCGGTCAATTTGGTCCCCAAATTGGTCCCCGGCGCGGGCGCGAGAAGTTCCCAATGGACGAGCGGGCTTGGGGGACCAACGTTTGGCGGCTCGCCGCGGACGCCATGGGGCCCTTCGACCTGGATGAGCTTTTCGCGCGAGCGGTGCCCACGAACGATTACCACCCTTGAGTGAGCCACACCGAGGCGATCGGCGAACAAGCGACAGAGCGCCCGGTTCGCGCGCCCGTCGAGCGCAGGCGCCGCCACGCGTACGACG
>JAOPZB010000094.1 GCA_025964355.1 Solirubrobacterales bacterium | reverse complement strand
GGACTGGCTCGCACCTTCGGTGGCACGGTAGGCGACCACCGGCCATCGGGAGTTGCAGCCCACGTTCGCCCTGGCGGCTGCTGGCGCGGGCGCGGGGGAAGCCAGCAGGGCGCCGAGCACGACGGCGAGCGCGGCCGTCACCGAAAGCACGCGGCGTGGCGGTCCAGGCGCCGTCACGTGGAGGGCTCCGCTGCGACACGGTCGCCAAACGCGCGTGCCGCCGTGGCGTCGTCGGCGAGCAGTCTGATCGCAAACGACGCGAGGTCGTCCTCGAGCTCCGACAGCGTCTGGTTGCGTCCGGCGCGCACCTCTTCGGCGACGAGCTCGGTGATAGTGAGTACGAGGATCCGCGGAACGAGCGGCGACAGCGCCGCCAGGCCCGGCTGTTCGGCGCGCGCTCGCCGCCCGAGGTCGGCGAACATCGCCCGGAACATCGCGTAGGTGCGCTCGCGCTGCGCCAGCGCGCGCTCGCCGGCGTTCTGCAGTGAGAGCAGGTAGGCGCGCGCGAACGCCGGTCGCTCCTGCCACCAGCGCAGGTACACGCCGGTCCCCTTGCGCATCGCCTGGACCCAGTCGGGCTCCGCGCTCAGGGAGACCAGCTCGGCGAGCAGCTCGCCCGCCACCCCGTCGCAGGCGGTCAAAAAGCAGTCCGTCTTGTCGGTGAAGAAGTCGTAGAAGGCGTTGCTCGACACGCGCGCGGTTGCGACGACCATCGGCACCGAGGTGGCGTCGAAGCCGTCCTGCGCGACGCATTCGACCATCGCCCGCAGCAGCCGCTCGCGCTGGGATGAGCGCACCGCGCCGCGCGCGAGCTTATGGCGACCGCGTGGCAGCGGATCCCCCCGCCAGGGCTCCTCCACCTTTGAATGCATAGACTTATTTATACCGGGTAAGGGAAGGGAGTGAGGACGGGGTGATGTGGGGGTCCACAGCCAGGACGATTGGGGCCTGCCGCGGCGCGGCGGCGCTCTTCGCCGTCGTGGCGACGGCTGCGTTCGCAGGTCCGCTCGCCGCCGGCGCGCCGGCCGCGGACCAGTGCGCTGGCGCGGGCGCCTGGTGTGACGCATCGCTGTCGCCCGACCAGCGGGCGCAGCTGCTGCTGCAAGCGCTCAGCGAAAGCCAGAAGATCTCGCTGCTGGCGGGCAATGACGTGCTCGGGGTTACCGGCGCCAGTGGCCACACCGGCAGCAGCGCCGGGGTGCCCGGGCTCGTTCCGCCCGTGCACTTCACCGACGGCACGGCGGGCATCAGGCAGGGCTCGGCGACAGCCGTCCCGGTCGAGCTCGCGCTGGCGGCGACCTTTGATCCGGCGCTGGCCCAACTCGACGGGTCGGTCCTCGGCAACGAGGCGAAGTACAAGAGCAACGATGTGATCTACGGTCCGACGCTCACCATCATGCGCGTCGCCCAGGCCGGGCGCACGTTTCAGGCTCTCGGCGAGGATCCCCTCGTCGCGTCGCGGCTGGGCGTGAGCCTGATCGACGGCATCCAGTCGCAGGGCGTGATCGCCGATGCGAACATCTACCTCGCCAACAACCAGGAGGGGATCGACCCCACCGAACTCTCGGGAATGCCCGGCTCACCGCTCGGCACGGGAACGATCGGCAGCCGCTACGTCATCAACGCGAACGTCGACGAACGCACGCTGCGTGAGGTCTACCTGCCGCCGTTCGAGGCTGCGGTCAGGGAAGCTCACGTCGGCACGGTGATGTGCGCCTACAACCTCGTCAACGGGACCTACAACTGCGAGAACGGACCGCTCCTGAACGGCATCCTCAAGCAGCAATGGGGCTTTCCCGGAGTCGTGCTGAGCGACTATGGCGCCTCGCACGACACCGTCGCGTCGCTGCAGAACGGCCTCGATCTCGAACCCTGGCCAGGCGTCGCCTACGCTCCGGCTCCCGTCACGGCAGCGCTCGCCAGCGGGCTCGTCACCCAGGCGCAGCTCGACGATCACGTCCGGCGCTACCTGCGCACGCTGTTCGCGGCCGGCGTCTTCGACCGCGCAGCGTACGCCGAAGAAGAAGCCCGCATCGAAAAGGCGGCGCACGCAGCCGCTGCACGCAGGATCGAGGAAGGGGCGATCACGCTGCTCTCAAACCGCGGCTCGGTCCTGCCGCTGGACCCGGCGCGCGTCAAGTCGATAGCGGTGATCGGCAAGCCGGCGAGCTCCTTCGTCACGGGAGGCGGCTCCTCGGCGGTCACCCCCTACTCCTCGGTCACACCGCTGCAGGGGATCACCGAACGCGCCGGTCGCGGCGCGCACGTCGCATATGACGACGGCAGCAACGCCGCCGGCGCGGCCCAGCTCGCCCGCTCCAGCGACGTGGCGATCGTCGTGGCCGCCAACTACGAGACAGAGGGAGCCGACCTCAACTGCCTCAGCCTCGAGTGCCCGCACGCCTATGGCGAACAGGACGCCCTGATCGAACAGGTCGCCGCGGCCAACCCGAACACGATCGTCGTGCTTGAGACCGGCGGCCCCGTCCTGACGCCCTGGCGTAGCCAGGTCAGCGGACTGCTCGACGCGTGGTATCCGGGCGAGCAGGGCGGCGCGGCGATCGCTCGCGTGCTGTTCGGAGACGTGAACCCGAGCGGGCATCTGCCGGTCACCTTCCCGCGCAGCGAAGCCGAAGAGCCGACCGCCGGAGACCCCGAATCCTACCCCGGCGTGGCCAACAGCGAGACCTACAAGGAGGGGCCGTTCGTCGGCTACCGATGGTTCGACGCACACAACCTCCAACCCGCGTTCCCGTTCGGCTTCGGGCTGTCCTACACCTCGTTCTCATACGGCGCCATGAGCGCCGCCCCGACGGCCTCCGGAGCGCGCGTCAGCGCGACGATCGCAAACGTCGGGGCACGAAGGGGCTCGACCGTCGCCCAGCTCTATCTCGGCCTGCCTTCGCAGCCCGGGGTGGCCCAGCCGCCGGCACAGCTACGGGGCTTCGCCAAGGTCGCGCTCGCCCCGGGCCACAGCGGGCGCGTGAGCTTCCCACTGAACGCGCGTTCACTGTCCTACTGGGACACCTCGACGCGTCGCTGGAGCGTCGCCGCGGGCTGCTACCCGGTGATGGTCGGCTCCTCCTCGCGCGAACCTCCCCTCAGCGGGGCGCTGGCAGTCAACGGAGCCGACTGTCCCGGTGCCATCGCGAACGTCCACGTTCAATCCAGCGCGGCTCCCTAGAGGTCATCGCCCGGCGCATCGCGGTCGGCGAGAACGAGAAAGAAAAGGAGAAGGGCGTGTCCGATCCATCGAGAGAGCTCCTATCCCGTCGCGCGCTCATGGCGCGCACGCTGACCGCCTCGGCCGGCCTGATGGGAGCGCGCCTGCTGGCCGGGCCCGGCGGCGCGCTTGCCTCGACGCTGCCCACATCGCTGCCCGGCGGCGACGAAACCGTCGCGTCGCTGTTGCCGTCCCCCCGCAAGGTTCGCGAATCCGTTGCGAGGATGGTCAACTTCGGTCCGCGCCTGACCGGAAGCAGAGCACACAACAGATACATCGCCTGGCTTCAAGCCCAGTTCACCAACGCGGGCTGCACGCTGCTCTCGGCCGACGAGCATCCGCTGACGCTCTGGCAGGCAAAACGCTACGGCCTGGAAGTGCTCGGCGGAGCGACGCCGCAGATCATCCCGGTCAGCTCCTACTATCCGCGCTCCGGACAGACGTCATCCAAGGGCGTGACCGGCAGGCTCACCTATCTGGGCGCCGGACCGCCCGTGAGCATCTCCCCCGGCGACCCCGGCGGCGTCCCCGCGGCTGTCGCCCTCTACGAGACCAGCATGGAGAGCTGGCTGAGCGCCGCGATCGCCGCTGCCGGGACGAGCCTGCAGGGCGCCGTCGTGCTCATCGACCTACCCCTGCCGCTGCCGCTCACGACGGCGATCTTCGCGCCGATGGCCGATTACGACTACGACCCCGAAGAACCGGCCGGGGGATTCACCCAGGACTACAAGCGACTTTGGATCACGAACGGCGTGGGCCTCGAACAGCTGAAGTCGGCCGGAGCGGCGGGGGTCATCTTCACGTTCGACGCATCTGCAGAGGCGATGCTCGGCCAGTACACGCCGTTTTCCTCCGAAGGCCCCGGGCTGCCGGCGCTCAACGTCGACCGCGACACCGCGAACACCCTGCGCGGACTCGCCGCCGGCTCGCCCACCGTGCGGCTCACCCTCTATGCCTCCAGGGAACCGGTCACGAGCCCGAGCATCGTCGCCGTGCTTCCAGGAGACGGGAGCACCGATGAGGTGATGGTCGTCAACACGCACACCGACGGCCAGAACTTCGTCGAGGAGAACGGAGGCGTCGCCGAGTTCCTCCTCGCCCGCTACTTCAACGCGCTGCCGAAGGGAAAGCGCCTGAAACGGACGCTGGTGTTCAGCGCCGTCACCGGTCACATGGCGCCGAACATGCCACAGACGCAGGGGTTCATCGAAGATCACCCCGAGATCATCGCCCGCACGGTCGCGGCGATCACGCTCGAGCATCTCGGGGTCTCCAAGTGGCTCGACACCCTCTCAAACGGCTATTACGAAGCCTCCCCATACGAGCCGGGGGGCGCCTACTGCTCGACGACGGAGATGGTCGTGCCGCTCATCGAGAGCATCCCCGAACACCAGATCAACAACACGGCAGTGCTGCATGGGCCGGTCTACTTCGGGATCGGTGGCGCGTTCTTCGAAGCCGGCATTCCCGCCATCGGCTACCTGACGGGGCCGAACTACCTCGTGCAGATCACTCCCAACGGATCCATGGACAAGCTCAACGACGCGCTGTTCGCGCGCCAGGTGGCTTGGTTCGCAGACCTGCTTACGCGCTACGACAAGATGTCGGCGCAGGAACTGAGAACGGGCGAACCGACCGTTGTCGGCGCGTGAGCGCAAATGCCGCGGTCACTCTTCGCGCAGGATGGACCCCAGCGGGAGGCGCGCGAGGCCGCGTGCCGCCGCGGCTGTCGCCGCGACGGCGCCGAGGACCGCGGCGCCGATCAGCGCGGCCAGATAGCCCCACGGCACCGCGAGGTGGTCGGGCGGCGGGTCAAAGACGTGCTGGAGCATCGCGACGAGCATCGCGGACAGCAGCAGCCCGAGTCCAGCCGCGAGCGCGACGCCGGCAACGAGCACTAGACCGGCCTCGCTCCAGACGAACGCGCCGACGTCGCGCAGTCGCGCGCCGAGCGCGGTCATCGTCGCGAAATCGAGGCGCCGCTCGGCGACTCCCAGCGTGACGAACAGGCCCATCGCGGCCGCCGCGAGCACCACCGTGAAGGCCTCGAGAATACGGCTGATCCCGCGCAGGTCGACCGTCGTTATCGAGCTGACCGTCTGCTGGGTCTGTTCGCCGACGTTCTTGACGATCGTGCCGTCGCCGCGCGTGGCGGCGGCCACCCGGCGCGCGACCGTCGGCGGATCACCGGCCTTCGCGAACACGACGTTCGGACCGCCGGCGTGGTCGGCCGCCTGCAGGTAGGCGAGGTTGGCGACCATGAACGAGTCGCGCGGCGCCGAGGGAAACTCCTGGACGACGCCGACGACGTGGAACGGCACGACGCGGAAGCTACCGCTGCGATGGTCGAGCACGCGTAGGCGCAGCAGGTCGCCGAGGCTCAGCGAGTAGTCGGCGATCGTCTCCTTCGACACGAGGATCCCGTCGGGCCGCGCTTTCAGACGCGCGATCGTCTGCGCCGCGCTGGCGCCGATGAAGTAGGAGTCACGAAGCGTCGTGGCGCGCGGGAAGCTCGATGCGTCGATCCCGAACGTGTCCTGCAGGTCGGGGCCGACATAGGCGTAGGAGTGGTCTACCGCCGTCGCGGCTCCGACGCCCGGCGTGGAGGCGATCCTGGCGGTCAGACGGTGGCTCCCGGCGACGCCCGGCGGCACCGTCGTCGTAACGTCGCCGCCGATCGTCAGCTGCGAGTCGACGCCCGCCTGCTGATCGTAGGTTGCGGTGAAGATGCCAAGGTTGACGCCGAACGCCAGCAGCAGTCCGACGAGCAGCAGGCCGCGGTTGATCGCGCCGCCGCGCCGTCCGGCGCTCACGAGCAAGAAGCCGCGGGCCGTCTGCGCCCTTCCACCGGCTGCGCGCCTGGCCGCCCAGGCCAGTGCCCGCCCCCGCAGGCGAACCAGCAGCAGCGCCGCGCCGATCCACAGCAGCGCCGGGGCGAAGAACATATAGACGGACAGCGAGAGGGTCTGGTTGGAGTCGGGGTTCACGACGGCCGCGAATCCGGTGCTAGCCGTCAGCCAGTAGATGAGGCCGCTGATCGCGAGCGCGAGCAGGTCGAGATAGAGCCGCTGCCACAGCGGCCTGCCCTCCCTGTGCGCAGTGCGCCTGCCTGCGCTGATGCTCTCGCGCCACACCGTCGCGCTCGTCGCGAGGCGCGCTACCAGGGCGCCGACGATCGCCAACGCCACGCACACGACGCCGGCGACGATGCCGCGGGCGGGCGTCAGTCCCACCCCGCCTTTGATCAGCAGCGTGACCGCCGCGAGCGCCGCGCCCGTGCCGATCAGGCCGGCGAGCACGCCTATCGCCGCGCTCTCGATCCCCGCCAGCCCCAGCAGCTGTCGCCGCGTCGCGCCACGCGCCCGCAGCAGCGCAAGCTCACGGCGATCGCGCTCGACGGTGCCGAGCGATGCGAGATATGCGAGACCGAGTCCCACGAGCGCGCCGGGGATCGCGAGCATGATGAACAGCGCCTCCGCGTAGAGGGCGTCGCCGGCGGCGCCGTTGAGACGTTCGGAGAGATTGTCGACGAACGTGACCTGGCCGGGCAGCGAGCGCTCGACCCGGTTGACCATCCGCGTCGCGCGCGTGTACGCCTGCGACGGCGTGCTGCCGAGCCCGCGGGGGTCGGCCTGCACCTGCACCTGCCACTGCACGCCGTTCTGGCCTCCGGGCACGGCCGAGCTGCCAGCCGAGGCCGGCGCGATCGAAGGCAGCTGCGGCCCGAGCGTCCGCGCGAAGGTGTCGAGCGGCATGATCGCCGCGTTCGCCGGCGGCTGGGCTGGTGCGGGACCGAGCTGCGGGTTGAGCGGCTGGAACAGGACATCCGGCGCCGTGATCAACGCGACGCCGGAGACCCGGAAGGTCTGCGGTCGCGCTCCCGGTCGAGGCGTGATCGTGATCGGGTCGCCGATCTGCGCCTGAAGCGTCGCCGCGAGCTGCTGGTCAAGCACCACGCCGCCCTCCTGCAGGTGCCCCTGAAGGAATCGGAACGTATTGATGTGGGCCTGGTACCCGGGCGGGATCGCGAGCAGCGATCCCGAACCGGCGCTGGAGATGCCGGCCGAGCCGCTGTGGCTTGCGCCGGCGAACGAGGCGGTCGCCGCCGCCGAGGACTGGACGACGCCGGGCTGGCGCGCGACACCCGCCGCGACCGCCTTGGCCTGACCGTAGGATGCCACGGGCCCCTGCCAGTCCAGTGGCACGTCGCGGATCGCCGAGCCGGTCATTGTGCGAAGCGAGTGGCCGACGAACAGCAGCATCGCGCCGAGCAGCCCGACGGCGGCCGCCAGCACGAGCACCCGCGTGAGCGTTCGTCCCGGCGCGCGCGCAAGACCGCGGAACGCGATCACCGCGGCGGCCCTCACTCGAGCCCTCCGTCGGCGATTACGCGGCCGTCCTCGAGCGTGATGACCCGTGCCGCGCGCGCGGCGACCTCGGCGTCGTGGGTGGCCAGCACGAGCGCGAAGCCGAGCTCCTGCTGGAGTCGCATGATCAGGTCGAGGACGCGGGTACCGGTGTCGGAGTCGAGATGCCCGGTCGGCTCATCGCAGAGCAGCAGTGCGGGACGCTGGGCGAGCGCGCGTGCGATCGCGACGCGCTGCGCCTCTCCGCCGGAGAGCTCCGCGGGGAGGTTGTCGAGCTTGCCGGCGAGCCCGACCAGCTCGAGCAGGT
>JAOPZB010000081.1 GCA_025964355.1 Solirubrobacterales bacterium | reverse complement strand
TCCAGGAGCTGCCCTCAGAGCAGCGACAGGTAATCGAGCTGGCATATTTCGGCGGCTTCACCCATACGGAAATCGCCGAGATGCTCGAGTTGCCGGTCGGTACCGTCAAGGGCCGCATGCGCCTCGGCTTGACGAAGATGCGGCTCGCGTTGGCTGAACCTGCAGGGGTCACCGCATGAACGCCGGCCGCCACACAACGGGCGAGCGGGGCTGCGACGCCGACGCTGCTGCGTACGTTCTCGGCGCCCTTACGACGGAGGAGAGCGAGGCGTTCCGCCGCCACCTGTCCACTTGCGTCGTCTGCCGCGACGAGGTCGCGGCGCTGAAGACGGTCGGCGATGCGCTGGCGCTGGCGGCGCCACAGCTGCGGGCGCCGCGCCGGCTAAGGCGACGAGTGCGAGCGGACATCCGCGGAGAGCCGAAGGCGGCGAGGGCGACTGCCGGCACCGCGCGCCGGCGTGGTCTGTTTGCACCGGCTCCTGTGGCGGTCGGCGCGGCATTTGCACTCGCCGGCGTGATCGTCGCCGTCGTGCTGGCGTCGGGCGGGTCGCGCGGATCTCGCACGGTAGGGGCAAGCGTCACCCCGTCGACGGCGAGCGCCGTCGTGCGCGTCGTCAGCGGGCGCGGCGAGCTGATCGTGCGCCATATGCCACCGCCACCCGGAGGCAAGATCTACGAGGTCTGGCTCGAGCGCGACGGGCGAAACCCGACGCCGACGAGCGCCCTGTTCGACGTCACCTCGTCCGGCGCGGGCGCCGTCGACATTCCCGGCGACCTGCGGGGCGTACGCGAGGTGCTCGTCACGCCCGAGCCGCGGGGCGGCAGCCTTGCACCGACGCACCTGCCCGTCATCGTCGCCCGGCTCAGCTGACGACGCCTGCGGCCCCTTTCCGCCGCTGGACGAATGTCGGATTTTGCGGACAAAACCGCACCGGCGACCCACGCGCGCGCTAGGATCACGCGCACAGCGATCCCAGATGTGCGGCCACCGGTCGTTCGCGGTATTGCGCCTTAGAGAGCGGAACGAGCTTACGGTCACGCGCTGGCCGCCAGAGTTCTGGTCCGTGGCAGGACTGGCTTTTTGGATTGAGGAGTCCATCGGGTGCAGGGACCAGGGATCGCTACTCGCGGCTTGCAGGCCGCAGGGCAGACAGTCCGGCCGCTCGAGGCCGTCGACAACCGTGCGGTACCCGACCGTTTGGGCACCGTGCTCGCCCTGGTCGTAGGTGACCTCACTCGCAGTTGGAGGAAGCAGACACGGACGCGACGATCGACGATCGCGACTCCGGTCGGCGCAGTGCCCCAACCGACCAGCGAGGACATCGCATCGAAAACCGTAAAGGTCAGCCAGGAGGCATCAGCTTCTTAGCTTTCGCATTTCCATCGACCGCAAGGAAGAGAGTTCTAAATGCCCCAGCAAACGCAGATCGACTCGCCGATCGACCGGCCAACGCGCACGCAGCGACGTTCCAGCGACGTGACCTTTCGCATGCATCAGCTCGAAGGCTCGACCCAGGCTGCGCTGGCCACGCTGCGGCGCTCGCTGATTGAGAAGGTGCCGCCCACGCGTGACGGATTGGCACACGAGGCCGCGATTGCATTTGACCTTGAGGACGACCAGCAGGCCCTTGCCCTGATTGACGACATAGCTCAGACGGTGGGCGTCTCCGCGTTGGCGTAGCCGGCGACCCGACGGTCGTAAGAGATGGACGTCGACGTCTTTGGCCCACGGGCCATATTCACCGACCCTCCCCCGAGGGACGATGGCCAGGATGGCCATCCAGCCCTTATCGGCAAAGGAACTGGCTGAAACGCCGACGCTGTTCGCCAGCTTCATGGGCCACATGGGCCGGAGCTACAAGACGTTCGGGCAGTTGCTGGCGATATATCGCGAACGCAGCAAGATGCTCGACGCAGCCGGGGACCGAGCGGACGATCTGCGGGTTGACCGCTTCATGGATGACATGGCGAGCAACAGGTGGAAGGCCGACGTGGTGGTCCGAATAGGCGTGTTTGACGGTACCCAGCTCGTGATTGACGGAATACATCGCGGCATTGCGTACCTGGCGTGCATAGAGGAGGGGATCAGCCCCGATCGTCTTCCGGCGATGCATGTCAATTGCTGAAGGCGCCGTTTGAAGCTATGCGAGCCCGGCACATCGAGGCGCCGGCGCAGAGGTCACCGTAGTAACGTGCCGCAGCGTGACCGACCGTGAGCGGTTCACCGCTGCTGTCGCCGGCGAGGAGCTCGCAGGCTGGATCGAGGGGGACGGCACACCAGTTCTGCTCTTGCACGGTGGTCCTGGGCTTAGCTACGACTACCTCGACACGCTCGCGGCCGAGCTCGGTGCGGGCTTCCGCATTGCCGCCTACCAACAGCGCGGACTGGAGCCTTCGACGCTGAAGGGTCCGTTCACCGTCGCGCAGTCGATAGAAGACGCGGTCGCCGTTCTCGACCGACTCGAGTGGTCCGACCCCCTGATCGTCGGCCATTCGTGGGGCGGCCAGCTGCTGCTTCGGCTCGCTGCAGCGCACCCTGGTCGCCTGCGGGGAGCGCTCGCGGTGGATCCGCTCGGAATCGTCGGCGACGGCGGTATGGCCGCTTTCGAGGCAGAGCTGATCGCGCGAACGCCAAAGAAGAGTCGCCAGCGAGCGCAGGAGCTCGACGACCGCGCGATGGCCGGTGAGGGTACGCCGGAGGAGGCACTCGAGTCTCTCAGCATGGTGTGGCCGGCGTACTTCGCCGATCCAGAGAACGCTCCACCTATTCCCCAGATGCGCATGTCTGTCGAGGCCTACGCCGGCATCATCACCGAAGTCACAAAAGGCACCGAGGAGTCCGCGTCCGCACTGGCGAGTGGCCTGGTGCCGTACGGAGTCGTGGCCGGCGCCGGCAGCCCGATGCCCTGGGGTCAGGCCGCGCATGCGAGCGCCGAGCTCTCACCGAGCGCGTTCCTCACCGTAGTCCCCGCGGCCGGCCACTTTCCGTGGCTCGAGGTCCCAGGCTGCGTCCGCGCGGCGGCTCTGCGCCTCCAGTGACAACCCCCGGATGGCGTCAAGCGGGATCGAGCCGCGCAGCGAGGTCAGCCGGCGGCTATGGTGCGCCGCGTGGTTCATGTCTTTCACCGCGAGTACGCCGGACGGCCGGTGCGGGTTGTCTGGACGCTCGAGGAGCTCGGCCAGCCGTATGGGCTGACGGTGATGAACCGGGAGGAGGGACAGAGCGAGGAGCACCTCGAGCGCCATCCCCTTGGCCGCGTCCCCGTATTGGAGGACGATCAAGGGTACGTGTTCGAGTCCGCCGCTATCTGCTTGCATCTTGCCGAGCTGCACCCGGAGGTGGGGCTCATACCGCCGTCCGGAACGCACGAGAGGGCGCTCGTCTACCAGTGGGCGTGTTTCGCCCCCGCCGAGCTCGAGCCACCGCTTATCGAGAGCGCTGTCTTCGCCGAGAGCGACCCCGAGCGCGCCGCTGGCGCGCGCCGGCGCTTCGGCCTCGCGGCTGGGGCGGTGGCTGCGGCAATAGACGGTTCCGAGTACCTGGTAGGCGGGCAGTTCGGCGTCGCCGACGTGCTCGTCGGTACGGCTCTCGCGTTCACTGCCCGCGCCGGCTTCGCCGACGAGTTGCCCGCGACATTAGGGGACTACGTCGCGCGGCTGGCACAGCGGCCTGCGTATCAGCGTGCCGTCGAGCGCACCTCGCATCCACCCGCCCGAGCGGGCTGAGGCAGGGCGAGCGTACGGCAGCTCAGCCCCCCGTGAACTGGTCAGGGTTGTGCGGGCTCGAGGTGCTGAGACTTCAGCCACGCGAGGGTCGCCTCGAGACCCGACGAATAATCGACGCGCGGTTCCCAACCGAGCATCTCTCGTACTTTGCGATTGCTGAAGTCCTGATTATTGCCGAGCACCTGTACCGCTTGGCGCGAGAGCAGAGGCGGCGCGTTCAGGCCTGTGGTCTTGCGCAATAGGCGGTAGCCATGCTCGAGAGAGAACCCGACGCCGTGCGCCATCCAATAGGGCATGCTCCACCGGACCTTCGGGCAGCCGAGGCCCTCGGCCAGGCCATCGGTGAACTCCCGCCAGGTGACGTCGAGGCCGTCGCTCACATTGAAGGCGTGGCCGGGTGCGGCTTCATGGCGAAGCGCGAGGACCGCGGCGTCCAAGAGATTGTCGACATAGCAGAGGCCGGCGACCGCGCGGCCTCCGTCGACCAGGAGCATGTTGCGGCCGCGAATCGCACGTGCGATCTCCCCGATGACGTCCATCGAACCGGGTCCATAGACGGTCGCCGGGCGCAGGATGACAGCGTCGAGCGCGTGCGCCGCTTCTGTATGGCGGACTTCAGCCTCGGCCTCAAGCTTCGTCTGCGCGTACCAGTTGCGAAACCGCTTGGCGGCGTAGGCCTCATCAATCTCCGCGCGATCGGGATGGCCGTAGACGTCCGTGGTGCTGAAATGAATGAAGCGATGCACGGATGCATCGACGGAGGCTTTGAGCAGGCTTCGCGTACCCCCGACGTTCGTTCGGACGATCTCCGCCTTCGTGGACCAGTCTGATACCAGCGCGCCGCAATGGAACACGGAGTGGCAGCCGTCCACGGCGTGAGCGAGCGAACGTGCACTCGTGAGGTCGCCGACAGCGATCTGGACGTCTTGTTTGTCGAGCAGCGACGTGTCACTGCTCGCGCGAACGAGGCAACGCACCGAATAGCCTTCCTGCACCAATCGCCTCGTCAGGCTGCCGCCGATGAACCCAGTCGCACCCGTGACGAGGCAAACATCCTCACGCGACGGATCGATGGGCTTGCCGCGAAACGACATCCTGTCGCTCACAGGTGCGTCCCGGGCGGCTCGGCGACGAAGCGTCGCCGTGGCGATATCGCGTACGACGGCCAAGTTCTTACTTGCAGTCGCGTGACACTCCGCGAGCACGGCGTCGAGCGCGCCGAGGAAGCTGCGCGCCTCGCTCTCGGAGAGTGTCAGCGGAGGGAGCAACTTGATCACGTCGTTCTTGCCGGCCGCCATGGTGATCACGCCATGGTCGCGATGCAGCGGGATCACGATCAGCTGAGGAAAGAGCCCCTCACTCGCCATGTGGATCAGACGCCAGTTCAGCCGGGCAAGGCGGGAGGTCGGCGCGCGGAGCTCGATCCCGATCATGAGTCCGCTGCCGCGAACCTCCTTGATCATCTCGTAGCGCTGTTGAAGCTCGGCGAGTCCGTCGAGCAGCACCGTGCTCATGCGCGCGGCGTGCTCAACGAGGCGATCGCGCTCGATGATCCGCAGGGTGGCCAAGCCCGCCGCCATGGACAGGCGATTGCGTCCGAACGTCGACTGATGCACGTAGCAGCGCTCGAGCGTCCCGACGGCCTTCTGGTAGATCTGACGGCTCGTGACCATGGCGGCGACCGGCATGTATCCGCCGCTGAGCGCCTTGCCGATGAGCACGAAGTCGGGCTCGAGTGCCCAGTGCTCGAGCGCGAACCACTTGCCCGTGCGTCCGAGCCCCGTCTGTACCTCGTCGAGGACGAACATCGTGCCGTAGCGGCGACACAGCTCCTGGGCGGCTTGTAGATAGCCCGGAGGCGCGAGCGTCACCATGCGGCCCTGGATCGGCTCAACGATGAAGGCGGCGACATCCTTGCGGCGCAGCTCTGCCTCCAGGCGCGCGAGATCACCGAACGGAACGCGGTGGCAGTCGGGCAGCAGCGGGCCAAAGCCATCCTTGAAGAACTCGTCGCCGACCAGGGAGAGCGGGCCCAGTGTGACGCCGTGAAAGCCGTTGTCGCAGGAGATCAACCGCGGCCGCCGCGTCGCCGCCCGTGCGAACTTCATCGCCGCGTCCACGGCCTCGGCGCCCGTGCTCGCGAAGAACACCGACTCGAGCGCCGGCGGCAAGCGCTGGGCCAGCGCCTCGGCGAGCATGCCGGCCATTGGCGAGTAGTGGATCTGCACGCCATCGACAAGGTCCGCGGCGAGGGTGGCCTGCAGCACATCGCGCACGTCGGGATGGTTGTGGCCCAGGCTGGCAAACCCCTCGCCGGTATGGAAGTCGAGATAAGCGCTCCCGGCGGCGTCATAGAGATAGGACCCCTGCGCGGAGACGTACTCCTTGTCGAACCCGAGGATCCCCAGCACGTCGACGAGCGATGAATCGAGGTGGCGCGCCGCCAGGTCGAACGTCTCGTCGGTGCGCGCGAGGGTATCCGTGATCACACCAAGTGAGTCGACGGCGCGGGCGGATTGAGCGTCGGCGTTCATGACTTGGTCTTTGTCTCTGGGCCGCCGGGGAAGGCAAGCCGGAGAATCTGGGAGTAGACCGATCGGTACTGGCGCCCGAGCCGGCCACTGTTGTACAGCAGTCCGTGGCGCTCGCAGACCGCCCGGACCTGCGGTGCGATCTCCGCGTAGCGGTTGCTCGGCAGGTCGGGGAACAGGTGGTGCTCGATTTGAAAGGACAGGTTGCCGGTCAGCAGGTGAAAGAGCGGACTGCCCTCCAGGTTGCAGGAGCCGAGCAGTTGCCGCCGGTACCAGCCGCCGCGCGTCTCGCCACGGTACTGCTCATCGGTGAAGGTCTCGGTGCTCTCGGGGATATGTCCACAGAACACAACGGTGTGCACCCACAAGTTGCGAACGAGGTTCGCGACGACGTTGCCAGTCAGCGCCCGACGCGCTCCCCTGCGACCCGCCAACGCCGGAAAAAGCGCGTAGTCCTTGAGGAGCTGACCGCGGGCCTTACGCAGCAGCCCGACGATCTCCTGGCGGGCCTTGGCCCGGGACTTCTCCCCCCGGCGCACGGCGTCGAGCTCCAGGTCGTAAATCGCAATGGCCCACTCGAAGATCACCGCCATGAGGAAGAAGTAGACCGGCTGGGCGAGGTAGATCGGATGCCAGCGCTGTGCGGCGTCGACGCGCATCGCCGAGTAACCCAGGTCGCGGTCCCGACCGAGGACGTTCGTGTAGGTGTGGTGGCGAAAGTTGTGGGCGTGCTTCCACATCGCGGCCGTCGACGCCGCGTCCCACTCCCAGGCGCTCGAGTGGATCGCCGGGTCTCGCATCCAGTCCCACTGGCCGTGCATGACGTTGTGGCCGATCTCCATGTTCTCGAGCACCTTGGACAGCGACAGCAGCGCGGTGCCGGCGACAGCCGCCGGGGCGAACCGAGCGCCGAGGAGAAGGGCCCGCCCGGCGAGCTCGAGCTTTCGCTGAGCCGCGATGACGCCGGTGATGTACGCGCGGTCGCGGTGGCCCAGGTCGGCGCGCACGGCATCGCGAATACCGTCAAGCTCGGCGGCAAGCGTCTCGAGCGGATCGAGCGCGGGCGCAGGAGCCGTCGCCCTCGCCGGAGTCGCGTTGGCGAGCGGCAGCATCGGCGGATCCTAGGCGCAAAGCGGTCAGCTGCGCTCCACCGCGCTCGATCAGGCCGTCGCGCTGGCGACGGCGAGCCGTGAGCGGACGAGTACGAGCGGTGCCTCGGGGTCGTGCGGCTGGGGGATCGCCGCGAGGCTGAACTCAGCGATAGCGCCTGGGCGAAACACGAGGCAGTGCGTCGAGCCGCCGAACTGGAAGTAACCGAGCTCCTCACCCTTCTCGACGTGATAGCCGGGCTTCAGCTTCGAGGCGATCATGCAGGATGAGACGTCCGACATGCCCACCGGTACGAAGGCCATGAGGCCGACAACGGGGTCGTCAGCTTCGATCAGGATGACCGCACGCGCGGCCACATGCGCCAGGTAGGACTGCGAGTTCGTAGGCTCGACCGCATCCTTGCCCTCCGAGTCGGCCTCTGAGTAGTAGGTGCCCTCCCGGGCGAACGCCCGGACGATCTTGCCGGCGACCGGGCTGTGCCAGCGGTGGTAGTTGGTCGCGCTCAGGAAGGCTTGATAGACGGTGCCGCCGACGAACTGATCGACCAGATCATCGCTGGCAAGCATGTCCGCGAGCGAATACGGCTGGCTCTTGATCCAGAAGCTATCTTGGCGCTTGACGTCCGTGCTGATGCGGTACGGCGTCGACTCGCAGGCGCTGACGATCACCTTGTCATCATCGGGCGATGCCACCGGACGCTCGCCGTCCTTGAAGCGTCGCGTGAAGAAGTCGTTCCACGAGGAGAAGCCCCAGTGCTCGTCCTCGGGGTCATACTCAAACTGCTCGATGCCGACCGCCCGCTGGGCCTCAGCGCTCTTCCAGCCGGACGGCGACTCGTTGAGCACGTAGAGCGAGTCGCCGCTGCAGAGGAACTCGCACCATACCGTCAGGATCTTCTTGAGCATCGCGTTGATCCGCGGGTCGCGGCAGGCGGCGAACCCGGCCGGCGTTCCCATCGCCCAGTCGAGGATCGCCCCGAGCGGAGTGGCCACCATCGTGCGCTGGGGGCCGAACTCCGGAGCCATCGTCAGCACCTCATTGATCAGGCGCATCAGCTGCTCGACGCTCTCCAGGTGGCGCTTGGAGTATGGCTTGGTGCTCGGCACCTGGGCGATCATCTGGTTCATGTACATGCGGACCACCGGGTCACTGTCCATCAGCCCCTGAAACTCGGTCAGCACCGGATGGAGCACCACCTGTTCACCCCTGGCCTCCACCCGCTCGCGGTGGCCGGCGAGCCAGGACTCGAGGTCGTCCTGCTCCTCCGGCAGCCAGCCGGCCCGTCGCCGTACGTCGATGTCATGGGGACTGCTCGTCACGCGACGGACGCTACCCGCCCTGCCGCCCCGCGAACCCACCTGAGCTACGGCGCCGGGCGTCCTTCGAGCTGTCGCTTGAGTTCTTCGTTTTCCTTTTCGACGGTCCGGAGATTCTTTTCAGCTTCGCGGGCGCGCGCTTCGCTTTCCGCGCCCGCCGGCGAAGGTGTGGTCGTCGTGGTGGTCACGGTGTTTGTGCGCACTTCGACCGTCGGCTGCGTCTGCGTCACCGTGCGCGTGAGCGCTGGCTGCCCACCGCCCTGCGTTGCCGTGACGGTTTTGCCTTTGTTGCCAACGACAAGGCCGACGAGGACGCCCAAGAGCACGCCTACGATCCCGGCGACCGTCGCCGCCCACGGATTTCCCCACCACGGATCGCGTGGAGGTAGTTCGGGTGGCACACGTTCGACCACCCGGTCGGGCGCAACCGGCTGCCTGGGCCGTCGTGCAGCGCCCAGCGGCTCGGTTGGCGGTGTGGGTGGCCGAGGAGGCTCTGCGTCGCTCATCGCCAACGAGCGTACTCTGGCGGGCGGTCGCCGACGGGCACCTCACGAGGCACCTCATATCACCGAGGCCTGGCGAGCGTCGGCTGTCCCAAGCTGGGAATCTGGCTCTCGGACTCGAAGGGCAACACGTCGAGCAGGGCCGTCAGCTCGAACAGACGCTGCACGTTCGGGGGTCCGGGAATGATCGAGAAGCCGTGTCCCTGCTCGTCGGTTAGTTCCTTCCCCAGAAGGATGGCGCGTAGTCCCGAGGAGTCGATGAAGGTCGTCTCACTCAGGTCCACCGTCATGGCTGTAATTTCACCCGCGCACAGCCGGCGGATCACGGCCTCCAGCTGGGGCGCCGCAACGATGTCCAGTTCGCCACTAAGCCTCAGCCTGTGGTGGCCGTCCTGCAGATCCTCGCGAACGTAGAATGGCTCTGGGGGAAAGCGCTTCACGTCAACCCCTTTCCGACGATTGTCTAGCTGACAAGGGCGCCACTCGGCCGTGCGGGCTCGACCGAGCGACCTCCCCTCCTCCGTTATGTCAGTGGCGCCGGCCTTCGCGGCCATGCCCGC
This sequence comes from Solirubrobacterales bacterium, assembly GCA_025964355.1. Classification (GTDB taxonomy): domain Bacteria; phylum Actinomycetota; class Thermoleophilia; order Solirubrobacterales; family Solirubrobacteraceae; genus Palsa-744. The sequence continues at coordinate 5,837 of JAOPZB010000081.1, read as the reverse complement.
CGTACCTACACCGCCGGAGCATCCTAGGAGTCGGGATTCGTGCGCGGCAATCCCCAGTTTTGTGGATCGTGAGGGGATCGCGTCGCCCGCGGGTCAGCGAGACGAGGGAGGCTCCCTGCACACCAGCGCCGACGAGTCATTAGTTCTCGCCAGCTTTTCGCGACGGACTCCCGCTGCTATTGCTAGCGTGGAGTAGTCAGACGCTTGGGGCGTGGCGATTAGGGCCCATCTTGGCCGCGCCGTCGGCCCAGGTCAGGCGGGGGCAGGCCGGGGGAAGGGCGCACGGTTTAGTGGATGTCACGGGCAACATCGCCACTTTTGAGAGCAGTCTTCTCCCGATGTTGGTGGCGGACGATCAACGCCGGTACGTAGATGCCAACCGCGCAGCCTGCTTGCTGTTGCGGCTTCCGCAAGAGAAGGTCCTAGAACTCTCGATCGACGCGCTGACACCGCCCGAGCTTCGCCAAAACACGGTGGAGCTGTGGGATGCGTTCTTGCGTGACGGAAGCCAGAGTGGGACGTTCGCGCTCCTGATGCCGGATGGCGCCCGCGTGCTCGTTGACTACAGCGCCACGGCCAACGTCGCGCCTGGACGACACCTGTCGGTCCTGTCACTCCCGACGCGCGAACACGCGCCTGACTCCATCCCCGTGGGCGCTCCGCATTCCACAGGTCTAAGCGAGCGGGAGCGCGAGGTATTGACGCTGGTCGCGATGGGGGAGCGCAGTGCCGGCATCGCGTTTCGCCTCGGTATCTCGCCAGCGACCGTCGAGGCGCATGTGCGGAACTGCCTCGCGAAGCTCGGAGCGGCGAATCGAGCTCATGCTGTCACCCTCGGCTTGAGCCGCGGCGAGATCAACATGCAGCTGGGAGAGCCTTGGTCTGCCTAGCGCCATCGGCATGCCGACGATATGGCAGCGCACCAAAGCCGCATAGCGGCGAGGCGTGCCTATCCACAGAACTGGGGATATGACGGTTCAGCCGCGTCCGTTAGGGTCCTCGCACGGTGTGTTGCGGCGGCACAATGCCGAAGACACCGTGTCGTGTCAGGACGAGAAGTTGCCTACTCAGACACCCGAGCTCCCTCGGGCACACCGTTTGAGTCAACCTTATCCTGGGTAAAAAAATAACTGGCAAGGTCCACCCTTGTCGCCATGCGCTAAGGCTCTTCTCACGGTCGCGACTGGCTCATACCGGGAGAACTGATTGGAGCAGCATGAGCGCATCCGCGACAGACCACCGCACCCGCGCCGAGGTCGGCGACCCCAGCGGAGGGTCAGTCCCCCTTCGGCGTTTCACCGAGACGAAGGCTTCGTTCAAGACCTCTGAGTTCTTCGCGATGATCGCCATCGTCGTCGGAATCCTCATCTCGGCAGCCGCGATCAGTGCGAGCGCAGGACACCCCGACCGCTTCACCGCCTCACAGGCATGGCTTTATGTGTCAATAGTCGCCGTCGGCTACATGATCAGCCGCGGCTTGGCGAAGTCCGGCAGTCGCGAGCCGTATCCAGATGACCGGTCCTAGACGCGCGAAGGCGGCTGTGGCGTATTCGCTCACAGCGGCTGCACGCAAGACGGACGGGCTCGCCAGAGCCATAGGGCCAAGTTCGAGAGGAGAAACACATGCAACAAATAGATCAGTCAGTTAGCGCAGGAACCGACAGTGGCGTCGCGTCAGAGGCTCAGGCCAAGGCCTCCGAGGTCGCAGAACAGGCACAGGAGAGGGCCCAGCACGCTGCCGGACAGATGCAGGACAAGCTACGCGAGCAGCTCGACCAGCGGTCCTCCCAGGCGGCGACACAGATCACCGAGCAGGCGTCTGATCTGCGCTCGGTCGGAGAGTCGCTGCGCGGACAGGGCAAGGAGGGGCCGGCCAACGCCGCTGACCAGCTGGCACGGTACGCCGAGAAGGTGGGTGGGTATCTGAGCGAGAATGACTCGCACGCCTTGCTCGCTGATGCAGAGGACTTCGGTCGCCGCCAGCCGTGGGCCATTGCGGCAGGAGGATTGGCGCTGGGGTTTGCCGCCTCACGCTTTCTGAAGGCCTCGAGCGCCCAACGCTACAGGGGACGCCCCACAATCCCCCAGCCGTCTGGCGTCTACTCGACGCCTGCGTCCTCGGCCGGAGCTCCGACGCGCAAGTGGTCCCAGTCGGACCCCTCGGGCTTGGACTCAAGGACGGCGATGTAGGCGATGACGCACGAGAACGCACACAACGGGTTGCACGAGCAGCCGATGGGCGAGCTGTTCAAGCAGCTATCGGAGGATCTGTCGGTGCTCGTGCGCCAGGAGCTCAAGTTGGCGCAGGCAGAGATGACCGAGAAGGGCAAGAAAGCCGGAGTCGGCGTCGGCATGTTCGCCGGCGCGGGGATAGTTGGCCTGCTCGCGTTGAGCGCGTTGACAGCATGTCTGATCGCCGCGCTGGCAACGGGCATGGAAGTGTGGGTCGCCGCTCTGATCGTGACCGTGCTCTACGCGGCGGTCGCCGGCGTGCTGGCGCTCAACGGAAAGAATCGGGTGGCCGAAGCGACGCCTCCGGTGCCCGCGCAAACCATCGAGACCGTAAAGGAGGATGCGCAATGGGCCAAGACCCAGTTGCCATCAGAAAAGAGATAGAGCAGACACGCGAGCACATGGGCGACACGGTCGATGCGCTCGGCTACAAAGCCGACGTGCCCGCCAGAGCCAAAGACTCGGTCTCCGAGAAGGTCGATGCGCTCAAGTCGAAGATAACCGGCGTCAGCTCGCAGGTCTCCGACGCGACCCCCGACGCGGGCGAAGTGAAGCAGGGCGCCCAGCAGGCCGCCGGGATCGTGCAAGAGAACCCTCTCGGACTGGCGATCGGCTCGGCGGCAGTCGGCTTCCTCGCCGGGGCGCTGATCCCGAGCACCAAGATCGAGGATGAGCGGATCGGCCCGGTCGCCGACCAGGTCAAGGAGCAAGCTAAGCAGACGGGCCAAGAGGCCATCGAGCACGGCAGGCAGATTGCTGAAGAGACGGCGCAGACCGCCGGTCAGAAGGCCCACGAGGCTGTCGCCGAGGTCAGGGACAAGGCCCAGGACAGTGCGCAGGCCCATGCGCAGCACATGACTGAGACCGCAAGCGATCTGTGAACGACGAGAAAGAGATCTGGAGTCTGCTCTCGTCGACCCGCGATGCACTGCGCGAACGACGTCGTCGACGCTCAGATGGCAAGACCAGCGTGTCGAGCTCGAACGACGGTGGCCAGGCCTCCTGCTCCGAGCTGGACCCTGCGCGTCGAGCCGGCCCTCAAGTGGGCCGCTCTGGTCTGCCGGCGGAGGTGAGCATCACGCCGTACCGCGATGGGCCATACCTCCTGCGTGGTCCGTTCAGCCTGAAGGACCAGGACGGCGTGGAGATTCCGAACTCTCGGCGCGTCGTGGCGTTATGCCGGTGTGGGAGGTCGCGCACGCGCCCATTCTGCGACGGCACCCATCGCCTCATCGACTTCCAGGCACCCAGCGGGCTCGAGCGCTCGTCCGAATCCAGCGTGGGTGACGGGAGCGCCAATGAAGACTGAGGTGGCGCCGACCGATCGCGAGCAGGCGTTTTCGCGCTCGCTCCCGCTGCCGCCGTCTCGCGGGCCGATCACCGCGAGCCTCTTCGCAGCACTCGTCGAGGAGGTCGACTCGCCGATCGCAACCGACTCTGGCCGTCACGTGGACGACGTGCTCACCGACGATGACCTGCAGCTGGCTCTGTATGTCTGTTATGAGCTGCACTACGCCGAGCTCAAGGGAGTGGACGCTCGCTGGGAGTGGGCACCTTCACTGATTGCGTATCGCGCGATGCTGGAGTCCCAGCTAGAGGCGGCGATCAGTGCCCTCGTGCGGCCCTGCTCACCTGCAGAGAGCGCCGACGTCGGCGGATCGCTACAGCAGATCGTGGAGGCCGATGTCGGCCCCTCGCTATCTCGATATGTGGAGACAGGGGCATCCCTCGAACAGTTCATTGAGCTGGCGATACATCGCTCGGCCTATCAACTCAAGGAGGCCGACCCGCACTCCTGGGCGATACCCCGGCTGACAGGCGCGCCGAAGGCCGCGCTAGTCGAGGTGCAGTCCGATGAGTACGGCGGTGGCAGCGTCGAACGGATGCATTCAGTCCTTTTCGCGAACACGATGGCTGCCCTCGGACTCGACGCAAGCTACGGCCGCTATCTAGCCCAGCTCCCCGGTATCACGCTGGCGACCGTGAACCTGATGTCGTTCTTTGGGCTTCATCGGCGCCTGCGTGGTGCCCTGGTGGGCCATCTGGCCGCATTTGAGATGACGTCGTCGGTCCCCAATCGTCGCTACGCCAACGCCCTGCGACGTATGGGTTACGACTCGCCGGCGACGGACTTCTATGACGAGCATGTCGAGGCCGATGCCGTGCATGAGAACATCGCCGCCTGGGATCTGGCGCACGGGCTCGCGCGCGCGGAACCTTGGCTCGCGCCGGACATCCTCATGGGTGCCCGGGCTCTACTGGCAGTCGACGGCCTGTGGGCGACACACCTGATGACTGCGTGGCAGCGAGAGGAAAGCTCGCTCAGGCAATCTGGCCGCTGACCTGTGAGCGAGCCGCTCCAGCTCTCCTACGTTCTCCCGCTGCGTTGGAGCGACGGAGCTGATCGTCATGAGCTGACCGAGTACCTGCGCCGCCTTCGACGTGACTGCTCGCAGATCTTGGTGGTCGACGGCTCGCCCGCGGAGATCTATGCCGCGAACGCATCTGCCTGGGGCTCGTGGATCAACCACATCCCACCTGACGCGGCTGCGCATTGCAAGATGGGCAAGGTCGCGGGCGTGAACACCGGCGTGCGTCGCGCCTCTCACGAGGTCGTCGTGATCGCAGACGACGACGTCCGCTATGAGCGCGCGGCTCTGCAGCGGGTCGCAAAGCATCTAGGCGAATACGACCTCGTTCGCCCGCAGAACTTCTTTGAGCCGCTGCCCTGGCATGCCCGTTGGGACACGGCGAGGACGCTGCTCAATCGTGCCCTAGGCGCAGACTTCCCCGGGACGCTCGGAGTGCGGCGATCGCGATTCATCGCAATGGGCGGCTACGACGGAGACGTGATCTTCGAGAATCTCGAGCTGATCAGGACCGTCGAAGCGAGCGGCGGCACAACGTTCTCGCCGCTGGATCTCTACGTAGGAAGGCGTCCTCCGACGACATCGCACTTTCTGGGTCAACGGACGCGTCAGGCCTACGACGATTTTGCGCTTCCGGCACGCATGCTCTGCTGGCTTGCGCTGCTGCCGCTCACCATCGCGGCAACGCTACGCCGACGCTTGACGCCCGCTGTCTGCGGCGTCACCGGCGTCATGTTGCTCGCAGAGCACGGTCGGCGACGGTCTGGTGGCAGCGCGATATTTCCGGCCAGCGCATCATTGCTCGCGCCCCTTTGGGCGCTCGAGCGAGGCGTCTGCTCTTGGCTCGCCGTGCTTCAGCGACTACGCCTCGGCGGAGTGAGATACGGGAACAGCGTGATCCCAAGAGCAGCGCACTCGAAGGCTCAAATTCGTCGTCTTCAGCATCCCCACCTACCGCAAGCACGGGGTGGGACGGGGCGATGCCATACAGGCGGACGGGGCGCGTGGCCATCAAGCGAGGCTACCCGCGCGACACCAACGGGGTATGCATCCCCGGCTCCTTACGGGTAGCCACGGTCCCCGATGAGACCCGAGGTTGATCCGATACCCTGGCAGCGCTGGCAGACATGGCGTTCGATCTCGTCATAGATATTGAGAACACCCCGGGCGCGCTTGCCCGGGTCGCCGCCGCGGTGAGCGACGCAGGCGTCAACCTTGCAGCCGCGACGTGCATCG